>JALYVF010000273.1 GCA_030853385.1 Actinomycetota bacterium | reverse complement strand
GGCATGGCCCTGACCGCATGTACCGTCCCCGCCGCCGGCAAGCCCAGCTTCGAGCTGGGTGAGAATGAGATGGAGATCGGCATCGGCATCCACGGTGAACCGGGCCGGCGGCGCATGGAGCTGCGCGGCGCTGATGAGGTGACCGAGTTGCTGGCCATGCCGATTATCGAAGACCTGCCCTTTAAACGAGGCGACAGCGTGCTGGCATTTGTCAACAGCATGGGTGGGACGCCGCTGTTGGAACTCTTCATTGTCTATCGCAAGCTGAAGCAGGTCCTGGATGGGCAGGGAATCAGTATCAGCCGCTCATTGGTGGGGCCGTACATCACCTCGCTCGAGATGCAGGGCGTGTCCATTACGCTGCTGCGACTGGACGAGGAGATGACGCGGCTGTGGGATGCGCCGGTTCGCACCCCGGCGCTGCGCTGGGGCGCGTAGCAGCACCATGGACCTGACACCCGCGCTGGCCGCTGCCTGGATCGACCGGTTCGCCGCTGAGATCGAGCAGAACAAGGACCATCTGACCGAGCTGGATGGACCGATCGGCGACAACGACCATGGCATTAACATGGATCGCGGGATGCGAGCCGTCCATGCCAGCCTGACCCAGGCCGGCACACAGCCGATCGAGGTCATGCTGAAGGCGGCTGGGATGACGCTGATCCGCAGCGTGGGCGGCGCTTCGGGGCCGCTGTACGGCACGGTGCTCCTGCGCATGGCCCAGGCAACCTCCGGCCATGACTCGCTGGATGCCGCGACCCTGGGGCAGGCACTGGAGGCCGGCCGGCAGGGCATCATCGATCGGGGCAAGGCCGAGCCGGGGGACATGACCATGCTCGACGCCTGGGATCCGGCGGTACGAGCGTACCAGGAGGCAGTATCCGGCGGACAGGACCTCCCGCGGGCAGTGGCGGCGGCGACTCAGGCGGCGGAGGCCGGCATGGAGGCCACCATCCCGTTAGTGGCTCGCAAAGGACGGGCCAGCTATCTGGGCGAGCGTAGTGTGGGGCACCAGGACCCGGGCGCGACCTCCAGCTACCTTCTATTCAAGGCTTTACAGGAGACAGTGGGCTAGTACCCAGGAGAGTGAGGAGACCGACATGGCAGAGCAGCAGATACTGGCGCTGGATCAGGGCACGACCAGCTCTCGCGCCATCATCTTCGACCACGACGGACGGGCCGTTACCAAACTGAACCAGGAGTTTGAGCAGCACTACCCCAAGCCCGGCTGGGTGGAGCACGATCCGGAGGATATCTGGAACTCCCAGCTTGAGATGGCCAGGCACGTGCTGAGCGAGCAGAAGCTCGGCGCCGGGGACATTGCCGCCATCGGCATCACCAATCAGCGCGAGACCACGGTGGTATGGGACAAGACCACCGGTAAGGCGGTGTACAACGCCATCGTCTGGCAGGATCGGCGCACCGCCGAGTACTGCGACACGCTGAAGCGCGCCGGCTGGGAGGACCGCGTGCGTCAGAAGACCGGTCTGGTCATCGACGCCTACTTCTCAGGCACCAAGGTCCGCTGGATTCTGGAGAATGTGGCAGGGGCACGCGAGAAGGCAGAGCGGGGTGAGCTGCTCTTCGGGACGGTCGATTCTTTCCTTATATACCGTCTTACCGGCGGCAAGGTGCATGTCACCGACTACAGTAATGCCGCACGCACCATGCTGTTTAACATCCATGAGTTGGATTGGGACGACGATCTGCTCCAGGAGCTGAATATCCCTCGTGCCATGCTGCCCCAGGTCAAGAGCTCCTCCGAGGTCTACGGCGAGACGGACCCTGAGCTGTTTGGCGGCGCAATCAGGATTGCCGGCGACGCCGGCGACCAGCAGGCTGCTACCTTCGGCCAGGCTTGCTATACCCCCGGCATGGTGAAAAACACCTATGGCACCGGCAATTTCATGCTTATGAACACCGGGGATCAGCCGCGTGAATCGAAGGCTGGCTTGCTCACCACGATCGCCTGGGGCGTGGGCGGGAAGGTCACCTACGCGCTGGAGGGCAGCATCTTCATCACCGGCGCGGCGGTCCAGTGGCTGCGCGACGGCCTCAAGATCATCGGCAGTGCGCCCGAAACCGAGGACCTGGCCCGCCAGGCCAGGGATGGTACCGGTGGCGTGTACATGGTGCCGGCCTTTGCCGGCCTCGGCGCGCCGTACTGGGATCAGTACGCACGCGGCGCCATTCTGGGCCTGACCCGCGGTACCGGCATACCCGAGATTGCGCTGGCCACCCTGGCCGCCGTGGCCTACCAGTCCCGCGACGTGCTGGAGGCGATGCGCGCCGACTCCGGGCTGGATATTCCGGACCTGCGGGTAGACGGTGGCATGGTGGTCAACGACGTCCTGATGCAGTTCCAGGCCGATATCACCGACACCAGGGTGCAGCGGCCGGTGGTCAACGAGACCACGGCGCTGGGCGCCGCCTATCTGGCCGGCCTGGCCGTCGGCTACTGGAGCAGCCAGGACGAGATCGAGCAAAAGTGGGCCATGGACAAAGAGTTCGTCCCGAACATGGGCGAGGCCGAGCGCGAGAAGCTGTATAAGGGGTGGAAGCGAGCGGTCGAGCGCGCCAAGGACTGGGTGGAACCCGAAGCGTAGAGGCAGTCTATAGCGGTTAGCACTCCTGTAGTAGTATAGTGTCTCGTAAATAAGTGAGGATTGGTAGTAGGGTGTGTTAGAGCGCGCTCCGAGCCCCGCTCTGGTCATGTCTGATGCTCAGCGGGAGATCCTGGAGAGCTTGGCGAAGTCCCAGACGGCAGCTCATCGGGAGGTGACCCGGGCCAAGGCGCTGTTGCTGGCAGCCGATGGTCTTGCCAGCACGGCTGTCGCCTATGAGGTCGGGGTCTCGCCGTCGAGTGTGGTGGCCTGGCGGAGTCGCTTCGCGGAGGAGGGGCTGGCCAAGCTGGGTCGGGTTCGTCCCGGCCGGGGGCGTAAGCCGCAGATCCCGGCGGAGAAGATCGACGAGATCGTCCGGTTGACCCAGGAGTCCAAGCCGGAAGGCGAGACGCACTGGAGCTGCCGGTCGATGGCCAAGGCGGCCGGGGTGAGCCCAGCGACGGTGCAGCGTGTGTGGTCTGCTCGTGGGCTCAAGCCGCATCTGGTGCGCACCTTCAAGCTCTCCAATGACCGCCGTTTCGATGAGAAGCTGATCGATGTGGTCGGCGTCTATCTGAATCCGCCCGACAAGGCGGTGGTGCTGTGCATGGACGAGAAGAGCCCGATCCAGGCGCTCGACCGGACGCAGCCGTCGCTGCCTTTGAAGAAAGGCCGGGCCGGAACCATGACCCACGGCTACAAGCGCAACGGGACAACGACCCTGTTCGCCGCGCTGAACGTGCTGACCGGAGTGGTGATCGGCCAATGTCTTCCCAGGCACCGCAACGGCGAGTTCTTGAAGTTCTTGCGCATCATTGACCATCAGGTCCCCAAGGGACTCCAGATCCACATGATCCTCGACAACTACGGCACCCACACCCACGACAACGTCGTGGCCTGGCTGGACAAGCATCCCCGGTTCCACCTGCATTTCATCCCGACGTCGAGCTCATGGCTGAACATGGTCGAACGCTGGTTCCGCGAGCTCACCGAGAAAGCCATCCGCCGCGGTGTCTTCAAGTCGGTGCCCGACCTGATCGCTGCGATCGAGGCATACCTCCAAGCCAACAACAACGATCCCAAGCCGTTCGTATGGACCGCCACGGCAGAGGAGATCCTCGAGAAAGTCAGCCGAGGCCGGGTCGCACTCGCATCAATCCCGGCTAATAACGAGACGCCACACAGCAGCCGGGTCGCTGCCTCTGGCGGGTTAGAAAACCACTATCGCCGCAAGCCTCTGACGAATACGCTCGCGCTCATGACCGACGGCGACTGGAGGGATGGCGGGTTCAGGCAGCGTCGGCCCTCAGTGGAGACTCTAGCATGGGTTGCGGCGTAGATGGGTCGGGGCAGTCGCATCGTTGGCTATCGCCGAATGACCGGTGGCGTCTGCTCCGCCGTGAATCGGCTGACTGTCGAGCGACGTGGAATGCGAACGTTCGTCGTACTGCGGCAGTACCCGGGCGGGCTTGGCCTGCAGGGGAGCTTGGAGAAGGAGATCGCCAACCTTGGTGTGGTGGCGGGAAGCGGGCTCCCGGTTCCGGGCATCCTGGCTACTGATGTTGCTGGTGCTTCGACGGGGGGCGCGCCATCGTTGCTGATGACACGGTTGCAGGGGCATGTTCACCTCAATCCGGCGGAACCTCGGTCGTGGATGACGAGGATCGCGGAGATTGCTGTATTGCTGCATTCCCTCGATCTCCCCGCGAAGATGTTCAGACCTTGGACGGATTCTTGGATCGCTCCTCTAGACGGGTTTCAGGTGCCGGCCGGCGCACAGAAGCCGGCTGTGTGGAAGGCGGCGTTTGGTGTCATGGCGGCGCCGCCGCCAAAGGACACTGCCGTCTTTCTGCACTGCGATCTCCTGCCTGTCAACATGCTGTGGTCGCGCGGGAGGATTACTGGACTGACCGACTGGAACTCCATCCATCGGGGGGCGCGCGCGATTGACGTCGGGCACTGTCGGCGATACTTGGCGGCGCTCTACTCGCCCGAGTGGTCGGAGCAGCTTCGGTCTCTCTATGAGTCGATCGCCGGGGTGACTCTCGATCCGTGGTGGGACCTGTATGCCCTGCTGCACTATGACGATAGCGGGCCGAAGTGGATCCGTAGTCAGGTCGCTGGGCGCCGTCCCGTCGATGTGCCCGGCATGACTTCCCGGGTCGAGGTCGCTATCGAGACGGCGCTACGGCGCCTCGGATAACTGCAGGTTCCCTGCTGGTCGCCCTTCCGGTTCTGGCATGCCGCACAGCCCCTGCACGCGGGCCGGTCGCACTCGCATCAATCACCGCTAATCACGAGACACCAGATTAAAAGGGGCCGGCAGCTTCCCAGGGGCTGCTGCCGCTACTTCGGACAGCGAGATCCCCTGCTCAGTCCGGCCGTTAACTCTCGAAGCGATATCCGACGCCAGGCTCGGTGATCAGGTACCTGGGGCGCGACGGATCGGGTTCCAGCTTGCGTCGTAGCTGCGCGAGATACACCCGCAGGTAATGGGTTTCGTGTTCGTACGCCGGCCCCCACACCTCGGCCAGCAACTGCTTCTGCGGCACCAACTTTCCGGAGTTGCGCACCAGCACCTCTAGCAGCGCCCACTCGGTGGGCGTCAGCCGAACCGCCTCCCCGCCGCGCGTCACCCGGTGCGCTGCCAGCTCGATCTCGAAGTCCACCGTAATGACCACCTCGATCTCGCCGTCGGCCGACAGCGCCACCCGGCGGACGGCGACCCGGATCCTGGCCAGTAGTTCGTCCATCCCAAAGGGTTTCGTCACATAGTCGTCCGCGCCGGCGTCCAGCGCCTCGACCTTCTCGGCCGAGGTGGATCTGGCCGACAACACGATCACCGGCACCGTGGTCCAGCCCCTGATGCCCTCAAGTACCTCGACACCGTCCATGTCCGGCAGACCGAGGTCGAGGATCACCACTCCGGGCCGGACCTTGGCCACCGCGTCCAGCGCTGCCTTGCCGGTGTGGGCCAGCGTCACGTCGTAGCCGTGCGCCCGCAGATTGATGCCGAGCGCCCTGGCCAGCGCCGGATCGTCATCGACCACCAATACGCTGTTCATCGGGATCGGTGCTGATCGTCGGAGCTGGTTGCTGTCCGGGTAACAGGAGTCGATTCGGCGCGCGGCATCTCGGCAGCTGCGTTGGCAACGCCAACGCTCGAACTAGCACCGCCGGCCATCGGCACGGTGATCACCATCGTCAGCCCTCCGCCCGGTGTGTCCTCCACCTCGATGGTGGCATCGACCGCCTCGGCCAGCCCGCGGGCCACCGCCAATCCGAGTCCAAGACCGGAACCGTTCGGCGCATCGCCGAGCCGCTGGAACGGCAGGAACATCGCCGGGCGGTCGGCCTGCGCCACCCCCGGTCCGTTGTCGACCACTCGGACCTGCAGCAGTCGCGGCTGCGGAATGGCATCCGAAATCCCACCCGGCACCGCGCCGGCCAGCACCCGTACCGGCTGGCCATCGGGGCTGTGCCGCAACGCATTTCCGACGATGTTCGCCACCACCCGCTCCAGCAGACCGGCGTCAGTGTCGGCCAACGGCAGGTCGTCGGGGATCGCCAGCTCCAGCCGGTCGGACGGCAGTCCGATCAGGCCCCGATGGACCACCTCGTCCAATCCGACCGGCCGCCGCACCGGCACCAGCACCCCGGTTTGCAGCCGCGAGAGGTCGAGCAGATTGGTCAGCAGATCGTCCAGCTGATCGGCGGCGACGTCCGTCGCTGTCAGCAGCTCGTGGCTGTCGGCGGCCGAGAACGTCACCGACGAATCGAGCAGGCTGGACACCGACGCCTTGATCGTCGCCAGCGGCGACCGCAGGTCGTGCGAGACGGCGGCCAGCACGGCGGTCCGCACCGCGTCCGACTGTCGGAGCCGATCGTGCAGCGCCGCCTCGGCGGTCAACTCCCTGCGCTGCAGCGCCACCGCGGCCTGGCTGGCCATCACCTCGGCCAGCTTGCGATCCGCTGCGGCCAGTGTGCGACCGGACATCAGCAGCTCGACCGGCGCAGGCTCTCCTGGAGTGTCGGCATCGACGGTCACCGACACCGCGAGCGCGCCAACGGATCCGGCCAGCTCTAGCGGTTCCCTGGCGATTACCTCCGCTCCCCTGCGCAACTCGACCGACGCCATTCCGAACGCTTCGCGCGCCTGCCGGAGCACCTCCCGCAACGGATCGTCCGATGCCGCGGACCTGGTCGCCACCGCCGCCAGCAGCTGCGCCTCGGCGCGACCTCGGGCCGCCTCCGTGGCCCGCCGCCGACTGCGGTCGACGATGGAGGCCACCGTCATCCCGACGATCAGGAACACCACCAGCGCGAACGCGTTGCCTGGCTCGTTGATGCTGAGCGAGCCGGTTGGCGGGGTGAACACGTAGTTGGCCAGTAGCCCGGCCACCAGCGCGCTGACGGCGGCCGGTAGTACACCGCCGATCAGCGATGACGCCAGCACCCCGAGCAGGAAGATCAACAGCACCGTCGACAGGTTCATCGAGTCCCGCCACGGCAACAGGATCGCCGTCAACGCCGCCGGAACCAGTACCGAAGCCGGCCAGGCCCACCTGTTCGATCGGTCAACCGGCGTCCACAGATGGCGATGTCCGGCGCCGCTGGCCCGTTCGTGGGTCACCACATGCACATCGATGTCGCCGCTATTACCGACGATCGCCATCGACGTGCTGGGCCGGAAGATCCTGGTGATGCCTGAGTGCCGCGACACCCCGACGACGATCTGTGTTCCGTTCACCGCACGAGCGAAATCCAGTACGGCAGCTGAGATGTCGTCGCCGACCACGGTGTGCAGCGTGCCGCCGAGTGACTGCACCAGCTGCCGTTGTCGTTCGACCTCTGCCGATCCCGCATCGGAGGCCACCGCGTCGACGGAACCGTCCGACCGAACCACGTGCACCGCAACCAGGTCCCGGCCGGCCATCCGGCCGGCGATCCGGGCGCCCCTGCGCAGCAGCATCGAACCTTCTGGCCCACCGGTGAGCGCCACCACGATCCGTTCCCTGGCCGCCCAGGTCCCGCGGATGTCATGTTCCGCGCGGTAGCGGGCCAGCCCCTCCTCCACCCGGTCCGCCACCCAGAGCAGCGCCAGCTCGCGTAGGGCCGTTAGATTGCCCTCGCGGAAGTAATGGCCCAGCGCGGTGTCGACCCTGTCCGGCGGGTAGATGTGGCCGTGCGCCATCCGCCGGCGCAATGCCTGCGGGGTCATGTCGACCAGCTCGATCTGGTCGGCCGCCCGCACCACCGCATCCGGCACCGTCTCGGTCTGCACCACCCCGGTAATCGCCGACACCACGTCGTTCAGCGACTCGATGTGCTGGATGTTGACCGTGGTGATCACGTCGATACCGGCGTCGAGCAGCTGCTGCACATCCTGCCAGCGTCGTTCGTTGACCGGCCTACTGCCGTCGCCGGGTGCGTTGCTGTGCGCCAGCTCGTCGACGAGTGCCACCTGCGGATTCCGGGCCAGCACAGCCGCCAGGTCCAGGTCGGTGAGCTCGACACCGCGATGATTCACCGTCCGACGCGGCACCACCTCCAGCTCCGCCAGCTGCGCAGCGGTGAAGACCCTGCCGTGGTCCTCGACCACCGCCACCACCACATCGGTGCCGCGCTCCACCCGACGCCGACCCTCGCCGAGCATGGCGACGGTCTTGCCGACGCCGGGGGCGGCCCCCAGGTAGACCCGCAGCTTGCCGGGCGAATCCGTTGCCACCCTTATGGTTTCAAGGCCCGCAACGCAAGGTTCAACTGCAGCACGTTGACGCGCGGTTCGCCGAAGAAGCCCCAGCTCCTGCCGGTCACCTGTCGCTCCACCAGCTGTTGCACCGCTTCCCTGTCCAGGCCACCGGCCGTTGCCACCCGTGCTACCTGCAGTCGAGCGTAGGCAGGGCTGATGTCGGGGTCCAGTCCGCTGGCCGATGCCGTCACCGCGTCGGCCGGCACCTGATCAAGACTCACGCCGTCCGCCGCCGCGATCTGCGCCCGACGCTGGGCGATCTCGGTGGCCAGCCTGTCGCTGTCGGCGGCCAGGTTGGAGCCGCCGGAGGCCATCGCATCGTTGTCGGATGCCGACGGCCGGGCCTGGAACCACCGCCTACCGGCGAATTGCTGGCCGATCAGCGCCGACCCGACCGGCTGGCCGTTCGAGCCGGTCAGCATCGAGCCGTCCGCCCGAGCGAGCATCAGCCGGCCGATCCCGAACACCAGCGCCGGGTACAGCACCCCGACGATGACGGTCATCGCCAGCAGCACCCGCAGGCTGATCAAGGTCTGCCTACCAGCGGTCTTCAGCATCGCCGCGCCGGACGAATGCGCGTCGTTGGTTACGTCAGAAGCCATGGGTATCAACCGATTCCGGGAATGAGATGGATGAGCAGGTCGATGAGTTTGATGCCGACGAACGGCACGATGATGCCACCGAGGCCATAGATCGCCAGGTTCCTGGCCAGCAGCGCGGCGGCCGACACCGGCCGGTAGCTGACACCGCGCATGGCCAACGGGATCAACGCGACGATGACGAGAGCGTTGAAGATGACGGCCGACAGGATCGCCGACTGCGGGCTGGACAGGTGCATGATGTTCAGCTTCGCCAGGCCCGGAAAGACGCCGACGAACATCGCCGGCAGAATCGCGAAGTACTTGGCCACGTCGTTGGCCAACGAGAAGGTGGTGAGAGCGGCCCCTGGTGATCAACAGCTGCTTGCCGATCTCGACGATGTCGATCAGCTTGGTCGGACTGGAGTCCAGGTCGACCATGTTGCCGGCCTCTTTCGCCGCTGCGGTGCCGGTGTTCATCGCCACCCCGACGTCGGCCTGGGCCAGCGCTGGCGCGTCGTTGGTGCCATCACCGGTCATCGCGACGATCCGGCCGTCCTGCTGCTCGCGTTTGATGTAGGCCATCTTGTCTTCGGGTGTCGCCTCGGCGAGATAGTCGTCGAGGCCGGCCTCGGCGGCGATGCTGCGCGCGGTCAGTTCCGAGTCGCCGGTGATCATCACCGTCCGAATGCCCATCGCCCGCAGGTCGGAGAACCGTTCCGCGATAGTGGGTTTCACCACATCCTTGAGATGGACGACACCCAGCGCGCGGCTGTTGGTGGCCACCAGCAGCGGCGTCCCACCGGCCGAGGAGATCTCGTCCGCCGTGGCCAACGTCTCGGCCGGCCCATCCACCCCCTGTTCGGCCAGCCACGCCGCCACCGCCGTCACCGCACCCTTGCGGATCTGTCGATCGCCGTGGGTGACGCCGGCGCGCACCGAGAGTGAGGGAGCATCGACGGCCTGGAGCGAGGCGCGAGCAGACGGCCTAGGAGCGGACTGAGCGTCTCGCGAGGCGCGCAATCCAGAGATGTCCAGCCCGCTCATCCTGGTGCGGGCAGAGAACTCAACCACCTCACCGGCCGCGGCGATCTCCTTCGCCTTGGCCAGGTCGGCGCCGTCGTGCACGCACAGGTCGATGATCGACTTGCCCTCTGGAGTGTCGTCGGCCAGTGACGAGATCAGCGCCGCGTCCCGCAGATCGTCGGCAGATACCTCCGGTGCCGCAAAGAGCGCAGCAGCCTGCCGATTGCCGAAGGTGATGGTGCCGGTCTTGTCCAGCAGCAGGGTCGACACGTCGCCGGCCGCCTCCACCGCTCTTCCGCTCATCGCCAGCACATTGCGCTGCACCAGCCGGTCCATCCCGGCCACCCCGATGCACGACACCAGGGCGCCGATGGTGGTCGGAATCAGGCAGACCAGCAGGCACACCAGCACGACGATCGATTGACTGGATCCGGAGAACGCCGCCATCGGCTGCAGGGCCATCACCACCAGCAGGAACACGATGGTGAGCGACGCCAGCAGGATGTTCAGGGCGATCTCGTTGGGTGTCTTCTGCCGCTGCGATCCTTCGACCAGCGCGATCATCCTGTCTACGAACGACTGGCCTGGCTCCGCGGTGATCTTCACGACCACTCGGTCGCTGAGCACCCTGGTACCGCCGGTCACCGACGACCGGTCGCCTCCGGATTCGCGGACAACAGGAGCCGATTCTCCGGTGATCGCCGACTCGTCGACGCTGGCCACTCCTTCGACGATGTCGCCGTCGCCTGGCACTACGTCGCCCGCTTCGCACGCCACCAGGTCGCCGACGGTGAGATCCGCTGCAGCACAAACACTCTCGTTGCCAGCTGCGTCAAGCCGGCGCGCGGTCAGGGTGTCCCTGCTGTCCCGCAGCGAGGCGGCCTGCGCCTTGCCCCGCCCTTCGGCGACCGCATCCGCGACGTTGGCGAAGACGACAGTCAGCCACAACCAGATGGTGGCCAGCACCACGAACGTGCTCGGGTCGGTGAAGCACAGCACGGTGCACAGGGCGGCGCCGACCAGCACCACGAACATCACCGGGGTCTTCACCATCACCCGCGGATCGAGGTGACGCAGCGCGGTCGGTAGCGCCTGCAGCAATGAACGTGGGCGGAACACCGACGCCGAACGGATGCGACGGTGCGTTGTCGCCTGGCTGGCGTCATCGTTGTCGTGGGAGTTGGCGTTGCGGTCGCGCACGGGGGCTGTCATGACAATCCTTCTGCAATCGGCCCGAGCGCCAGCGCGGGCAGGTAGGTGAGTGCCGCCACCAGGATCACCACGCCGAACAACATGGCGGCGAATAGCGGCCGGTGGGTGGGCAGGGTGCCGGCGTCGGCCGGCTTGATGTTCTGTTTCCCAATGGATCCGGCGAATCCAAGAACCAGCGCGATGCAGCCGAACCGGCCGAGGAACATCAGCGTTCCGAGCAGGATGTTCCAGAAGGGGGTGTTCGCGTTCAATCCGGCGAACGCCGATCCGTTGTTGTTGGCCGCCGAACCGGTGGCGTACAAGATCTCCGTCAAGCCGTGCGGCCCGGCGTTGGCCACACTGGCTCGCGCCGACGGCACCAGCAGCGCGATACCCGAACCGAGCAGCACCAACGCCGGCGTCACCAGCAGGTAGCCGGCGGCGAACTTCATCTGCTGCGCGCCGATCTGCTTGCCGAGGTAGGTCGGCGTCCGGCCGACCATCAGGCCGGCGATAAATACCGTGATGACGGCCAGGATCAACATCCCGTACAGCCCCGAACCCGTTCCGCCAGGCGCGATCTCACCCAGCAGTATGTTCAACAGCAAGGTGCCGCCGCCAAGGCCGGTGAACGAGGAGTGCATCGAGTTCACCGCGCCGGTGCTGGTCAGCGTCGTCGAGACAGCGAACAGCGACGACATCGGGATGCCGAACCGGACCTCCTTGCCCTCCATTGCCGCACCGGCGGCTCGCAGCGCGCTCCCGGAGTGGGTGCTCTCGCTGAGCAGTGTTGCGGCCAACGACAGTGCCCATAGCGACACCATCACCTCCAGGATCGCCATGCCCTGCTTGAGGTTTCCGACCATTCGGCCGAACGTCCTCGGCAACACGGACGGGATCAGCAGCAGGAAGATCTCGAACAGGTCGGTAAATGCATTCGGATTCTCGAACGGGTGCGCCGAGTTGGCGTTGAAGTAGCCGCCACCGTTGGTGCCCAGTTCCTTGATCACTTCCTGCGAGGCGACCAGACCGCCGGGAATCGTTTGGCTGTCGCCGGCCAGCGTGGTCACTGTTGTCGGGTCGGACAGGTTTTGGATGACGCCGGCGGCGATGAGGAGCACCGCGCCGATCACGCTGAGCGGCAGCAGTACCCGCACCACCACCCTGATCAGGTCGACCCAGAAATTGCCCAGCCGATCGGAGTTACGCCGCAGGAATCCGCGAATCATCGCCGCCAGGACGGAAACGCCGACAGCTGCCGAGACGAAGTTCTGCACCGTCAGCCCGGCGGCCTGCGAGAACACCCCGAGCGTCGCCTCACCCGAGCACGACTGCCAGTTCGTATTGGTGACGAACGAGACCGCGGTATTGAAACCCTGGTCGGGCGTCATCCCGCCGTGTCCCTGGGCGAACGGCAGCACCCGCTGTACCGACAGGATCAACCACAGCAGCCCGACGGACACCACCGAGAAGCCGATCACCGCCGCCAGATAGGCACTGAAGCGTTGGTCGGCGCGGGGGTCGAGCCGCAACAACCGATACAACCGCCGCTCCACCCGCCAGTCCCGGTCGCTGGTGAGCACCCCGGCCAGATAGTCGCCCAGCGGCCGGTGCAGCAGCACCAACAGCACCAGCAGCACCACTATCTGGGCCGCTGCGGCGAGCCAGGGGCTCATCCGAGCCGCTCCGGAAACACCAGCGCGGCTATCAGGTAGCCGAGCAGCAGGATCGCCAGGATCCCGCGGCAACGATCATCATGTCCCTCACCCTTGTGCCTGTTTTCGGTGGCCGGCTCAGGCGACGCTAAGGCGGGTATCCAGGCGCAATGAGCCGTTCTGACGGGTTCTTGACCCCGCGGTGGGCGATCTTGACGCAATCCTGACGCGGGGCCGCCGAGTCCGGCGAGAAAGCCGCCGCGGATAGGCCCGGATGCGAGAATGGCCGACGTGCCGGAGACACCACCACCAGCCCCTCCGCCGCCGCCTGCCGGCGCGCGGTATCTGGTCGGCCGTTATCGCCTCGACTCGATCATCGGCAAGGGCGCGATGGGCACGGTGTGGCGGGCCTACGACGAGGTTGTGCATCGGTTGGTGGCCATCAAGGAGATCAACCTGCCAACCGGCATGCCGGTTGGCGAGGTGGAGCTGGTCGCCGACCGGACCATGCGCGAGGCACGGGCCATCGGCGCCCTGTCGCACGCCCACGTCATCACGCTGTACGACATCCTCACCGTCGACGGTCGCCCATACATCGTGATGGAACTGTTGCAGGCACGATCGCTGGCCCAGGTGCTGCGGCAGGACGGCCCGATGCGGGACGGCGTGGCCGCCACCGTCGGGGTGGCGGTCGCCGGCGGTCTGCTGGCCGCGCATCAGGCCGGCATCACCCACCGGGACGTGAAGCCGGGCAATGTGTTGGTCGGCAACGACGGCCGGGTCAAGCTCACCGACTTCGGCATCGCCCGCAGCGTCGACGAGCCGTCGATCACGATGACCGGCCTGCTGCTCGGATCCCCCGCCTACATCGCGCCGGAGGTGGCGGCCGGCGGGTTGGCCTCGCCGGCCTCTGACGCCTGGGGACTTGGCGCCATGCTGTTCGCCACCGTCGAGGGCCGACCGCCGTTCGACAGGGGCGATGCCATCGCCACCCTGACCGCGGTGGTGTCCGATCCCGTCCCGCCGCACCCACACGCCGGCCGGCTCGGACCGGTGATCGACGGCCTGCTCGTCAAGAGCCCGGCCGCCAGAATGACGGTGACGCAGGCCCGTGAGCAGCTGAAACAGTGCGCAGACGACCCGACGGGGATGACAGCCAACGTCGCTCCACCACCACGGTCGACCGATCCGGCAGGCACGCTGACCGGACCAGGCAGCGGTCCAGCCGGCCCACGGCAGAGCGGTGCTTTCAGCGGTAGCAACGCGGCCGTTCCGCCGTTTGCGCCGCGCCGGGCCGAACCGGTGCCGCCGCCACCGTGGGCCAACAGCGGCTCCGACGAACTCACGCCGCTGCCGGCTGTCGCCGAGCAGCGATCGCGGCCGGCTTGGGTACTGCCGGTCGCAGCGCTGCTGGTCGTCGCCCTGGCCGTCGGCGGCTTCTTCGGCGTCCGCTGGCTGGCTGACCGCGGCCAGCAGTCCGTTGCGGCCGGATCCACCGTTCCGAGCACCGCCGTGGGTACTCCCACCGCGCCACCCACTCCCGCGCCGACGGGTCGCTCTGCGCAGCCGGACGGCCATGCGTCCAGCACCGGCCCGTCGGACGTCGGCTCGCAGTCGGGCCTCGAGCCGGCCAGCAGCGACAGCCCACCTGCCCAGACCGCTGCGCCGTCGACGCTCACCGGCAAACCGCTGGACGCCGCCTCCGGATTCGTCAGTCCTTCCAACAACATCTGGTGCCGGATCGATGACACTGGGGCGGTCTGCCGCATCAACGTCTTCCACTACGACACGCCGTCCTGCAACACCGAGACGCCAACGGCGGTCGCGAAATTGCCCGTCGACGGCCACGCCTCGATGACCGGCTGTCTCGGCGATCTGTTCGCCAAGGCCACCAAGATCACTGCTCCGTACGGATCGCTGATCACCGGGCCGGACGGGGTGAGCTGCAACATGGCCTCCGACGGGGTGTGGTGCCTGAATGCGGTCGGTGGATCGTTTCGTCTCAGCGCCGAACGGTTCGACCACAGCTGACGCCACGGCGAGGCCCGCCGAGGCCGGATCTCGGCGGTTCGCAGCGGCTAGGGTTTGCCCATGTCCGATGAGACGGTCGACTCCGCCACCGCATCCCGCGCCACCGCCGAAGAAGCAGCAGCCGTGCTGGCCAGAGCGACGGGGGTGCTGCACCACGATGTCGCCCTGGTCCTCGGATCTGGTTGGGTGCCGGCCGCGGACGCGCTCGGCGCTGCCACCGCGGAGGTCTCGGTGACCGATCTGCCCGGGTTCTCCGCTCCGGTGGTGGCCGGGCACGCCGGCAAGCTGCGCTCGATCCCGCTCGGCGGCAAGCGGGTACTGGTGCTGCTCGGGCGAACCCATTACTACGAGGGCGGCGGTGTGCCAGCCGTGGTGCACGGCGTTCGCACCGCGGTGGCCGCCGGTGCCAGGACGGTGATTCTGACTAACGCCGCCGGCGGGCTGCGCGATGGCATGTCGGTGGGGCAGCCGATCCTGATCTCCGATCACCTGAACCTGACGGCCACCTCGCCGATCGTCGGTGCGAACTTCGTCGACCTCACCGACCTGTACTCGCCGCGGCTGCGGGAACTGGCCCGCCAGATCGATCCGTCGCTGGCGGAGGGCGTGTACGCCCAGCTGCCTGGCCCGCACTACGAGACACCGGCCGAGATCCGGATGTTGCGCGGATTCGGCGCCGACCTGGTCGGCATGTCGACGGTGTTGGAGGCGATCGCCGTGAGGGAGGCGGGCGCCGAGGTGTTCGGGCTCTCCCTGGTCACCAACCTGGCGGCCGGCATGACGGGCGAGCCACTGAACCACGATGAGGTGCTGGCGGCCGGCAAGGCGGCGGCCAACAGGATGGGCGGATTGCTCGCCGAGCTGATCAAGAAGGCCTGACGACGATGGGCACCGACGTCCCGGACCGGTTGACGCCCGCGCTGCGCGACGAGGCGATGCGCTGGATCGCCGACGATCCATCATCCTCCGATCGGGCCGAGCTGCAGCAGGTGCTGGCAGATGCCATGGGTGGCAACGCATCCGCCCTTGCCGACCTCACCGATCGGATGAGCGCGCCGCTCGCTTTCGGGACAGCGGGGCTGCGCGGACCGTTGCGGGCCGGACCGGCCGGTATGAACCTGGCCGTGGTACGCAGGGCGGCCGCCGGCATCGCGGCCCATCTACTGGCGAACGGCGGTCGGGACCGGATCGTGGTGATCGGCCATGACGCCAGGCATCGCTCCGCGGAGTTTGCTGCCGACGCGGCGAAGGTGTTGGCAGCAGCAGGATTTCGGGCGCTGTTGGCGCCGGGGGCGTTGCCGACTCCGATCACTGCCTTCGCCGTCCGGCACCTGGATGCGGCGGCCGGTCTGCAGGTGACCGCATCACACAACCCGCCGCAGGACAACGGGTTGAAGGTGTATCTGCAGGCCGGCGCGCAGATCGTGGCGCCGACAGACGCCGCCATCGAGGCCGCGATTGCAGCGGTGCCGGCGGCGGTGAGCGTCGATACCGCCGGTACGCCTCAGCCGTGGCCGACAGAGGGGCCGACAGCGATCGTCGAGCGGTACCTGGCACGGGCCGCCTCACTAGCCGGATCGCTGGCGGTGACGTCCGTCGTCACGGAATCAGTTCTTCCTGCCGCGGCCACTGAGTCCGCTCCTCCCGCTCCCGCGTCAGTGTCCGCCGTCATCCCTGCGCTACGAATCGTGGCCACTGCGATGCACGGCGTCGGCGCGCAAAGTCTGGCAGAGGTGTTGGCACGCGCAGGTTTCACCGACGTCCACATGGTCGCCTCACAGCAGCAGCCC
Source organism: Actinomycetota bacterium (assembly GCA_030853385.1). Lineage (GTDB taxonomy): Bacteria > Actinomycetota > Actinomycetes > Mycobacteriales > Nakamurellaceae > Nakamurella. The sequence goes on along the minus strand of JALYVF010000273.1, from coordinate 1,117 downwards.
GATCCGGACTTCCCGACCGTTGCCTTCCCCAACCCGGAGGAACCGGGCGCCACCGACCAACTATTGGCGCTGGCAGAGGAGCTCGACGCCGACCTGGCCATCGCCAACGATCCGGACGCCGATCGCTGCGCCATCGGGGCCAAAGCAGCCGACGGTAGCTGGCGGATGCTCCGCGGCGACGAGACAGGATCGCTGCTGGGCGACCATCTGCTGTCATCACTGAACAGGGCCGAGCACCCAGATCCGTTGGTGGCCACCACGATCGTCTCGTCATCGCTGCTGCGGTCGATCGCCGCAGCCCACCATGCCAGGTACGACGAAACACTGACCGGCTTCAAATGGATCGTCCGGGCCGGCGACGGCCAGGGCACCGGACTGGTTTACGGTTATGAGGAGGCGCTGGGTGTCTGCGTCGATCCCGACTACGTGCGGGACAAGGACGGGATCTCCGCCGCCGTCGTCGCCGCCGACCTCGCTGCCACCCTGAAGGCGAAGGGGCGCACCCTGTTCGACGCCCTCGACGATCTAGCTCGGAGCTACGGTCTGCACGTCACGGATCAGTTGTCGGTGCGCATCACCGATGTGTCGGAGATTGCGGATGCCATGCAGCGCTTACGCTCTGCGCTTCCGGTCAGCCTGCTGGGCGCCCCGGTGACCGGCACTGACGACCTGCTGCCGCGCACCGACGCGGTCGTCCTGCGAACCGAACAGCTCAGGATCGTCGTCCGGCCGTCGGGCACCGAACCCAAACTCAAGTTCTACCTGGAAGTGGTGATCCCGATCGATCCGCGGGCCACCGATATCAGTGCCGGACGGGCGTCGGCTGCCGAGAAGCTGGGCGCCGCCTGCACCGAGATCGCGGGCGTGCTAGGACTTTCGGGCTGATTTCTACGACACGTATGATCCAGTCCGGTGTCTAATCTGGAAGCATTCTCGCCCCAAGCCAGGGCCTTCACTTCATTCGGGAGACTCGTGCCGGGTGTATATGGCCGTCGAGCCACCCTATGTGCTATGGCAGAGACCGGTTAACAATCGCGAGGATCGTTGCTGTGGAACACGTTCCGATTGCGGCATTCCAGCACATAGTGTGCTCTTGCCGAATGCGACCACCGCGACC
>JALYVF010000209.1 GCA_030853385.1 Actinomycetota bacterium | reverse complement strand
CCTCAACGAGATGCGCAGGATCCTGGAGCCGGCAGCGGCCAGGCTGGCGGCGCATCGGCGCAGCGCCGAGGAGGTCGACGCGATCTACACGGCGCTCGCCGGGATGGAATCGGCCGATGTCGACCGGCATGTCGAATCCGATCTGCTGTTCCACCGAACATTGTTGTCCGCCACCCACAACGAGCTGTTGTCGCGGCTGGAGGTGGTGCTGAAGATGGCGATGAACATCCGCGACCGGTTGGCTTTCGGCGGGTCGCACTCCGACGGATTCATGGACCTGCACAGAGCGGTGGCCGCCGCCGTTAAGCGGGGCGATCCCGATGCCGCCGAGCGGGCCATGCACGCGCTGCTCAGCGCCGCGGAGAAGGACTCGGCAGCGCTGCTGCAGGCGGGTAACGGCGCCCCAGCCAAGAAGGCAACAGGTAGGAAGCCGACGAAGACCACCGGCACCCCACCGCAGACCGTCAGCGGGCGGGCGGCCCGACCGAAACCTCGCCCTGCCGGCTGACGTCGGTGACGGCCTCGTCGGATGCGTCGAACAGCGACACGGTGAGCCAGCTGGACACCGACCCCGCCGGCTCCAACTGGTGCGCCCTGCCACGTTGAACCGCCGGCGTCAGACCGTCGTTGGGCCAGCTGCTCTGCGGTTCGACAGCCAGCACCCTTGATCGGCCGTACCACGGGAAGTCGACACCGCCGATCTCGATCCACAGCCACAGATGCCGGAACACCGAGGTGTCAAATGCCAGGGCGATCCCGAGGCCGTCCGGCCGGCGCAGCCCGGCCCAGCCGGATCGCACGTCGGGCAGGTAGACCACCCGCTCCACCGGGCCGTCGGGGAGTACCCGCAGATCCACCTCTGTCCCGTCGACGGTGCGGGCGCGCGGCCAGCTGTACTCGCCGGCCGCGAGATCGGCGTGCCTCACCGGATAGTCGTCGGGAACGACGGCTCGGTCGGCCGGCACATCCAGCGTGCAGCCGGCGATGGCATCAAAGGCCGGATGATGTCCCCACAGAAACGGCAGGGAAAGGTTCGAGTCGTTGTGCGCTGTCTCCTCGAGATGCAGCACCGGTGCATCCGGATCCAGCCACATCTTTCTGGTCAGGGTGATCGGCAATCTAGTCCCGGTCCGCAGCGTCACCGACGTGTCATCGCGTTCCAGTATCTGCCAACGCGCCGAGGAGGCGTCACCGTGGAAGGCCAGCGGAATCCCCGAAACCGATGCCTGCGCACCGGCATTCGGGAACAGCTCCTGCCAACCACCACGCCATTCCGACAGCCAGTCAAGTTCCGTGCTGCCGTACGAGGTCGAGCGGCTGGCCCGCACCGGCGTCTGCCAGTCCCGGTGGAACAGCACGTTCGGACCGTCTGGTCGCCCGAGATGGCGGATCTCGGCACCGCGTGCGGGCGAGACAGCGACGGTAAGATGCGGGCTGCGCAAACAGATGTTGTCGTCATCGGTTGTCGGTTGGTTGTCGGTCATCTCAGCCTGCCCAGTGATACCGGGTGATGGTGTCCGCCGATTCCCGCACCGGCGTCACGGTGCCGGCCGCGAGCAGCCGCTCCAGGTGGCCGTGCAGCGGGAACAACAGCGCGGGCGCGGCGGCAGCCGGCCAGTCGCCGAGGTCGGGGCTCACCGCGGTGGCCACCTCGAGCAGTCCGACCGGCTCTGCTGCCCCCCGCAGGGCATCGATCAGGGCTGCCTCCACGCGATCGGTGAACCGACGTGTCTCGTCGAGGAACTCCACCGCAGCCAGACCGGTGTAGACCGGATAGTGACTGGTGAGCAACAAGTCCGGCGCCTGTTGCCTGATGGCCGCAGTGGTGGCGAGGTAGTCGTCGAGGTAACGATAGGTCGGCGGGAACGCCGGCGCCCCGTCGGCCAGCGGGACCGCGTTGCCGAGCACTGCATCGCCGAGGATCATCGCGGAGTTCTGCGGATCGAAGATGCTGATGCTGCCGTTGCTGTGGCCAGGGGTGTGCAGCACTTGTACGTGCCGGTCACCGAGATCGAACTGCTCGCCGCCGATCAGTGAGATGTCCATCCAGGTCGGCGATGTGCCCGCTCGAATGGCGTCCTTGGACTCGGCGGTCTCGTCGAACCCGTGGTCGTGGGCGAACTCGGAGTATCTGTCGGCGATCATCAGCTCGACATCTTCGATCATCGCCCTGTCCCGCTCATGGCAGAGCAGCTGGCTGTCCGGGCAGCGGTCCCTGATGACGCCGTTGCCCGCGGCATGGTCCCAATCCGAGTGCGTGGTGACGACCCAGGACGGAGCCGGCGCGCCGGCTTCGGCGCAGGCATCCAGTACTTGGGCCGCAGTGTCTTTGGTGGTGGTATCCACCAGCAGGCTCCGGCGCGATCCGGCCAGCAGGTACACGGCGTTGATGCGATCGCCGAACGGGACCTCGATGCGGTCGATTCCTGGCGCCACTTCCATCGGGCTGCTCCTTCGCGCGGTGGCAAGACCGACGGGATGGAGACTGCCATCCGAGTCTTGCCATACTCAACCTCTAGTGATACTACTATAGGATTACTCCCAGCTGAGAGGAAGGCTCAATGTCGAGTCTCAAAAGGCGGTCTCTAGGCGTTCTTGCGGCATGCACGGTGGCGGCGCTGGTGGCGGCCGGTTGCTCATCGGGAAAGGTTGCCACTGGCTCTTCTGCTGCCCCCGCTGCTTCCGGCGCGGTGAGCAGTGCTCCGGGGGCTGGTTCCTCCATTGCGGGTGCCTCCTCGGCGGCGGGAGCATCCTCTGCGGGTGCGTCGTCCGCGGGTTCGTCCTCGGGCACCGGCGCCTCCTCGGCCGGCAGTTCCTCGGACACGGCAGCGGCCGGCGGTTCCAGCAGCGCCGCTGCGCCGAGCAGCGCAGTGTCGTCGAAGAGTGGCGGGTCGTCCGGCCCGATCAAGATCGCGGAGATCGACAAGCAGGGCACCCAGCAGTATTTCGTCGATCAGGCGACAGGTGCCAAGAAGGCGGCAGCGGCGGCGGGCGCCACGATCACCGTCACCGATGTCCAGCTGGACTCAAATGCCGCCATCAACGCGGTCAACACGGCTATCGGGCAGAAGGTCAGCGGCATCCTGATCACTGTTCCCGATCAGAAGGTCGCCCCCCAGGTGATCCAGCTCGCCAAGCAAGCCGGAATCCCGCTGATCGCCACTAACGACCCTGCCCTCGACTCCACGGGTAAGGCGGCACCGTTCGTCGGGTTCAACAGCATGCGGATGGGCGAATCGGTGGGTAAGTCGGCCGCCGGTCTGTACAAGACCGCCGGCTGGACCGCCGCCAATACCAGGATCATCAACATCGAAAAGCAGGACCTCAGTGACTGCGTGGATCGCGGCAAGGGCGCCATCGAAGCCTTCACCAAGGCCGTCGGTTCCGACATCCCGAAGGTGATCGATGTATCCACCGACGCCGCAACACCGCAGGCGATCGACAAGACCGGCGCCGTCATCACCTCCAACCCGACCGTGAAGAACTGGGTCGTCTGGGGCTGCAACGACGAGAGCGAGACCGGCGGTGTCACGGCTCTGCAGAACGCCGGCTTCGGCGCGGACAAGGTCATCGGTGTCGGCCTCGGCGCCTACCTGACGTGCAAGGACTGGAAGGCCGGAGCCAAGACCGGTAACAAAGCTGCCCTGTTCATCAGCGGCGCTGCCGTCGGCGAGACCGCCGTCAAGGAGCTCGTCGCCAACCTCAAGGACGGCACCGCGCTGCCGGCCGAAACCATTGCGCCATCGCAGATCGTCGATGCGAGCAACTGGCAGAAGGCCGGCGTGGTCTGCACCTGATCACCGTCCGGCAACAACCCACCGCTACCCGTCCACCGCAGTTGGGTCGGCCGCAGGGCCACCGGAGATCCGAGGGAGTGCCAGTGTCCGCTGTGTCGCCGGAACCAGCAGTCGAGCCGACAACACCGGCTCTGGAGATGTCGCACATCAGCAAGCACTTCTCCGGGGTCAAGGCGCTGCAGGATGTTTCGCTGTCGGTGTCGGCCGGCGAAGTACTGGCCCTGGTCGGGGAGAACGGTGCCGGCAAGTCGACGCTGCTCAAGATCATGAGCGGCGATCACCTGCCCGACGACGGCCAGATCGTGGTCGGCGGCGAACCGGTGTCGTTCTCCACTCCGCACGCGGCGCACGACAAAGGCGTCCGGGTGATCTATCAGGAGCCGGAGATCATCCCGCACGTCTCGGTGGCCGAGAACGTTTTCGTCGGCGGCCTCGGTGGTCGGGGCAGGAGCTACAGCCGAGCCCGGCTGCTACGACAGACCCGAACGCTGATCGGCGAATATGGCTTCTCCGGCGTCATCTCGGCATCGACGCTCGGCTCAGCACTCTCGCCGGCGCAACGGCAGGTGGTGGAGATCCTCAGGGCGCTGACCGGCGCGGTGCGAGTGATCGCCTTCGATGAGCCGACGTCGTCGTTGTCCGATCACGAGACGGAGGTGCTGTTCCGGCTGATCGGCAGGCTCAAGAACAGTGGCGTCGGGGTGATCTACGTGTCGCACCGGCTCAAGGAGATCTTCGAGGTCGCCGACAGGGTCGCCGTGCTGCGCGACGGAAAGCCGGTAGGGACAAGGGATATCGCCGACGTCAAGGTGGAGGATCTGGTCAAGATGATGGTCGGTCGCGATCTTGGCGACATCTTCGTCAGGGCCGAACGACACCCTGGCAACGTGGTGCTCAGTGTGCAGGGGGTGACCACCGATGACGTGTCGTCGGTGAGCTTCGAGGTGCGGGCTGGTGAGGTGGTTGCGCTGGCCGGCCTGGTCGGTGCCGGACGGACCGAGCTGGCCCGAGCGTTGATGGGCGACGTGCCGCTGCGGTCCGGTCGGGTGGTGGTGCAGGGAAAGGTGTTGCGGCTCAAAAGTCCCCGGGATGCGATGCGGGCCGGGATCGGACTGGCACCCGAGGAGCGCAAGGCCGAGGCGCTGCTGCTGCGACGCTCGGTGCGGGACAACATGTCTTTGGTGATCCTCCGCCGGCTGCGCCGCTGGCGCATCGTCAACCGTCGGGCGGAACGCAAGGTCGTCCAGGAGTACATGACGGCCCTGAACATCCGCACGCCGTCGATGGAGCAGGAGGTATCCAAGCTCTCCGGCGGCAATCAGCAGAAGATCGTCGTCGCCAGATGGTTGGCACGGCACCCGAAACTACTGATCCTCGACGAGCCCACCCGCGGCGTCGACGTCGGCGCCAAGATGGAGATCTATTCCATCATCAACGGACTCGCCGACGAGGGCGTCGGTGTGTTGGTGATCTCCTCGGAGATGCCGGAAGTGCTCGGCCTTGCCGACCGGGTCGTGGTGATGAACGGCGGCGAGGTGTCCGGCGAACTCTCCCGCGCCGAGGCCACCGAGGAACGCATTCTCACCCTGGCCATCGCGGACCACTGAATCAGTCAGTCAGGAGCGACATGACCAGTCCATTCCGGGAGCCGACGAAGCCGGCGGCCGACCACGCCGAGTCCGATCCGCCGCGGCTGGACAAGGCGGTGGTGCCGGGGTCGAGCGCGACCGGCCGGAACCGTCGGTCACCTGTGTGGCGCATCGTCGATGTGGTGGGCGGGCAGAACATCAGCCTGCTGGTGGCGCTGGCGCTGCTGGTGGCGGTGATCGGGATCAACAACTCCGGCCTGTTCTACGCACAGAACCTCAAGACGGTCGGCACCAGCGTGGCCATCCTCGGCATCATCGCCGTCGGCCAGACAATGGTGATGATCCTTGGCGGGCTTGATATCTCGGTCGGTTCGCAGGCCGGTCTGGCCTCGGTGACCTCGGCCATGGTGTTCACCTCATCGGGTTCGGCAGCCCTCGGCATCGTGGTCGCGCTCGCGATCGGGGCGCTGGCCGGCCTGTTCAACAGCCTGGTGATCGTCTACGGCCGGGTGCACGCGGTGATCACCACGCTGGCCACCTACGCCGGGTTCCGCGGCATCGCCAACGTCATCTCCGACGGCCGGTCGCAGGGCTACACCGGCGCCGACAGCGTCTTCGTGTTCCTGGCCCGTGGGGCGATCGCCGGCATTCCGGTGCTGATCTGGCTGCTGGCGCTGATCGCCGCGATTATTCATTTGATGTTGCGCTACACCGATATCGGCCGGAACATCTACGCCATCGGCGGCAACGATGTCGCAGCACGGTTGTCCGGTATCGGGCTGAACAAGTACATCATCGGTGTCTATGTCCTGATGGGAATCATCGCGGCGGTCGCCGGCATCCTGCTGACGGCACGCACCGGATCCGGCCAACCCACCTCCGGGAGCCAGGGTCTTGAGCTGCAGGCGATCACGGCGGCTGCGCTCGGTGGCTGCGCGTTGCAGGGCGGCAAAGGAACGGTGATGGGCACCATCCTGGCCGTGCTGCTGCTGGGCGTGTTGACCAACGGCCTGCAGATCCTTGGGGTCAACGGACTCTGGCAGGACGTGGCCCAGGGAGCACTGCTGGTGATCGCGGTGATGATCCAGCAACAACGGCGGGGCACAAGGCCGGTCGGATTACCGGCCTGAGCACCGCAGCCGCGGGCGGTCGGGCATTGACACCAACCAATCAACGAACGGGAGACATCGAGTGACCGAGGCGAACGAGCAGCACCTGGTCGTCACCCAGAACGGGCATGTGGCCACCATTCTGCTGAACCGGCCCGGGAAGCTGAACGCAATGACCGGCGCGATGGACCGCCGGATGAACGAGATCGCCTACCAGCTCAACAACGACGACGACGTGTGGGCAGTGGTCCTCACCGGCGCCGGCGACCGTGCCTTCAGCGCCGGCAGCGACATCACCGACCTGGACGACTACGGGACGAACTGGCAGTACCGCAACAGGTTCGATGCCCGCAAGGACTATGCGCGGGCGGTCTGGCTGATCCGTAAGCCGGTGGTGGCGGCGGTCGACGGCTACTGCATCGGCGGTGGCCTGGAGATGGCCTGCGCTTCCGATATCAGGCTGGCGACGGCGCGGTCGTCCTTCGGCGCGGGGGAGATCCGCTGGGGTTGGCACGGCGGCTCCGGCCAGACGCAATACCTGACCCATCAGATCGGATCGGGGCACGCCTCCCGGCTGCTGCTGACAGGTGACCGCATCGACGGCACCGAGGCGCTGCGGATCGGCCTTGTCCAGGAATTGGTCGAGCCCGAAGCGCTGGCCGCCGCCGCAGACTCACTCGCTGCGACCATTGCCGCCCGCTCGCCGATCGCCATCCAACGGACCAAACACATGATCAGGATGGCGCAGAGCATCCCGTTGGAGACCGCGCTGCTGGTGGAGAACGATTCGTTCGCCTACTGCATGACGACCGAAGATGCGCAGGAAGGTCGCGCCGCGTTCGCCGAGAACCGCGAACCACACTTCAGGGGCCGCTGAGGTGCCGGCCGCCGACAAGCCTGTGCCCGCAGTGGATTCCGACCAGTTGGCGGCGTTGCCGGAGCCGAGGGCCGTTGCTGCGCTGGTAGCACCGACGCTGACCGGGCTCGGCTACGAAACTTGGAACTTCGGTGACTCCGTCGGCTTTGAAGCCTTGATCGCGTCCTCCGACCTGCTCGGCGACGAGCGCTGGGCGACGTTCGGCTGGGGCTGGGCGCGAGCCTGGGCCAGCAGGGCGAAGCCCTTCGTCCGGCAGGACTGCACCGCGCCCGGGCTGGCCATCATCGAGCTGGCGCACCAATTCGACGATGCAGTCTTGCTCGGCGCTGCCGTCGAACTGGCCGAGTATCTGATGACCCGCCCACCACTGCACGGGGTCTACCAGACGTCCGTGCACGCGCCCCTGCAGCAGCCGTGCGGCCCGGCCCGATTGGATGCTGCCGGCGCTGAAGGCACGGTCGCCGGCGCCGGTGAGGACCACCGCCCACACGTCGTCGTCGTTGTTGAGCTGGTAGGCGATCTCGTTCATCCGGCGGTCCATCGCGCCGGTCATCGCGTTCAGCTTCCCGGGCCGGTTCAGCAG
>JALYVF010000098.1 GCA_030853385.1 Actinomycetota bacterium | reverse complement strand
ACCACCGCACCGACCACCGCACCGACCACCGCACCGACCACCGTGACCACGCCGCCCACCATCAGCCCACCGAGCCGTGGACCCGGCGGCGGCACCGTTGGCGGGACCGGAACTGGGCCTGGCGGCTGAGCTGATGCTTGCCGAATGAGCGAACGCACAGGTTGCCCAGGGTCGATTCAAGGTGCGGACTCACCGGGCACTCAGATCGTTCTCACGATGAGCGCGCAGGTTGATACCTATGAGCGAACACCCGAGCAACGACGGTCAGCACGACATGACACCAGGCACTGCAGGAGTCCCGGCCGCCGGGTCTGCCCCAGTGCAGCCGAGGCAGCAGGACTGGTGGGCACGGCCCAGCGGCGCGCTCTCCCAGGACGCCGGGATGCGTGACGGGGCCGGTGGCCAATCGGCGGCCGAAACCACCCTTCCGCCCGGCGGCGCCCCGTACCAGCAGTCGGGTCCACCGTCGACGTCGGTGTTCCCGGCTCCCGGCTTCGGGCAGGGCTACGGCAGTTATCAGTCCTATCCGGCCGGCTCCGGCTACGGCAGTCAGCAGGCCGGCTACGGCCGGTCCGGCGGCACCGCAACGCTGACGGCCCCGCCGCGACACCGCGGCCGGCGGTCGGTAGCGGCCATCGGCACCGTGACGGTGCTGGGCCTCGGCCTGGCGTTCGGCGCCGGTTATCTCGGCTCCCAGGCCGGCTCGTCCAACACGGCGACCGTCAGTCCGCTGTCCAACGACAACTCACTCACCAAGTCGAGCACGTCATCGTCCACGTCCACCCAGCTGAGCTCTGGCACCAGCGTGCAGACGGTGTCCGCCAAGCTGCTGCCGTCCGTGGTGTCGATCGTGTCGGTGAACGGGCAACAGGTAGACGAGGGATCGGGCGTGATCATCACCGCCACCGGCCGGATTCTCACCAACGACCACGTGATCGCCGGGTCCTCCCAGATCACCGTCCAGTTCAACGATGGCACCACCGCTGCCGCCTCCGTGGTCGGCGGCGATGCCACCGACGACGTCGCGGTGATCCAGGCCAAGGGTGTCTCGGGGTTGACCGCAGCCACTCTTGGCAGTTCAGCAAGCCTGGCAGTCGGCCAGCAGGTGGTGGCCATCGGCTCGCCGCTCGGCCTGTCCGGCACCGTCACCGACGGCATCGTCTCGGCGCTCAACCGGCCGGTGCGCACCTCGGATGCCACCCAGCCGCCGAGCCAGGGCGGCGGCGGCGGTAGTCAGAACCCTTACGGCCAGCTGGATCCGAACGGTCAGCAGAACCCGAATGGTCAGCAGAACCCGAACGGTCAGCAGGGTCCGAATGGTCAGCAGAACCCGAACGGTCAGCAGGATCCGAACGGCACCGGCTCGCAGGGCCAGTCGACCACCGGCTCCGACGGAACCGTGTTGAACGCGATCCAGACCGACGCAGCGATCAACCATGGGAACTCGGGCGGACCGCTGGTGGACATGAACGGCCAGGTGATCGGCATCAACTCGGCGATCGCCTCGTCCAGTAGCGGTGGTTCCAGCGCCAGCCAGAGCGGCAGCATCGGCGTCGGCTTCGCCATCCCGATCGACCAGGCGAAGCGGATCGCCAACGAGATCATTGCCAAGGGATATGCCACCCACGCTGTGCTCGGCGCCACCGTGCAGAACGACCAGGCCAGCCAGCTGGGTCTGTCGTCCGGCGCAACGGTCGCCTCGGTGACGGCAGGCGGCGCGGCAGCGAAGGCCGGACTGAAGGCCAAGGACGTGGTGACCAAGGTTGGCTCGATCAAGGTCGACTCGTCCGACGCGCTGATCGCAGCGGTTCGCTCGCAAGCGCCGGGTGGAGCCGTCCAGATCACCTACCAGCGCGACTCGCAGTCGCACACCGTCTCGGTGACGCTCGGTTCTGCCAAGTCCTCCTGAGCCTGCCGTGGGTTCCGTCGCCCCAGCGGGCTGGGTCGGCCCGGCGAGTGGACATCCTCCCCCGATGTTCGCTCGCCGGGCCTTTCTGCGTGTCTTGGCCAGCGGGTCGCGGCCCTGGAATACGCACTGCGGGCGCGCTTGGGCATCGATCTGACGGGTCAGTTGTCCCCTCACGTGCAGCCGAGGTTAGTTGCGGGTTTCGCCGACCGCCATGCGCACAAGTTTCGCGATGGCCTTCTCATCGGCCGATGAGATCTCCGTGATGGCGAAGGAAGTGGGCCACATCGTGCCATCGTCGAGCTGAGCCGGCCCGAAGAACTGGAGGTTGCCGTAGCGGCCTCTGAACCTCGCGCGCTCCTGGTAGAAAAGTACCGCCTTGCCGTCCTTGTTGGCATAGGCGGGACTGCCGTAGAGCAGTTTCGGCATCAGGGACGGCCCCACCTCCGTCACGATCGCATGGACGCGCTGAGCGTTCGTCTTGTCCGGCTCCTCCAACGAAGCGATCTTGTCGAGCACCGACTTCAGCGCCTCCGCAGCAGCTTCCTTCGCTTTGAGCTCCCTGGCCCGCTGACGCGCGGCCGCGCGCCCTTCGGCCGTGGATTCGGGGCCGGACTTCTTGGCGTGCGCCATCCGTTCAGACCTTTCCTTGCTGCAGAATCCGGATGGCGTTGCCGAAGGGGTCTCGAACGCCCAGGTCAGTACCGTAAAAGTGCTCGGTGGGCTCCTGGGTGAAATCGGTGACGGCCCGCTCACGGAGCGTGTCGTACATCGCGCGCGCGTCGTCAGTGAGGAAGACGAGCGCGCCGCCCAGAGCACCCTCGGTGATCAACTCGCGGATTCGGTCTGCCGTCTGTTCGTCGTGTAGCGGCGGACCGGGCTGCTCAAGTGAGATCTCGGTGCCACCATCGCCAGGTACGCGAACGGTTAGCCAGCGATAATCACCCTGCTGTACGTCATTGCCCTTCTCAAGACCCAGCTTGTTGACGTAGAAGTCCAGCGCCTCATCTTCGTCCAGTACGTAGATCGAAGCGACGTTCAATGCGGTAGTCATCGTGTTCTCGGCTCCGTTTCTCGTGATACCTCGACCTTAGGTAGCCGTCGCTTGGGGTGGCTTATCCAAACGTGCTCCCCTTGCTGGGCGGCCAGCGCTACTCCGAGGTCGCAGGGCAGCAAGCTGGACACAATGGGGCGCCGCGACCGGGCCGTGCCCCTCCCGGTACGCGCTCGGCGTCTGACCGACGATCTCCCGGAAGGCTCGACTAAATGTCCCGAGGCTGCTGAAACCCACGTCGAAGCAGATGTCGGTCACGGTGCGGTCACTCTCGCGCAGCAGAAACATCGACCGCTCGACCCGCCGCCGCTGCAAGTAGCGATGGGGCGACTCACCGAAGACCGCGCGAAAGCGGCGGCTGAAATGGGCGGGCGAAATGTGGGCCACCGACGCCACGGCGCGCACGTCGAGCGGCCCCGCGTAGGCCCGGTCCATCGCGTCACGGGCACGCAACAATCGCCGGTTGAGTTCTTCGACTTCGCGGCTCACACCCCAAGGCTAGGAGAACTAGGGCCGCCCGATTCTCTCGAATCCTGATGCCGCGCACCGAACACAGTGTCGGGCCACTCGTCAGCCGGCGGCGACACGCAACAGCTCGACTTCGGCGGCCAGCGGCGGCACCAGGGCAGCGGCCGAGTCGTCACCGCAGATTCCCAGCCAGTTCGCCAACAGCTGGTGCCCGCCCTGGGTCAGCACCGACTCCGGGTGGAACTGCACACCCTCGATCGGTAGTGACCGGTGCCGCAGCCCCATGATGACGCCGCCGACGGTGCGCGCCGTCACCTCGAGATCGGCCGACACGGTGCCGTCCACGACGGCCAGCGAGTGATAGCGGGTGGCGGTGATCTCCGGCGGCAGCCCCGCGAACACACCCTTCCCGTCGTGCCGAACCAGCGAGGTCCGGCCGTGCAGCAGCTCCTCGGCGCGATCGACCACCCCGCCGTAGACCTCGGCGATCGCCTGTAGTCCAAGGCACACACCGAACACCGGAAGTCGGCCGGCCGACGATCGGATCAGCTCCTCCATCACCCCGGCGGCGGCCGGCACACCAGGGCCGGGCGACAGCAGAATCCCTTGCGCCCCAACGGATTCCACCTCATCGACAGCAATCTCATCGTTGCGGCGGACAACACACTCGGCGCCCAGCTGCTCCAGGTACTGGACCAGGTTGTAAACGAACGAGTCGTAGTTGTCGAGCACCAGGATCCGGGTCACGCTTCCCATGGTGACAGATCGCCGCTACTGGCCAGCTATTGGCCAACGTCCACGTGGTCGAACGGCAGCATCGGGCCTAGCCACGGGAAGATCACGAAGAACAGCAGCGCAACGATAGCCAGGAACAGCACCAGCGCCTCGGCGAACTTTGCCGCCGTCGGGCCGGGCAGATGGCGCCAGAGCCAGCCGTACATCAGCCTCCCTCCTGCAGTTCGGGCGGTAGGAAGCCGGCGCCCTTGGCGTAGCTCTTCACCAGCACACCGTGGATGATCATTCGCTCGGCGTCGGAGAATTGCGGATTGCAGGTAGTCAGGGTGATCAGCCGCTCGGCCAGCGCCGGAATAGTCGGCGAACTGTTGCCGGGAATCGGGAAGGTCTCGTTGACGGCCGATGGCAGCACGATGTCGCGCCCGAAGACGCCTCCATAGGACCCTCGCTGCACCGAAACCCCTTGGCAGTGATCGTGTTTCGCCGGATTCCAGCTGGCAACCTGGTTCCGCATCGGCAACACCCGGTAGACGAACCAGTCGTCCTGGGTCTGCACCACGATGGCGTCGCAACTGTTCAGCTGACCGAGATCGTTGAACGGTGCGCCGTGCGAGACCCGGTGCCCGGCGACCGCGAAGTTGCCCGGCTGGCCCGGATACTGGGTGCCCGCATAGTGACCGGGGCCGATGGACAGATCGTCGGTCGCCACTCCCTCGATCACCGTGTACACGAAGTCGGTGCCGAACGCCGGCACGTACAGCTTCGCGAAACCCTGTCCCAGATCGGTCGAGTACTTCCTGGTGCGGGTGTTCGGGTTGCGCTGCTGTTGGGCAGGGGTGGCGACCTTCCCGGGGGAACCGGCAATGCCGGTGGTGACGACCTGCCCCGGTTTGGTGACGACCGCCTGCGCCGGATCGGCCTGCTGCCACTTCTGATCGAGCACCTGGGTGGCTTGAGATTGCCTGCGGGCGCTGAAGATATCGGTGATCCACAGTTCGTAGACCACCAGCAACAGCAGCACGACACCGAGCGTCAGCAGCAGCTCGCCGATGGTTCTGGCGATCGTCCTGGCCACCGACCGGGGCGGTCCGGTGTCCTCGGGATCGGGACCGAACCCAGGGATCAGCCCCTGCTGGCTGTTGCGGGTGTTCGGCGTCCCGCCCCAGCCACCTGAGGTGAGCGCCCTGTTGACCTCCTGAACGGTTTCTTGTTCACCGCGGTCGACATCGTCGCTACCGCGGTCAATGTCGGAGTCGGGGTCGGTCGGGCCGTCATCGGTCGGCTGGTCGCCCCGCCGGTGCTCCCCCGTCACCGGGCCCCCCGCTGTGCCGACGTCATGCTGATCAGTCCTTGATAGCCCGGCAACGTCACGTTGTCGACGTTGGTCACGTCGAACCCGAGCGCGTACCGATGCACATACTGCAAGAACAACGCCACGCCGGGCTCGCGCTGCAGCGCAGCAGTCATCGTGTCCGCGTTACCGATGGCGGTGATCACGAACGGCGGCGAGTAGGTGCGACCCTGCAGCAGCAGCGTGTTGCCGATACAGCGCACCGCCGAGGTGGTGAGCACCCGTTGGTTCATAATCGTCATCGCCTCGGCGCCGCCGGCCCACAGCGCATTGACTACCGACTGCACATCTTGCTGGTGCACCACCAGATCGTCGGGGCTGGCGCCGACCGGGTAGTTGCCGTCGGAGTCGCGCGGGGCATCGTTGAGGCTCACCCGCACGCCCGGTCCCTCGACGGCCGTCAGCTGCGCAGCTGGACGCAGCGCGACAGCATCGGCGCGGGCCTTACTCACCTGTGGCGACACGTCCTGGGCGGCGGCCGCGTCGATCTGCCGCTGCAGATTGCCGGCCCGCTGCTCCGCATCGTTCACCTTCGTCTCGGCGCCCTTGATCAAGGTGGACAGGTCTGCGGACCGGTCGTGGATGTCTTGGCCGTGCGAAATCGCTCGGGCCGTGCCCAGCATGACGCCGGCGATCAGGCAGATCAGCACCACGCCGACCCGCCAGGCCGCCGATCGCTGAACCCGGCGCAGTCGACTGTGCCTGCCCTCGGAATCGGTCACCGTTCGTCACCCCCAGATCACTGACGGTAGGCGGTCGGGGGCCTGCGACCCAAGCGTCGACACCGGGTTGTGACGCTGTCCGGTCACCGGTACCCAGCTCGGCGACCTACCATGACACCAACAACGGAGCGATCCGGTGGCCATCTGCTGCCGGAATGCCCGTCGGCAGAGACCGCGGACGGTCGCGGAAATCAGGAAAAATACGACAGGAGTCGCAGTGCCCAAGTCCAAGGTCCGTAAGAAGCCGAGCACCGCCACCGCCTCGCGGTCTGTGCAGCAGTCGGCGTCAACGGCGTCAACGGCGGCCACCAGGGTCAAGGCCGCAGGTCCAACCGGACCCGTGTATATCTCCATCATGGTCGGCCTGATGATCCTCGGGCTGCTGTGGCTGGTGGTCAACTACCTGTGGGGCAATTCCATCCCCGGCATGAAGGAACTGGGCAACTGGAACTTCCTGGTCGGCTTCGGAATCATGGTGGTCGGTCTACTGATGACGATGCGGTGGCGCTGACGGATCGGTTGCCGGTTCGCCGACCCGACGGTCCCCCCGGATGTTCACCGCGGCGGCAGCTGCCGGCCACCCCCCGGCCACCGAACAACACCTGTGTGATTCATCCCCACTGTGGACAACTCGTGTGGATAGATCCGTCGTGACCTCGCGATGAGCGACCTGACCGGGCCGGACCTGGCCCACCGCAGCTGGGGATTCTCGCCCTGGGTGCCAGCCGTCGGCGTGCTGCTGGCGGCCGGCGGTCTGGTCGGGGCGCTGCTGGCCTCCGCCGGCCGGGACGAGGTGGTGGCCGTCGCCGCCGTCGTCCTCGGGCTGCTGGCGCTGATCATCGGCTGGCGGCTGCGGCCCCGTCTGTTGGCCGATCCGGCCGGCGTCACCGTCCGCACCCTGCTCGGCGCCAGGCGGGTGCCATGGTCGGACGTGGAGTCGGTGACCACCGTGACCCACCGTCGGCTCGGCACCGGCTCGTCAATGCTGGAGATCAACCTGCACGACGATTCGCTGCTGGTCTTCAGCGACACCGAACTCGGCGCCAAGGGCGACGATGTCGCCGCCGTGCTGCGGTCGCTGCACGCCGCCGCCTCCACTGATTGACACCCGCCGGCGGATAGGTACCGTGACGGGCATGTCCGAGTTCCCGCTGACGTCGGATGCTTCCGTCGAGCAGGCCACCGGCCTGGTGGCCAGCACCTTTCCGGAAGCCAGGGCAGCCTGGCTGGGCGGTAGCGTTGCGGCCGGCACTGCCACCGCATCGTCGGATCTGGACATCACGGTGCTGCTGACCGGAGCCCCTGCTCCGTTCCGAGAGTCGCTGCACCACAAGGATATTCCGGTCGAGTTCTTCGTCCATACCGACGAATCGTTGGCCCTCTACCCCGGCAAGGACCGGGCTCGCCGGCAGCCCACCCTGGCCACGCTGGTGTCCGCATCGATTGTTCTGCTCGATCGCGACGGCAGTGGTCGGCGGCTCAGCGACGAGTGCGCCGCCGAGATCGCCGCCGGCCCTGCCTCGCTGGTCGACATCGTGGACGAGGTGCTCAACCGGTGCGGTGGAAGGCTTTTCGGCGGCTATCGCGTCGACGGCTGAGTCCGCCGATCGAGTTCCATGGGCGACCGCGTCTGGTTACGCATGCTAGCTGAAGTAGCGAGCGCACCAGAGAGACTCCGTCGATGGCCGTGAATGAACCCGGCGCCGGACTGTTATCTGTTTGTGATCAGAAGTGTTGCTCTGTAAGGCCTCTGGACGGGTCGACTGTCGGACCTGGCTCGTAGCATTGTCGGTATGGAAGAGGCGGGGGCTCCGGAATCGTTGGCACAAAACGTGTCCGCGAGTACACCGTGCCCGTTCCGCCCAGCATGGCGCGGGTGCGTGACCTGGTCGCCGCGACAGCCGCTGCCCTGAAACAACTCCCGGCCATCGCCCACCAGACAGCCAACGCAGAGCTGGTGTCCATCGTGGGAGAATTCGACGAACTCGCCGCGCTCGGCACCGCGGGTGTGGTGACGATGACTGCCGAGGCCGAACAGCGCGGCGTGATCGCCGCGTCGCAGTGCGCCTCCACCGCCGCCTGGGTCCGGGACGCCGCTTGGCATCTGCAGACCGGCGGGTCGGTGGTGGTCGCGAAATGTGTGACGATCCTGCGCCGGCACGACCTGGCTGTTTTGGCCGACGCCATCCAAACCACCGACTTCACACCCACTGTGGCCGCCACCATCGCGGCGGAATTCGACAAGATCTCCCCGGACCTCGCCGACGGAGCTGGTCCGGTCGTGTTGGACAAGATGATCGGCATGGGAGCCGACCACGGACCCCGCTCGGTCAAACAACTCCGACAACTACTGCTCGCCCAGTACGGACTCGACGGTGCGTTTCAGGACGAACAGGACTCCAAACACCGCTGCGTCGAGCAGTCCGCCGGTACCGAAGACAACGGGGTCTTCCACTACGAACTCACCCTCGACGCCGAAGGCGGCGCCGTCCTGGAGGCGGCGATCGGGCCGATGTCCAAACCACAACCAGAACCCGACGGAACACCCGACCTACGACCGGTGGGTCGACGACGCGGCGAAGCCCTCATCGAGGTCTGCCGAAGGGCCACCGCCGCCGGCGGGCAGGTCCCGGCCGCCGTCAAGGCCGCGCTGTACGTGACGATGACCCTCAACGAACTCCGCAACGCCATCGGCGCCGCCACCACAGTGGGTTCGGTGGACGCCGGTGCACTCCTCGCCCCCGAAACAGCCCGGAAACTGGCCTGCGACGCATCGATCATCCCCATCGTGCTGGGATCCGATAGCGAGATCCTGGATGAGGGCCGCGCCCAGCGCTTGTTTACCGCACCCCAGCTGAAAGCACTGTGGCTACGGGACAAGCACTGCACTTTTCCGGGGTGTGAAGCGCCGGCGCATTGGGGTGACGCTCATCATCTGAAACATGGGATCGACGGCGGGCCAACGGATCTCGACAACGGAGCACTGCTCTGCGGCCGTCATCACACCATCGTCCATCGCGATCAGCTCGCCGGAACCTTGGTCGACGGGCAAGTGCTGTGGGACCGAAGACCCGGCTCCTACCAACGATCTCCAGCAACCTCGATGGCGTAACCGAGCGCTGCGACGACCTGCTGGCCGCGCCTATCGGATCGCCGAGGCACCCAGCACGGTCTTCGCCGGTCGGGGATGCCACTACTCGCCCTCGCCATCCAGAACCCTTCCAGCGCATAGCATTTTCGGCGCGGCAGAACGAGCCTGCGGGTCAGTCCAGCAGCTTGGCCCGCATCGCCGTCGAGTCGGCATCGGTCCAGCCGATCGTCTGCAGGTACGGCCCGACCCCGCCGTACTGGTCGGTGATCCGGTCGATCATGGCGCGCATGATCGCCGGATCGGACAGGTGCGATTCCACCGGCCGACCCCTGAGGTTGTCGGCGTAGGTGGCGCTGGCCAGCAGCCGGTCCAGCACCTGCTGAACCCGGTCGCTGGAGGCCGCGTAGTCGGCGACTACCGCTTCCGGTTCGGCGCCGGCCACCAGCAGCGCCAACGCCACCACGGTGCCGGTGCGGTCCTTACCGGCGGCGCAATGCACCAGCGCCGCACCCTCGGCGTTGGCGATCGCCCTGAGCGCTGCCAGCACCGAGTCCGGCCGGTCGGTGAGATACGACAGATAGTGCGCGGTGGACGGGATGTCGTGGGAGGTGCTGGCCTCCTTGCCGATCCACGGCAACGCCGCCGCCGCAGCGACCGCCCGCACGCCACTGCCCGACTCCGCATCGGCCGGCACCGCATCGGCCGGCACCGCTTCGGCCGGCACCGCTTCGACAAACAGCGAATGGTGATGCAGCGCAACGTGTTGCTGCCTGGTCATCGGACCAGGACCTTCGCTCACCGTCTCCACCATCGACCGCAGGTCGATCACATCCGTCAGCCCGCGCCGCTGCAGCTCGGCGATGTCGTCGACAGTCAGGGTCTGCAGGTTGTCCGAGCGCAACAACCGGTTGACGGCGATCGACCCACCGTCGATGGTCGGGATACCGCCGACATCCCGCAGGTTGGCAACGCCCTCGAGTTCGATCCAATTCGGCATGCCTCGCAGGGTAGCGAGCCGGTGCCGGCCCTTCGTCGGCGGGCGAATGCCCACACTTTCCGATCCCAGCCCGCCGCTTCCTGATTCAATGCTGGGCACAGTGATCGAAGTCTGGGGCGACCCTCCAACTCAGATTCGCGTTGAACTCTTCCTCTTGGCGAAGATGCCGAGCCCGCGGTCCTGCTGCTCAAACCGAAGCTGGTGACTGCGGCACAGCGACACCGCCGTCGTCGGTCGGCCCCTGTCACATTGAGGCCGTCACGCGTTGCTTTCGTCGTGCAGCTCGTCGGCCCAGACCGGCTGATCCGCCCCGGCGTGCGACCACCACCGAGCGGCGCCGATGGCGTGCAGGAACGGCCGGTCGTGGGATGCCACCAGCAGCGCCCCCCGATACCCGGAGAGGGCATCGACCAGCGCGTCGACACTGTCCATATCCAGGTTGTTCGTTGGCTCGTCGAGCAACAACAGCTGGGGTGACGGGTCGGCCAGCAGCAGCCGGGCCAGCGTCACCCTGAACCGTTCGCCGCCGGACAGCGTGCCGCCCCGCTGGTCCACCTGGGCCTTGCCGATCAGGAACCTGGCCAGCTGCGCCCGCACCTGCTGCGGGGTGGCAGCTGGGTTGACGGCGCGGACGTTGTCCAGCACGGAGTCGTTGTCGCACAACACATCCAGCCGCTGCGGCAGATAACCCAGGGGCACCTGCGCCCCGTCGGCGACGATGCGCCGCAGCAGCGTCGTCTTGCCACAGCCGTTCGGGCCGACCAGGGCGATCCGCTCAGGGCCGCGAATCACCAGCGGGCTGTCGTCCAGCCCGAGCCCGGGCAGCGTCAGCACCGTGCGGCCGGCCGGCACCGCGGTGGCCGGCAGATCGATGCGGATCCGGTCGTCCGCGCGGACCAGCTTCTCGGCGTCACCGAGCGCCGCCCGCGCCTGCTCGACCTTTCCCTCGCCCTCGATCCGCAGCTTTCCTGCCGACTCCTGGGCAAAGGACTTCCTGGCGTGCGCCACGATCTTCGGCACCCGGTGCTCCAGCTCGGCCTTGCGGGCGGTGCGGTGCCGCTTGTCCAACTTGATGTGCGCCTCGATCAGCTGTCGGCGCTCCCGCTTGAGCGATCCTTCTGCGTCCCGGACGGTGCGCTCGGCGGCCAGCTGCTCGGCGGCCAGCTGTTCGCGGTAGGCGGTGAAACCGCCGCCATAGCAACGGATCTCACTCTGACGTCGACCGGGGATGGCCGGCCGAAGATCGCAGATCCGGTCCACGAACTCCAACAGCTCCCTGTCGTGGCTCACCACGATCAGCACCCCCGGCCAGCTCTGCACGGCCGCATACAGCCGCTCTCTGGTCGGCAGGTCCAAGTTGTTGGTCGGCTCATCCAGCAGCGTCACCGCCGGCGGTCGCAACAACAGTCGAGCCAGCCCGGCCAGCACGGCCTGCCCGCCGGACAGGGTGCCGATGCTGCGCTGCAACACGTCGGGTTCGGTCAGGCCCAGCTGGTGCAGCTCGGCAACGGCGCGGTCGCCGATGTCCCAGTCGTCGGCGATGATGCCGAAGTCGTCGTCGGTGGCGACGCCGCACTCGACCTTGTCGACGGCGGCCAGGGTGCCGGAGATGCCCAGCAGGTCGGCGACGCTGCGCCCAATGTCCAGCGGCAACGTCTGCGGCAGCCGACCGACATCACCGTCGACGCTCACCGTGCCTGCGGTCGGCGTCAGCTCGCCCGAGATCAGCTGCAACAGGGTGGATTTGCCGCTGCCGTTCGGCCCGATCAGCCCGCTGCGGCCACGGTCGAAGGTCAGGGTGAGCTCGTCGAGTACGCCGGTGCCGTCCGGCCAGCCGAAAGACAGGCCGGCGCAGACGACCGAGTGCGCGGGGTGGGTCATGAGGTCTCCCGAAGGGGTCGGATCAACAGATCACCTGGCGACCCCTGCCGACGGCACACAGAGCCAAAGCTCAGTCGATCGTCGCAGCGGATCGCGACCTCACAGCCTCACGGGCAACTCCAGGGATGAGACGACAGGACAGCGTCACGGTAGGCGGCCAGCCGGCTGGACGGCAATGGGTTAAACGGCAATGGGTTAATCGGCACGCAACCGCAACCCACACCCGTCGCCGGATGCCGCTACTGCGTGCAGTAGTAGCCGGCGCCCTGGTTGCCGTTCTGGTCGTAGAAGCAGCTCTGGTCCGGCACCGCGGCGGCCTTGATGCCGATCACCGCGGCGCACACCACCACCAGCGCAATGCTGGCGCCGATCTGGATCTGCAGCCGGCGGGCGGGTGCGGGCAGCACCATTGCGGCACCGATCAGCGCGCCGACGAACAGCCCGCCGAGGTGGTCTTGCCAGGAGATATTCGTTACCTGGAACGAGATGAACAGGTTGATGGCCAGCACGAAGACCAGCTGACGCAGGTCGTACTTCATTCGCTTGAAGGTGACCACCAGCGCGCCCATCAGGCCGAAGATCGCGCCGGACGCGCCGGCCGATGGGGTGAGGGCGTCGGAGAACAGCATCACCGAGGCGGAGCCGCCGAGCAGCGACAGCAGGTACACCACGGCGAACCGCCAGCGGCCGATCAGCCGCTCCAGCGGCGGCCCGAGGAAATACAGCGACAGCATGTTGGCCGCGATGTGGATCACGCTCAGGTGCAGGAAGCCGCTGCTGATCACCCGCCAGTACTGGCCTTGACCGACGTCGACGGGAATCAGCACACCCTGGTTGAACACCGTCGACGGGCCGAGGTTGTCGGTCGACTTCGCCTGGATCACCGTGACGATGTAGACGATCACGTTGACAGCGATCAGCACCATGGCCACCAGCGGCGGCACGCCGTGCGGCGCACCGGAGACGGTGCGCTGGTTCGGCACGGCGGCCCGGCCGTCGGCGACGCACTGCCGGCACTGCTGGCCGACGCTGGCGTTGGTCAGGCATTCGGGACAGGCCGGCCGGCCACAGCGACTGCATCGCAGGTTGGTCGCACGGTCGGGGTGCCAGCTGCAGACCGCCTGGCCGGCCGGCTGCGCAGGCTGCTGTCGGCCGAAGCCGGCGCCGTCACCGGGTGGATACGTCATGGCCGCCCTACTGCCCCGGCTGGTCACCCTCGATGGTGACGGAAGTGATCACCACGTCGTCCTTCGGCTTGTCGGAGCGGTCGACGTCGGTGCCGGCGATGGCGTCCACCACCTGCTGGCTGGCCGGGTCGGTGACCTCGCCGAAGATGGTGTGCTTGCGGTTGAGGTGCGGGGTCTTGCCGACGGTGATGAAGAATTGCGAACCGTTGGTGCCTGGCCCGGCGTTCGCCATCGCCAGCAGATACGGCTTGTTGAAGGCCAGCTCTGGGTGGAACTCGTCGGCGAACTCGTAGCCGGGGCCGCCGCGGCCGGTGCCGGTCGGGTCGCCGCCCTGCAGCATGAAGCCGTCGATCACCCGGTGGAAGATCCCACCGTCGTAGAACGGCCCTGAGGTGCCGCCGCTGGCGTTCTCGGTGGTGTAGGCGCGGGTGCCGTCGGCAAGGCCGACGAAGTTCGCCACGGTCTTGGGGGCGTGGTTCGGCATCAGCTCGATGACGATGTCGCCGCGGTTGGTGTGCAGGGTCGCTTTGAGGTCGGTCACCTCCGCAATCCTGCCAGAACACGCTATGTGCCAACTACCAGTGCAGCGCCTTGATGGTTGCCACCGCGATGGTGCGGTTCCGCACGGTCTCCCTGTTGGTCCAGACGACCACCGCCCTGGTGCCCTTGCTCACCCCGTACACCGAGGTGGCGTGCGGGAATTCGGTGCTGGCTGGGCTGCCAGCGGACAGCGGCATATACCCGCCGGTCCAGCCGGCGGACTGGTCGGCCGGTGACGACTCGGCCGGCGGGATCCGGGTATCCACTGCTGCGGTGGCGGCCTGCGGTGTTGGCGTCCGGAACACCCGGACGGCCACCTGCCCGTCGCCGTCGACGATCCGATAGAACTGGCAGATCGGCTGCGGGGCCGTGTCGATCACGGTGATGGTGCCGGTGCGTTCGCCGGACATCAGCTGCAGATCGGCGCCGTCCAGGTACGGGCAATCGGCCTGCCGCGGCGCCGGTTCCGGTGTGGTCGGCGTCGCCACCTTTGTCGTCACCTTTGTCGTGGTCGCTGTCGAAGAAACCAGCGACGGCGCGGCCGATTCGGAGGCCCTCAGCGACCTGGTGGTGTCGGCCCGCTGACGGTGCGGGTAATCGTCTGGGTCGGCGATTCGATGTGGGTGATCGTCCCGATGGTGACGGTGCCCAGCGACGACGTCACCGGCGGTTGGGCGGTGGCCGAACAGCCGACCAGCGCGCCGGCGCCCGCGCAGAGCAACCCCAGCAGCGCAGAGCGGCGAGACCTCACCCCCCGAGTGTCCACGACGACCAGCCGGTCGGCGGCGCGCGCGACGGTAGCCTGGCGAGAACCTGGCGAGCAGCCGGTCGATGGGAGGGGGCAGCAGATGGTGGCAACGCAACGCCGCAATACGAGTCAGCGGGCAGCCATCCTGCAGGTGCTCACCGGTATCGGCGAATTCATCTCTGCCCAAGACCTGCATGCACTGCTACGCGCCCAAGGCTCGGGCATCGGGCTGGCCACGGTCTACCGGGCCCTGCAGGAAATGGCTGCCGGCGGGGATCTGGACACGGTGCGGAAAGACTCGGGCGAGGTGCTGTACCGGCAGTGCGCCGACGCCCACCATCACCACCACCTGGTCTGCCGGTCGTGCGGCCGCACCGAAGAGGTGGAGGCGCCCGGTGTCGAGCGGTGGGCACGAGCCGTCGCCGCCGAGCATGGATACGTCGAGCTGAACCATGAGGTCGAGTTGTTCGGGCTGTGCCCGGATTGCGCCGCCGATCTGAATGCCAGCACCGACAACCCGGCAGCGGCCGAATTGAGCCAAACCCAGGACAGCGGCCGGGTCCATCGGTCACAGTGATCGCGGATATCGGGCGGCCCAGATAGGGCGCCTTCGCCTCTACCCCTGAGTAGCGCTGGTGCCCGGCCAGATCCGTACCGTCCGGTATCCGCCGCCGTGAACAGCGGGGCCGCGACCGGCTCAGGCGGCACAGATTCCGGATCGGCCGGCGGATTGCCCGGCGCCCGAACCGCTGCCGACACCTCGGACACCTAGGCTCAACCACTATGCGCACCGTCCTCCGCATTGCCGGTCCACTGCTCGGTGCGGTGGCGGCCGTCTACTTGAGTTCCGGTGCAGCTCTGGCCGCGGCTGGCTCGACGGCCACCATCGTCGACCAGGCCACCGTGCTCGGTTCCAGCGATCGCGCGCAACTCACCAGGGCCATCACGAACCTGCCGCAGGATGCGCACGTCTTCGTGGTGACCGCCGGCTACTCGCAGGACCTGAATAACCCGAACGAGCTCGACCAGTTCCTGCAGGCGCAGGGCGAGCGCGTCGGCTGGAACGGCACCGAATGGGACGCCGACGCCATCATCGTTGCTGTCGCGCCAAAAGCTCATGATTCGGGCCTGTACTGCGGTGCCGACATGAGGGCGGTGTGTGCTGTCGGCTTCGATCAGATCCGCGGAACGATGTCGCCCGGATTCCGCGACGGCGACTTCGGCGCGGGGCTGCTGGCCGGGGTGACGGGTGTCGGGCAGGCGATGGCTGGGACGCTGCCTACCGCCGAGACCGACACCAACTACGCCGGCCAGCCGCAGAATTCGCCGCCCACCGGCTGGTACGTGATCGGTGGGCTCGGGGTCGCTGCACTGTGCTACGGCGGCGTCAAGAAGCTGATGCAGAGCAGCAAGGACAAGAGGGCGGCCGCCGCCGAGCAGGTCGAGCTGGCCAGGCTCAAGGCCGAGAACGGGCTGACGGTGTCGGGGCTGCGAGCCAGGCTGAACCAGGACCAGCTGCTGGTGCCGTCCATCCCCGACAGCGCCGTGCAGGATCAACTCGGGCTGGACCTGACGGCAGCCGAATCCGACCTACGGTCGGCAAACACCGCATCGGACCCGCGGCAGGAGGCGACGGAGCTGATGGCGGTGTCGGCTGCGGTCGATTCGGTCGATCGGCGGGTCACTTTGCTGCGCAAGGCATCCGGCTGGGAGGTCGCCTGGGCGGCCGAGGTGGATGCGACCAGGGCGAGGGCGCAGCGTCTCACCGAGCTGATCGGCCAGATCGCCGCCTTTCCGGCGACCGCACCGACGGCGCCCGACTACAGCGCTAACCTGGACACCCTCGAGGGCGACGTCCGGGAGACCCGCAAGATCATCGAGGTCGGCCTCGGCGAGCTGATGACGATCGACCGCGACCTGAAAACCAGGGTGCAGCAGGCCGATCAGCAGGTCACCTCGCTCCAGCAGGCCAGGGAGCTGGATCGCAAGCGGCAGGAAGAAATGGCCCGTCAGGACCAGCTCGACCAGCAGTTCCAGCAAGGTTCGTCCTACGGGAACTCCTACGGCGGCCGCGGTAACGGCGCCTTGCTTGGCTGGTTGATCGGTACCGCGATGTCCAGGCGCAGCGGTGGCGGGTTCGGCGGTGGCGGGTTCGGCGGTGGTGGGTTCGGCGGCGGCTGGGGCGGCGGCGGTGGCGGGTTCGGCGGCGGCAGCCGTTCGTCCGGCTCCGGATCGTCATGGAGCCGCGGCGGCGGCGGATCATTCTCCAGGGGCGGGGGTAGTGGCAGCGGCGGCTCAGGCAAGTGGTGACACTCGCCGGTATCCAGGAGGTGTGCGGGTGGCGGGTATCGAAGTTCCCGATCCGTCGACCCTTACCGACGGCAGCGGCGACGCCGTCGTGTACCTGGACGACGACGGTCTACTGCATTCCGACTGGCCGGTCGGCTGCATCGTCACCATCGAACACGCCATCCGTGCGGTGGAGCGGGTCAATCGCTTCTGCCTCGACCGGAAGTACCCAGTGCTGGTGACGATGGTCGGCGTGGCGTCCATCGATCGGCAGACGATCCCCATCTGGAAAGAGTTGGCTCCGGCCAAGATCGCCGTCGTCGGCGATACGCAGGTCGACAGGGTGATCGTCAACTTCACCCTCGGCCTGTCCACTCTCCGTTGCCCCGCACGGTATTTCACCGAACGGGACGCTGCGCTGCAGTGGTTGCAAGAAGGTGATCATGCGTAGCGAGGAGGAGGACCGCCGCCTCGATCAGCTGGTCGACCTGATCGTCGAGCTGGCATCGGGGAACCTGGCTGCCCGGCTGGAGCCGTCCGGTGCCAGGGACCAGATCGACGCCGTGATCACCGGAATCAACCTGCTCGCCGAGGAGCTGCAGGACGTCTACACCGACCTGGAGTCACGGGTCGAGGAGCGGACCAGGATGCTCCGGCAGGCGCAGGGCGAGCTGGAGCGGCTGGCCCTTCGAGATCCGTTGACAGGCTTGGCGAATCGGTCGTTGCTCGGCGACCGGATCGCCCAGGCCATCGCCTGGTCGGAACGCGGAGCGGCGCCACCGGCGGTGCTGCTGTTCGACCTCGACGGCTTCAAGACGATCAACGACAGCCTTGGCCACACCGCGGGCGACGCGGTGCTGGTCGAGGTGGCCCGCCGGCTCACCACCGTTGTCCGGCCGATGGACACCGTCGCCAGGCTGGGCGGCGACGAGTTCGCCGTGGTGATGCCCGACTCCACCGAGGAAGAGGCGATGCAGATCGCCGCCGACGCCCTCCAGGTGCTCAAAGAACCGCTCAGCGTGCACGGCAGGTCGGTGTGGGCGCTGGCCAGCATCGGCATCCGGCGCGCTGAGGCCGGCGATACCGCCGATCTGTTACTGCGTGACGCCGACACCGCGATGTACGAAGCCAAGACCAGTGGCCGTGGCCGGGCATTGATGTATCAGCCGGCGATGCACCACGCGGTGCAGCGGCGGTTGCGGGTGGTGTCCGAGTTGGGCAGCGCCATTCACAACGGGCAGTTGCGGCTCACCTACCAACCCATCGTCGATCTGGAGACCGAGCGGACCAGCGGCGTCGAGGCGTTGGTGCGCTGGCATCACCCACATCGCGGCCTGATCATGCCGGACGAGTTCATCCAGGTGGCCGAGGATTCGGGGCTGGTCGTCGATCTCGGGCACTGGGTGTCCGACACCGCGCTCGCCCAGCTGGCCCAGTGGGAGAAGCTGCTCGGCAACAACCCCGATTTCCGGGTGCACCTCAACGTCTCGCCGGTCGAACTGCGCCGTCCCGGCCTGTCCGAGTTCCTCCGCGAGACGCTGGACAAGCATGGCGTCCCTACCCGTCGGTTGGCGTTGGAAATCTCCGAGACGGCGCTGATGAGCGACGACGTCGGCGGGCTGGAAGCGTTGCGCGGCCTGGAATCTCTGGGCGCAAGCTTGGAGATCGACGACTTCGGTACCGGCTATTCCTCCATCGCCTACCTGCGCCGGTTGCCGATCGACACGGTCAAGGTGGACAGATCATTGATCATCGACATCTCCGCCGATACCGAACAGAGCCGATTCGTCGGCGCCATCCTGCAGCTGATCAAATCGGTCGGGCTGAACGCCGTCGTCGAAGGTGTCGAGACCCGCAAGCAGGCGGAGCTACTCAAGCGGCTCGGCTGTACCCACGCCCAGGGCTACTTCTTCGGCCGCCCGATGTCCGGCGAGTACATGACCCAACGGCTGGCCGCTCAAGCCCGCTCCTGAGCTCTCCCCCCACTTCGCGGGTCCGATGGCGGTTATGACGACGGATTTCGGTGTCATAAACACCCTGAGCTCCGCGAACGTCCGACTTCGCGGGCTCTTTGGCGGTTTAGATCAGCTGTCGGCCATTGCGCTACCGTCCGGTGATGACCGACTCCGTGGTGTGGTTCCGGCGCGATCTGCGACTGGCCGATCATCCGGCGCTGGCGGCCGCGGCGGCCGAGGGAGCGGTGCTGCCACTGTTCGTGCTGGATCCGCGGTTGCTGGCCTCCGCCGGCGACACCAGGCGGAACAGGCTGTTCGCCTCGCTGCACTCGCTTCAGGGCGCCACCGACGGAGCGCTGGTGGTGCGGACCGGGGATCCTGTCGAGGTGCTGCCGGCGGTGGCGCGCGAACTCGGGGCGACGGCGGTGCACGTCAGCGGCGAACCGTTCCCGTTCGGCCGCCACCGGGACACCCAAGTGCGAAAAGTGTTGCAGGACAATGCCATCGACTGGGCCGTAACGGGAACGCCGTACGCCGTCGGCCCTGGTCGAGTACTGAAGGGTGACGGCACGCCGTACCGGGTCTTCACACCGTTCTGCAGAGCCTGGCGCGATCACGGTTGGCGAGCGCCGGCGGCACGCCCGGAGCAGTTGCGCTGGGTGCGCCGCATCGAATCCGAGGACGTCCCCGCCGCTGATCACGATCCGCGGGCCGGCGAGCAGGCGGCCCTCGACCGGTGGGCCGAATTCGCGGGCGACGATCTGGCCCGCTACGACGAGGAGCGGGACCGGCCCGATCTGGATTCCACCAGCCGGCTGTCCGAGCATCTCAAATACGGCGAGCTCCACCCGCGGACCCTGCTGGCCGAGCTGGCGCACCGTCGCGGCGAGGCGGTGCGGCGGTTCGTCACCGAGCTGTGCTGGCGCGAGTTCTATGCCGATGTGCTGTGGCACCACCCGAAATCGGCCTGGCACGACCTGAACCCGCTATCGATGCGGTACCACGAGCCAGCAGCGGCGTTCGAGTGCTGGCAACGTGGCGCCACCGGTTTCCCGATGGTCGATGCCGGCATGCGGCAGTTGGCCAGCGAGGGCTGGATGCACAACAGGGTGCGGATGATCACCGCCAGTTTTTTGGTCAAGCACCTGCACGTGTGGTGGCCGCACGGCGCCCGGCATTTCCTGAACCTGTTGCGGGACGGCGACATTGCCTCCAACAACCACGGATGGCAGTGGGTCGCCGGTACCGGAACAGATGCCTCGCCGTACTTCCGCATCTTCAATCCGGTTAGCCAGGGGGTCAAGTTCGACCCGGACGGCGAGTATGTGCGGCGTTGGATCCC
The DNA here is from genome assembly GCA_030853385.1 of Actinomycetota bacterium. Taxonomy (GTDB): domain Bacteria; phylum Actinomycetota; class Actinomycetes; order Mycobacteriales; family Nakamurellaceae; genus Nakamurella. Next base: position 115 of record JALYVF010000098.1, on the reverse strand, counting down.
GGAACTCGGCCACCTGGCTGGCCAGGCTGCGCACCAGCCGTGGGATCACGACGCCGGCTACTCCCGCGGCTACCCGGAGCGGATCATCGACCTGGCGACCGAGCGCGCGGCGGCC
>JALYVF010000093.1 GCA_030853385.1 Actinomycetota bacterium | reverse complement strand
GGGTCGAGGCGAGGGCGCGCAGCAGGTACTGCAGGTGCGGCCGGCCGCCGCGGGCCGGGATGCGCTCCATCGCCGAACCAGTGCTCACTACCGCGCCGACCCTGTTGCCGCCACCTTGCGTCAGATGACCGACCGCCGCCGCCGCCGCCACCACCAGATCGCGCTTCTCGCAGCCGGTGCTACCGAAATCCAACGACGCCGACAGATCGGCAACGATCCAGGTCTCCAGCTCACGATCTGCCACCGTCTGCCGAATGTGCGGCTCGGTGGTGCGGGCGGTCAGCGACCAGTCCATCCGGCGTACATCGTCACCCGGGTAGTACAGCCGGGCATCACCCGGTTCGGTGCCAGGGCCGGGCACCAAACCCAGATGATTGCCCTGCAACAGGCCGTCCAGGCGGCGCCGCACCGTCAGTTCCAGGGTGGTGAGCGCGGCATCCAACTTCGCCGGATCCGCGGTCGACGGCACGCCGGCGCCCGGGCCTCCGGACGCGCCGGCCGGTGGCCGCCGGCCGCTCGAGGATGCCGCAGCCGGCATCAGGCGGCGCCAGGATGGGTGAACGGGCTCACCTGTGGCAGCGGAATGGCCTGCAGGATGCGGGACAGAATCACCTCGACTGGAACGCCGTCGGCCAGTGCGTCGTAGGAGAGCACCAGTCGGTGCCGAAGCACGTCGGCGGCCACCTCCACCACGTCCTGTGGAATGGCGAAATCGCGACCGCGCACCAGCGCCAGCGCCCTGGCGGCGGCAATAATGCCGAGCGAGGCACGCGGTGACGCACCGTAGGACAGCCAGCCGGCGACCTCCGTGAGGCCGTGATCGGCCGGGGTGCGGGTGGCGAACACCAGACGCACCACGTAGTCGACCAGGGCGTGGTGGACGAAGACGTTCGCGGCCACCTGCTGCAGCCGGGCGAGTTCCTCGATCGGCAACACCTGACTGGCTTCCGGCGGGTTTACGCCCATCCGGTACACGATTTCTCGTTCCTCGTCCGGTTCCGGGTAGCCGACCAGCAGTTTGAACAGGAAGCGGTCGCGTTGCGCCTCCGGCAGCGGATAGACGCCCTCGTTCTCGATCGGGTTCTGGGTAGCCAGCACCAGGAACGGGTTCGGCATCGGATAGGTGGTGCCACCGATCGAAACGTGCCGCTCGGCCATCACCTCGAGCAGCGCCGACTGCACCTTGGCCGGCGCTCTGTTGATCTCGTCGGCCAGGACGAAGTTGGCCACCACCGGCCCAAGCTCGGTATCGAATTCTTCCCGGCCGGCCCGATAGATCCTGGTACCCAACAAGTCGGCGGGAACCAGGTCTGGGGTGAACTGGATGCGGGAGAATGTTCCGCCGACAACCTTCGAGAAGGTTTCAACGGCAAGGGTTTTCGCGACCCCTGGGACGCCCTCGATCAGCAGATGCCCCTTGGCCAGCAGCCCGACGAGCATCCGCTCGACCAGCCGGTCCTGCCCGACGATGATCCGCTTGACCTCGAAGACGGTGCGCTCGAGCAGGCTGGCGTCGCTGCTGGGGTGATGCGGCCCGGTCGGTGGTCCAGTTGGCGCCACCCCGTGGTGGCCGCTGTGTTGGCCACCAGGAGGCCCGGCCGCCGGCCCGGCCGCCGGCCCAGTGCTGCCTGGAATGCCGCTGGTCATTTCCGCCGTCACCGGCTCCTCCTCGTGCTGAAGTCCTGTCGGCCGATAGCCCTGTCGACGCGGGTGCCCTGTCGGTACTGCCCGGCCGCCGCGGGTGCAGCCTTTCACTCCATCATGACCAAAGTTGCGGCCGGGCGTGGCGAAACCTCGGACGGGGTCGGTTTCCACTGTCGTCGGTTTCCACTGTCAACGATGCGGCAGAACGGCCGACGGCCCCGACGATGGTCACCGTCGGGGCCGTCCGCTGTTGCTGGGATCAGGTGCCAGGTCGGGTCGCCCCGATATAGCCGTCGTCGCGCCAATTGCGGATGTGTACGACGGTGCCGGACTCTTCGGCCTCGATGAGCTGGTTGGGTCCCATGTAGATGGCCACGTGGTGGATCGTGTTCGGGTCGGAGGTGTCGGTGGCGAAGAACACCAGGTCCCCCGGCTGCAGCTGATCCCGGGAGATGTGCTGGCCGGAGAAGTACTGGTAGGCCGAGTAGTGCGGCAGGCTGACGCCGGCCTGTGCCCAGGCGTATTCGGTGAGGCCGGAGCAGTCGAAGCCGACGGTGTTCCACGGCTGGAACGGCTGGCAGTACGACGTGCACCCGGAGCTGATCCCGAGTGTCGGGCCGCTCCCGTCGCCGCCGCCCCATGAGTACGGGGTTCCGAGGTAGCGCAGCGCCGCGTTCACCACGATCGCCCCAATGGAGCCGTCGTTGGGGACGCCGGGGTTGCCCGCGCCGGAGGGTGCCCCTCCCCCGGAGGGTGTGCCACCGCCGGACGACGTGCCATCGCCGGACGAAGTCCCACCGCCGGCCGAAGTCCCTCCGCCGGACGACGTGCCACCGCCGGCCGAAGTCCCTCCGCCGGACGACGTGCCACCACCGGACGAAGTCCCTCCGCCGGCCGACGTGCCACCGCCTGAGGTAGTCCCTCCGCCGGACGAAGTGCCACCGCCCGAGGTAGCACCTCCGCCGGAGGTAGCACCACCGTCACAGGCGATGCCGTTGTGGTTCGGGTCGAGGGCGGCCCGGTAGCCGGGATCGCCCTTCTTCATCGGACCGAAGCCGGCGGCGCGGGCGGCATCACAGTTCTGGAAGTAGGCGCCCCCGCCGGTGCCCGGGTCCTTGGTCTCGTTGGTGGCATCGCAGGCGATGCCGTTGTTGTTCGGGTCAAGCGCGGCCCGATAGCCGGGATCACCCTTCTTCATCGGACCGAAGCCGGCGGCACGGGCGGCATCACAGTTCTGGAAGTAGGCGCCGCCGCCGGTACCGTGACCCCGGATCTGCTTCAACTTGTCGGCCAGTTCCTTCGCCTTCTTGGCGTTGGTGATCCGATCTTGGGCGGTGGCTCTACTGCGCAGAGCGGCAGCGGCCTTCTGCTGTCGGTCGACGACAGCAGCGTTGTTGTCCGCCGTCTTCTGCGCCGCAGCTGCCCTTATATTGGCAGCTTCCTTGGTCTTTTCGGCAGCTCGGGACGCGGCTGCCGCCCTGTTGGCCGCGGCTACTGCTGTGGCGTTCGCCTTGGCGGTGGCCACGGCCTTGGTGGCAGCCGCTGCCTTAACGGCGGCTTCCGCCTGCACTGCTGCGTCGTGCTGTTGTTGCTTGGCGGCGGCGGCGGCCTGTTGTGATGCCCGCTCCGCCGCTGCTGCCGCGATTGCGTCCGCCTGCTGCTTGGCTGCCGCTGCCGCCGCGACCTTCGCCTGAGCAGTTGCTGCCGCCTTGGCCTGGGCCGCGGCGGCGGCCTGTGCCTCAGCCGCTGCCTTGGCCTGGGCCGCGACGTTGGCCGCGGCTGCCTGGCGAGCGGCCTCGGCGATCGCCTCCTTGCGGCGCTGTTCGGCGATCGCGCGCTCGCGTGCCTCCTCGGCCTTCTTCTCCGCCACCCACTGGTTGTAGGCGTCCCGCTCCGACTTGAGTGACGCGGTGTTGTTCAGTGCGTCGGTGTAGGCCGTCTGCTCTGAGGTGAGCTGGGTCTGCAGATCCTTGAGCTGCTGCTGTCCGTTCTGCAGCGCCTTCGCGGCCGTCTGCTGAGCTTCTTGCGCGACCATCGCGGCCTGCGTAGCGGCATTCTGTGCCTGCTGAGCTGCGTCCTGCGCGGCCCTGGCGCTCGCGTCCTTGTTGGCCTTGTCGTTTCTGGCTGTTTCCAGCTGACCGATGACGTTCAGCTGCGATGCCGACACCTGCTCGAGGATGGCATCGCGCTGCAGCAGATCTGTCGGGCTGTCGGCGCCCAACAGGGTGGTGATCGAGCCGAGCCGCGATCCGTTGCGGAACGAGGCTGCCGCGAAGTCTGCGGCCTTCTGCTGGGCCGCAGTGACCGCCGAGTCGGCGTTGTCAGCGACCCTGGCGGCGCCTGCAGCGGTCTTGTCGGCGGCGTCCGCATCGTGCTGCGCAATGCCGAGGTCGACGTTCGCCTTGTTGGCCAGCTCCGCCTTGACTTCCATGTCGTCGGAGAGTTGGTTGATCTTCGACTGGGTGGCCGTCACCTGGCCAGACAACGTTCCGACCAGGGCAGCAGCCGCGGTGGCCTGCTGCTGGCTTGACGTGATGTCGTTATCGGACGGATTCGGCGGAGGGGTCGGCGACGGGTTGTCAGCCGCCAGCGCAGCGGACGCCTGATGGGATTGGTTCGCGGCGGCGGCGGGGGCGGCAACGGACAGCGCCAATGCGCCGACCATCGTGACCGCGACGGCGCCGCGGGACGCCATGCGTATCGCGGCGCGAATGGTGCTGCGCCGGTGTCGGATGGAACCCACGAGTTCTCCTCCCCGCGGCCGACCAGGCAGCGGACGACAGTCAACTTTCGACCCTTGATTCACTTTTGCGCGCAGTTGTCAATCCGACACGCCCGGTTGCACCATGCCACTTTGTACCCCTCAGGCGCCAGCCGTCACTAGAAACAAATCGTGAAACTTCCGCTATACTCCGTCCCATACTGGGCAAATCGGTCATTTCGCTGCCAGCGCGGATGATCCGAGGGCCCAGTGCCTCCTTCGAAGGACGGGCATGACGTCGAAATGCCGGCCGTCGGCCGATGTACGGCAGACTCGGCAGTCGTGTCCTTCCAGTCGCCGACATCCCCGTCCTTCGATGCCGCACCAGCCGGCCCTGTCGGGCTGCCGCTCATCAGGGCAGCGGCCGTCACCACACTGCTGGTGGCGATCACGGTCTGCATCGCCGGAACATTCGCTCCGTGGCTGAGGTCGGGCTCGGTGGCCCGCAACAGCTATCAGCTGGTCGGTGCCCTTGAGCGCTTCCAGATCGTCGACAGCGGCGCGGTGGTAGCCGCCGTCGGCGGCTGGCCGTATTTCGGTCCGGCGCTGATGGCGCCGCTGCTGCTGGTGGCGTTCCGCTGCTGGCGCTGGGCGGCAGCGGTGGCGATCCTGCTCGGCATCCTGGGGTTGGCTGCCGCTATGACGGCGCTGGTGGTGGTGGGCGGCACTAGCCATTTCGGCATTGAGCTGGCGTCGATCGGACCCGAAACCGTTGGCTGCGGATCAGCGCTGCTGATCGTTGCCGGCGCCCTGCTGCTGCTGCCGGACCGGTGGGATGTGCGGGTCAGCCGGCAACGGAGGGTGTGACATCCAGCAGCCAGGAAATCCAGGGAACCCCGCCGGGCATCATCACGTCATACAGAATGGAACTACCGTTGCGCTGTCATCAACGCAGCGCCAAGGCCTGTCCCGATACCAGCTGAAACCCTAGTGATTACCATCCTGTAGGAGGGATAGCACTCCGATGAGCGACAATTACGGACCTCACCAAGGCCCCGGCGGTTGGCAGCCGCAGGACCAGGACCCCCAGGGTTGGCAGCCGAAGGACCAGAACCCCCAGGGCTGGCAGCCACAGGCTCCACAGAACCCGTCGACCCCACAGGGCTACCAGGCTGACGGTTATCAGCCTGCCGAGCAGGGCTACCAACAGCAGGGCTACCAACAGCAGGGCTACCAGCAGCCCGCTCAAGGGTGGCAACAGCAGGGCCCGCAGGGACCTGTCGGCTGGCAGCCGCAGGGCGGCCAACCGCCGAAGAAGAAGAACAACCTCGGGGTCATCATCACCGCAGCAGTGGTGGTGGTGGCGCTCGCCGTCGGCATCACCGTGTGGCTGGTCAGCCGCAAGAGCAGCGAGACCGCATCCGGTGGCCAGGCGACGCCAGAGGCGGCCGCCAACACCATGCTGTCCTCGCTCACCAGCAAGGATCCGGTCGGCATCGCCGAGCAGCTCGATCCAACAGAGGCGCAGGTATTCACCGACATGTCCGGTGACATCCTCAGCGAGCTGAAGCGGCTGCAGATCGTCAACTCCGACGCGTCGGCTCAGACGCTGTCCGGTTCGAATGTGACGATCAAGGATCTCAAGTTCGACGCGTCCAAGGCCGAGACGGTCAACGACCACGTCACCATCGAAATGCTGACCGCCGGCACCATCACCCTCACGAGCGACCCCAGCAAGCTGCCGTTCACCGACAAGATCAAGAAGGCCTTGGGGCCGCAACTCTCCCAGGCGCAGGTCGCCGACAAGACGGTCAACATCGCCAACGAGGTCGCCAAGATGGGTCACCCGATCCGCATCGCGACCGTCAAGCGGGGCGACAAGTGGTATCCGAGCCTGTTCTATACGCTCGCCGACAATTGGTTGCAGGACGCTCAGAAGAGCAACCCTGGCTTGAAGTCGAAGGCGTTGGCGGCTCCGATCACCGCGATCGGTGGGTCCTCTCCTGAGGACGCCGTCAACGGGATGCTGAACAAGGCAATGGGAGGCGACTACGAGGGCGTGATCGGCATGCTGCCGCCGGACGAGATGGGCGTGCTGTACGACTACGGCAAGCGGATACTGGCTGCCGGCAATGTCAAGTCCGGGAGCGCGGCAAACATGCCGAAGATCAGCAACCTCAAGTTCACCACCAGCGACGTGACCGGTGGCAAGAAGGTCTCGCTGCAAAGCGCCACGGTGGAAACCGGCGGGCAGACGGTGAGTGTCGCCATCGACGCCGCTGCTGGCAAGCTGACGATCGACGCCGGCGGCAAGACCACCGTGGTAACGCCCGACACCGCCATGCAGATGATGGGTTCCTCCGGTGGCATGGGCAACGTGCCACCGCAGGTGGCCGACATCGTCAAGCGCGAGTTCAAGCAGCTGCTGACCATCGGCATCGTCACCACCCAGGTCAACGGCAAGTGGTACGTCAGCCCGCTGCGGACCTACTCTGGGGTGCTGTTGACCCTGCTGAAGGGCCTGCAGCCCGGCGACATCGACTATCTGCTGCAGATGGCCGGCAAGTAACAATTCGACCGATCCGCTAGGGCCGCAAGCTCTTCCGGAGACTCGGAACCCGTCCCGGTGCTCGTCACCGTGGCGGGTTCCGTCGTATCTCCGGCGATGCCGCGGTGGGACACGCGCGACCTTCTCGATGCCCGGGCGGCATTGCCCGGCTAACAGGACACGCGTACTGTTAGCGCCGAGCCAGTGATCGGCGCTGTCGCGCCGCAGCACCAGCAGGCGGCATGGCCGCCGACGATGAGATCTGTCAAAGGAGACACCGTGAGCCCCAGCAAGAACAGCTTCTCCGCTCAGGACACCCTGTCCGTCGGCGGCCAGGACTACCAGATCTTCCGGATCAAGGGGGTTGCGGGACTGGAAGAAGCCGCGGCCCTGCCGTTCTCGCTGAAGGTGTTGCTGGAGAACCTGATCCGTACCGAGGACGGCGCAAACATCACCGCCGAGCACATCAGGGCGGTGGCGCAGTGGAAGCCGGACGCCGAGCCGGATACCGAAATCCAGTTCACCCCGGCCAGGGTCATCATGCAGGACTTCACCGGGGTGCCCTGCGTCGTCGATCTGGCCACCATGCGCGAGGCGATGGCAGACCTCGGTGGGGACCCGGACAAGATCAACCCGCTGGCGCCGGCCGAGCTGGTGATCGACCACTCGGTGATCGCCGACGTGTTCGGACGCGCGGACGCCTTTGAACGGAACGTCGAGCTCGAGTACGAGCGGAACAAGGAGCGCTACCAGTTCCTGCGCTGGGGGCAGACCGCGTTCGACGAGTTCAAGGTCGTCCCGCCAGGGACCGGCATCGTGCACCAGGTCAACATCGAACATCTGGCCAGGGTGGTGATGGTCCGTGGTGGCGATGGGAATGTCATGGCGTACCCGGATACGTTGGTGGGCACCGATTCTCACACCACCATGGTGAACGGTCTCGGAGTGCTCGGCTGGGGCGTCGGCGGCATCGAAGCCGAGGCCGCAATGCTCGGCCAGCCGGTGTCGATGCTCATCCCGCGCGTCGTCGGCTTCAAGCTCAGCGGATCAATGCCGGCCGGCACCACCGCCACCGACCTGGTGCTGACGATCACCGAAATGCTGCGCAAGCACGGCGTTGTCGGCAAGTTCGTCGAGTTCTACGGTGAGGGCGTCGCCGCCGTCCCGCTGGCCAACCGCGCCACCATCGGCAACATGAGCCCCGAGTTCGGTTCAACGGCCGCGATGTTCCCGATCGACGAGGAAACAATCACGTATATGCGGCTCACCGGCCGGCCCGACGATCAGCTCGCGTTGGTGCAGGCGTATGCCAAGGAACAGGGTCTGTGGCACGACCCTGCCCACGAGGCGAACTACTCCGAGTATCTGGAGTTGGACCTGTCGACGGTCGTACCGTCGATCGCCGGTCCAAAACGCCCGCAGGACAGGGTGATCCTGGCCGATGCGGTGCCGGTATTCCGGCAGGCGCTCAACGCCTACGTCACCCACGACGAGCACAACGGGGCGGACGAGTCGGGGCTGGAGACGTTCCCCGCGTCCGACCCGGCGTCGAGCATGCCGGATCCCGGTGCGCACGCCGACCATCAGCCGTACGCTCCAGCGGCCGGCAAACGCGCAACGAAGCCGACCTCGGTGACGATGAACGGCCAGACGTTCGACATCGACCATGGCCACGTCGCCATCGCCGCCATCACCAGCTGCACCAACACCTCGAATCCGCAGGTGATGATCGGCGCGGCGCTGCTGGCCAAGAAGGCCGTCGAGAAGGGCCTGAGCAGCAAGCCGTGGGTCAAGACGACCCTCGCGCCCGGTTCCAAGGTGGTGATGGACTACTACCAGCGGTCCGGACTGCTGCCCTACCTGGAGAAGCTGGGCTTCAACCTGGTCGGCTTCGGTTGCACCACCTGCATCGGTAACTCCGGTCCCCTCCCCGACGAGATCTCGGCGGCGGTCAACGAGGCCGACCTGGCTGTGGTGTCGGTGCTATCGGGCAACCGCAACTTCGAAGGCCGGATCAATCCGGATATCAAGATGAACTATTTGGCGTCCCCGCCGCTGGTGGTTGCCTACGCGCTGGCCGGCTCGATGGACGTGGACCTGAACAAGGATTCACTGGGCGACGATGCGGACGGAAACCCGGTGTACCTCAAGGACATCTGGCCGGACGGGCAGGAGATCGAAGAGGTGATCGCATCGGCGATCAACCAGGAGATGTTCTCCAAGGACTACGCAGACGTGTTCGCCGGCGACGAGCGGTGGACATCGCTGCCGACGCCCACCGGCAAGACCTTCCAGTGGGACGCCGACTCCACCTATGTCCGCAAGCCACCGTACTTCGACGGAATGGACGCGAAACCCACTGCGGTGCAAGACATTTCCGGTGCGAGAGTGCTCGCGAAGTTGGGTGACTCGGTGACCACCGACCACATCTCCCCGGCCGGGGCCATCAAGGTCGACTCGCCGGCCGGTAAGTATCTGGCCGACCACGGCGTGCAGCGCAGGGATTTCAACTCCTACGGTTCGCGGCGCGGTAACCACGAAGTGATGATCCGCGGCACCTTTGCCAACATCCGGCTGCGCAACCAGCTGCTGACCGACGTCGAGGGCGGCTTCACTCGCAACCTGTTGGCGGACGGCGCGCCGCAGACAACGATCTTCGAGGCGTCTCAAGGCTATGCGAAAGCCGGCGTGCCGCTGCTGATCCTGGCCGGCGCCGAGTACGGCTCGGGATCGTCCCGCGACTGGGCCGCGAAGGGCACTGCGCTGCTGGGTGTGAAGGCCGTTATCGCGCAGTCCTACGAGCGGATCCATCGGTCGAACCTGATCGGGATGGGAGTGATCCCGCTGCAGTTCCCGCCCGGCAAGACGGCCGAGGACATGGGGCTGGACGGCACCGAGATCATCGACATCGAGGGCATCACCGAGCTGAACGACGGTCGGACGCCGAAGACCGTGACGGTGAAGGTGACACCGACGAAGGCGAACCACGAGCCGGGATCCTTCCAGGCGACCGTGCGGATCGATACGCCAGGTGAAGCCGACTACTACCGCAACGGCGGGATCATGCAGTACGTGCTGCGGAGCCTGCTCATCGACGCGACGAACTAGGAGACTCGTTGCCCCGGGTCAGCAGCGACCACCTCGAGGCGCGTCGGCGTCAGATCCTCGACGCTGCCCGTACCGCGTTCGCGCGGTACGGCTTCGAGGGGGCGACCGTGCGCGTACTCGAGGAGCAGGCCCGGCTGAGCCGGGGCGCGATCTTCCACCACTATGCGGACAAGGATGCGTTGTTCCTGGCGCTGGCCGATGCGGACGTGGCGGCGATGGCCGACACCGTTGCGGCGCAAGGCCTTGTCCAGGTGATGCGGGATCTGATCGCCAATCCCGATCCCGGCCGGCTCGGCACCCAGCTGGAGATCACCAGGCGGCTGCGGACCGACGCCGATTTCCGCACCATGTGGGCCGAGCGCTCGTCGGTGGTGGGTGATGCCACCAGGGCCAGGCTGCGCCGCCAGCTGGACGCCGGGGTGCTGCGCACCGATGTCGACATCGACGTGCTGGCTTCCTACCTCGAGCTGGTGCTGGAGGGCTTGGTGACCCATCTGGCCGCCGGCCTACCCGCCGACCACTTCTCCGCCGTTCTCGACGTCGTCGAGTCTTCTGTCCGCAGATAACCCCCCCACCCGGCGAGGATCGACGTCGGCTGCGAGGATCTTCTTCGGCCCGATTGTGGCTGGTGGGACAGGATGCGACAAACAAGTCCTCGCCAGAGGGGTCCCCTTCGGGTCAGCGGGTGGCGCCGATCATCAGACCATCGATCACCCGGCGCTGCGCGATCAGCGCCACGATCAGGACGGGGACCACGGCGATCAACGACCCAGCCATCAGCAGGTTGTACTGCGTTCCCTGCAGCTGGCCCTGGAAGATGGTCAATCCTTGGGACACCATCATCAGGCTCTCCTTGCTGGTGACCACCAGCGGGAACAGGAAGTTGTTCCAGTTGTTCAGGAAGACGATGGTTGTCAGGGCGGCCGTCATCGGTTGGGCGAGCGGACGGTAGATCGTCCAGAAGATGCGCCACTCCGACGCCCCGTCGAGCCGGGCGGATTCGGCGAGATCAACCGGAGCGCTGAGGAAGAACTGCCGATAAAGGAAGCAGCCCAACGCCGAGGCGATGTTCGGCACGATCAGGCCCTGGTAGGTATCGATCCAGCCGAAGTCGGCCAACAGCTGCACCACCGGAACCAATACAACGGTGAACGGGATCATCAGGCCGGACAGCACCCCGTAGAACAGGATCTGGCGCCCCGGAAAGTTGAACATCGCGAACGCATAGCCAGCGATGATGCCGGTGATGATCTGCCCGGCCGTCGTGGCAAGGCTGAAAATGGCCGTGTTGATGAAGAACCGGCCGAACGGGGCCGCGTTCCATGCGGTGACGATGTTCGACCATTGCCAGTGAGTCGGGATGATGGGGGAATTCGGATTGATGATGTCGGACTGGGACTTGAATGCCGACACGAACATCCACAGCAGCGGGAACAGGACAGCAAAAGCCGCGACGGCGACGACCAGGTACACCACGACGCGAACCGGCCAGGAGATGCGCATCAGCCGACCGCTCGCGACGCGCGCCCAACCACGGCCACCTGTGCGACCGTCACCAGGATCGAGATGCCGAAGAGGATCACCGCCATCGCATCGGCATTGCCGACCGAGCCGCCGGCGCCCAGACCGAACGCCTCGTTGTACACGTAGTACAGCGCGGTCTGGGTAGCGCCGTTCGGGCCGCCGTTGGTCAACACGTAGATCTGGGTGAACGCCTGCAATCCCGTCAGGGTGGAAACCACGGCGATCAGCGCGGTCTGCGGCCGCAGCAACGGCAGGCGGATGTACCGCAGGCGTTGCCAGCCGGAGGCGCCGTCCATCACGGCGGCCTCGACAACGTCCCGCGGGAGCGTTTTCAACGCCGCCAGATACAGGATGACGACTTCGCCGAAGAACTGCCAGGCGCCGAAGGCAATGACCGCGAGCAACGCGACGGTCGGATTGTCCAACGTCACCTGCGGGAGGTGGACGGAGTTCAGTAGCCGGTTGAACAAGCCGGTTTGAGGTTGGAACAGGGTGAACCAGATGAACGCGGTAGCGACCGCGGGCACCACCAGCGGGATGATGAACAGGGCGCGGACCGCGGCGAAGCCGGGCAGCGGCATGTCCAGTAGCAGTGCCACGCCGATGCCGAAGATCATGCACACGGCGACGAATCCCACGGTGTACACCAGCGTCACCCACAGGGCGTGCCCGCCGCCGGTCGCGAACACGGCGCGGTAGTTCGCCAGCCCCGCAAACTTCAGGTCGGTGTCGAAGATGTTGCCCGAGTACAGGCTGCGACGGATCACCACCACCAGCGGGAAGATGGAGAACAGTGCCGTCAGCGCGAACACCGGCAGGACGAACGAGTACCCAGTTCCCCAGAGGCGCAGCCGAGGACCCCGCGGCGCTCGCGGCCGACCTGCCGGCGCTATCGAACTGCGGGGGCGGGCCCAGCGATTCCCGGGCCCGCCCCGCACAGTGGCTGGGGTACTCACCCGCCGGTCAGGATCCGCTGTTCGCGATCGCCGCGTTGCCGGCGGTCTCGGCCGCGGCCAGTGCCTGCTGCGGAGTCTCGTTGCCGGTCAGTGCCTTGTTGATGTTGTCACTCAAGGCCTGCGAGATCGCCGCGTACGCCGGGACGGTCGGCCGCACCTGCCCGAACTTCAGCTGATCGGCGAACAGGTTGTAGGTCGGCTGCTTGGCGATCTGCGCCTTCAACACCGGCTGGTCGAGCTGGTTGGGTGCGCTGGGCAGACCACCCGACTGCGCGGTCAGGTAGGCACCCTGCTCGGGTTGGCCGAGCCACTTCACGAATGTTTCGGCCGCGGTGTTGACGTCCTGGCCCTTGTTGAAGACCACTGCCACCCCGATGCCGATGCCGGACGACGATTTACCCGATGACCCGGCGGGCATCAACGCGACGCCGTAATTGATCTTCGTGAATTCCGAGAGCGCGAATTGCCCTTCGATGATCATCGATACCGCTCCGCTGGCGAAGGCCGGCGCCCCGTCGAAGCTACCGCCCTGAGCATAACTGGTGGTGGGCGCTGCCTTTTCCTTCTGTACCAAGTCGGTCCACGTGGTCAGCGCGGCGAGGCCGGCCGGACTGTTAAATGCGACCTTGCTGCCGTCCGAGTTCAGCAACTGCCCACCATTGCCCACCAACAGGGATTCCCAGGTGTAGCTGATCCACTCCGACGCCCCCAGCGGGACGTAGACGCCGTAGTGGTGCTTGGCCGCATCGGTCAGCTTGACCGCATCAGCCGTTAATTCGGCCCACGTCGTGGGCGGCCCGGCGATGCCGGCCTTCGCGAAATCGTCCTTGTTGTAGAACAGCACGTAATTGCCGACACCGCCCAGGGCGAAGCCGAGCTGCTTACCCTTGTAGAACAGCCCGGAGCGGATGCCCGGGTAGAGGGCGTCCGTCTCGGTCTTGAGCGCGCTGGTCAGGTCAACCACCTTGCCGCTCTGGGAAAAAAGCGGAAGCTCCGACGGATCCTGCCCGATCAGGATGTTCGGCTCGGTGTCCGACTTCAGAGCGGCGACCACCTTGGCCGTGGTGTTATCGGCACTGGCCACGTACTGACCGGTCACCTTGATCCCGGGGTGCGTCTGGTTGAAGTGCGAATCCAGGTAGTCGATCACGGCCTTGCTGCTGGAGGTCCAGTAGTTGATGTCGACGGTCTTGCCGGCCGCCGGCGCCCCCGACGACGCCGATCCAGAGTTGGGCGAGGCGGGTGTGCCGGCCGCGGACGACCCCGATGCGCCGGCCGACGACGAGCCGACGGTCGACTGCCCCGCCGACGACGGCGAACTACCGGACGAGTTGGCAGTAGTCCCGGAAGAACTGCAGGCTGCCACCAGCACCGCCATCACGGACACACCGACGACGCTCAGCGCGGCCCTTCGGCTACCGGATTGCACGCTTGTCTTGAACACGAGTTCTCCTATTGTGCGTAACGGTCATGTCGACAGATGGGTGGAGGTGCTGGGACCCCGCAGCACCGACGCTGGCGCATCCGGGTGGCCGGCCGGTGCGGGTATGACGCGCGTCACGAGCGGGCGCCGCGATGACCGATACGGCGGTCCGCCCGAACCCGACGGGTCGAACGCCCCGGTCGCGGCGATGATGGCGGAGGCCGGGAGACGATGGAAGAAAGGGGCCACCCGTCCGCCTTCCGACCCATGAGCACGCCTCCGAAGATCATCCGAAAGCGACGTAATAATACATCTGCGGCGATGGGATCACCCGGTGGGGCGATCGCGCCGTGATCGTCAGACCCGAATCCGTGGCCCTCAGGGTGTCACCGTTCGGAAGTTCTCAGACCCTCCAACGTTCTGGTGTTGCGGACCGTGGTGGTCGGGCTACGTGGCCGGTGCTGTCAGGAGCGTGTCCAGATCGGGCGTCGGCTGCCCGGTGGACCTTATGGTGGCCTGCAGTTCGGCGGCCATACTGTGCATCTCCGCCGGGGCGGCGCGGCAGTGCGCGGCGAACCACAGCTCGCCGCGGTGGCCCGCCATGACGCGTCGCCAGTAGCCCATCGCGGCCGGCGTCGGTAGCCGGTACAGGGCCCGCAGGTTGGCCGGGATCTCGGCGGTGCCGGAAAGGGCACGAAACGCCTGCCGGGTCGCCCGCACCATCGTGCGCAGGGCCTGTCGGTCGGCCGCAAGGCGGGCCGGGTCGGCGTCGAACCGGTACAGGGCGAAGGCGATCGGGACGATGAACGCGGCGTGCCCGAGCAGCCAGCCGTCGATGTTGCTGCTGATCGTGGTGGGGAAACCAGCCCGTTGCAGTACCCTGCGGAGCTGTTGTACGCGGTCGGAGGCCGTCGCCGTGGCTTCCCCGAGCATGGTCTGTTGCGCACTGATCAGCACGTACCGGATGGCCGGACCGTCGCGGACGCCGCCCGCGGCGGGAAAGCCGAACAATGCCCGCTGGCCCAGTGCGTCACGCATTTGCGCCGACCGGCCCGCGGTGTTGCCGAAGAACAGTACATCCGGCCCGCCGGGCATCCCGGTCAGTAACGGCAGCGTCGCCGACAACTGTTCGGCGCGTACCGCAACCAGCACCAGTTCGTATCGGCCGTCCGGTCGTGGGGTGTCCACCACGGTGACCGGCAGTACCTCCCGCTGGCCGGATTCTGCGTTGTCGAGGACGAGGCCCGACTCCGTCAGGTCGGCCAGCCGGCGGCCGCGGGCCAGCATCGTCACCTCATGACCGGCTCGCAGTAGGTGCCCGGCATACACGCTGCCGATCACTCCGGCGCCGAACACCAAGATCCGCATGCCCCCACCCTGCCACCCACGCGTCACCGCGCGGCCGAGCCGCCCCGATCTGGCCGCCAACCAGAACGCGAGCTGGCCCGATGATCCCATCTCGGACTAGCCGGACGCGAGCCCTGCCCGAACGCCCATGACCGCAAGC
>JALYVF010000117.1 GCA_030853385.1 Actinomycetota bacterium | reverse complement strand
CTCCTGCATCGCTGCCCGCAGGCCGCGGTCGGACAACACCGGCGGCGCGATGCCACGGGACAGCGCCCGCAGCTCGTCCAGTGTTGCCCTGATCTGGGCGATGGCCTCGTCCAGGCTGTCGTGCCTTGTCCGGATTGGCCTCGACCTGCTTCTTCGCCCGGCCGAGGTCCATTCCGAGGCGCCGGCGTGTCGATCGACATGCCGTTCATTCGATCAGGCGAGGGGCCGATGGCCCAATCGTCGCCGATCCACTGCCGTTGACGGCGCGACCGGCCGGCTCATCGTGACGATCCCTGCCGTGTCGGGGACACCATCGCCCGCGCCAGCGCTGCCGTGACGCCGGACATCTGCATCAGTCGACGCAGCTGCCGCCGCTCCGCCTCGGCGAACCGCGCGAGGCCAGCAGGGTGGCCGCCAGCAAATACTCGGTCTCGACTGCCCGTCGGAGGACCGGCCGGTGGTCGCGGGTGGCAACGGTAGTGAGTCGATTCGGCTGCACGGTGGTGGTCATGTCACCAACGGTAGGAAGCTGGCGCCCCGTCGGCAGCCCGCAAGCTGGCGCAATGGATGTCCAGCTAAGTGGACACTCCGGGCTAGCCTCTCGACCGTGACCGGACACATGCATGCTGGGATGGGTAGGAGAGAGGACGCCATGCAGCTCCGTCTGATCGAACTAGCGCGCGCCGGCGGGGGCGGTGTGCTCTTGCTCGCGCCCCGCATGGTCCTGGAAACCATCCAGCATGGGAACGTCGACAGGAAGAGTGCGCTGGTCGCCCGCATCCTCGGTCTTCGCCACCTGACGCAAGCAGCACTGTCCCGCGACGCCCTTGGCCGCCGGGTCCTCGCGCTGGTACCCGGCGGCGACGCGCTGGCCGGCCGTGCCGACCGGGATCGGCAACATCGCAGGGTGCAATGAGGTGATGCGGATGCCGCAGTGGGCCGGTCGTTACCACAACGGCGCTCGGTTCTATGACGTGTTGTCGGGGGAGCGATGGATATATCGCTCTGGTCGGCTCCGGGGTATCGAAGCGCTTGAGCTCAAGCCGGGCGGGCGGGTGCTGGATATCGGCTGCGGAACGGGGCTGAACATGCCGCCGGTGCTGGAGCTGATCGGCCCGAACGGCCAGTTCGTCGGGGTCGACCGCAGCTCGGCGATGCTGGCGCGGGCCCGGGCGCGGATAGCGCGGCACGGCTGGCGCAACGTGTCGGTGATCGACGGTGACGCCGCCGAACTAGGTGGACTGATTCCGGAAGTGGAAGGGTTCGACGCCGCGATCTTCAGCTACGCGCTGTCAATCATCGACGAGTGGCGGGAATCGTTCGATCAGGCGGTTGCTTTGCTGCGTCCCGGTGGCCGAATCGCGGTCGTCGACATGGCGTTGCCGGTCGGACGGTGGCGTGTTGGCTGGCCGCTGGCCCGACTGGCCTGCCTGACCGGCGGCGCCGACCCGTACCGCTGGCCGTGGACGCGGGTACTGGTGCGCACGGATTCGGTGACGTACGAGGTCATCAAGGGCGGGCATGTGCACATTGCTGCCGGCACCCGTCGAGCCGCTGCGGGACCAGCGGAGTGAGCACCGTGCCACCCAGCCCCGCGACGCAGCGCCGCCGCGAGTTGTTGCGCCGCGGACGCAACAGGGTCGACATCGAGCAGCGCGACCTGCGCGACCGGCTGATCGCCTCCGACCCAGGGCTCTCCCAGTTGCGCCTCGGCATCAGGGTGCTGGTCGGTATCGGCAGCACCCTCGGCGTCGAATGGCTGCTGGCCACCGCGCTGAACACACCGGTGGTGCTGCCGATGTTGCTCGGGGCGATCATCGCGATGGTGCTGTCGTCCGGCATCAGGGAGAACACCAGGCACGCGACGCTGCGGGCGGCGGCTCCGGCCCTGCCGGCAGCGGCCATCGGCGCGTCGCTGTCCGTCGTCACCGCACCGGTGCACGTGCTGTCGCTGGCTGTGTTCGTGGTGATCTCGTTCCTCGCCGTCTGGGTGCGCAAGTTCGGTGGCGCCTGGGTGACTTACGGATTGCTGTGCTGGCAGGCGTATTTCTTCGCGCTGTTCCTGCACCCTCCGGTGTCCCAGCTGCTGGTGATCCTGGCAGCGGTGGCCATCTCGGCGATCTGGGTGACGCTGTTGATGTGCACCGTGCTGTACGAGGATCCGGCGGCGCGGCTGCGTCGCACGGTGACCGCGCTGCGGGCCAGGGCCAGGGCCGGCATCTCGGTAGCGCTCGAGCTATTGGACGATCCGGATGACGAGGGGGCGGCCAAGCGGCTGCGCAGCCATCTGGTGCAGATCTCCGAGGTCGCATTGTTGTTCGACGGGCAGTTGTCCGAGGCCAGAGCGCTGCCGCCGGGCGTCCGGCCCAGCACGCTGCGGCGCTGGGTGGTCGAGGTCGAGATCGGCATGGACGAGCTGGTCGGGGCGGTACTCGGCTTCGCCGACCTGGCCGACGGGCTCCCCGGCCACACCGTCGCCGAGGTGCGGGCGACGCTACAGGCGCTCGGCTGGGGCGACACGGCCGTCGCTGTCCGTGCCGCCCAGCAGCTGGCGAGCGAGGAGAACACCGCTCCCGTCGGCCGCCGAGTGGGCACCGCCGCCGAATACCTGGTGACGACGATCGACGAGTGGACCTCAGGGGAGCTGTTGCAGCGCAATGCTTCTGCCGGCGATAGCCCCGGCAGCGAGCAGCGCGGCGCCGACGACGATCCCGATGACGATCCGCACGACGATCCCGACGATGACGACGACTTCGAACAGGTGGTGACCCTGCGGGCCGGTCGGCTGCCAGGATCAGCGCCGCTGGCCGAGCAGGCCGTCACCTCCGACGACGCCCCCTGGTGGTCGCCCGCGCACCTGGCATTGACCACCAGACAAGCCATCCAGGCCAGCATCGCCGCCACCCTGGCCATCTGGGTCGGCCAGCTGATCTCGCCGCAGCGCTACTACTGGGCGGTGATCGCCGCCTTCATCGCTTTCACCGGCACGGCCACCGCCAGCGAGACGGTGCGGCGCAGCGTCGGCAGGGTGGTCGGGACAGCGCTGGGCCTGGTGGCCGCCGTCTTCCTGGCCAACGTCACCGCCGGGCACACGGTGGCCGGGTTCGCGGTGCTGCTGATCGCTCTTGCCCTTGCCTGGTACCTGTTCTCGATCAGCTACGGCGGCATGATCTTCGGGATCACCATTGCGCTGGGCCAGCTCTACTCGCTGTTGCACACCTTCTCCGACCAGGTGCTGGAGTTGCGGCTGGCGGAGACCATCGCCGGCGCGGTGATCGGGGCCGTGGTCGGCGCCCTGGTGCTGCCGGCCGGCGCGATGCGCACCCTGCGGGTCGCTCGCCGTCAGCTGCTGGACGGGCTGGCCGAGCTGCTCGACGACTGTGCGGCCACCGTCACCGGCGCAGCGCCGCCGCCGGATGTACTGGCCGGGGTCGTCACCCTCGATGCGCACGCGCGGCAGGTGGTGAAGTCGACCCAATCGCTGATCCGCGGTCGCTTCTTCGGCTCGGACCGGGCGGGGCTGCGCCGGCGGGTGGCGGTGCTCGGTGTGGCCGCATCGACCGGCAGAGTGATCGCCTCGTTGGTCAGTCCCCCGCAAGCGGGAGGTGCCCCCACGGCGCCGACGACCGGTACCGCAGCCAGCCCGGACGCCGGGCGTTACGGCACAGCTCTGGGCGAGCTGGCGGCCGAGTCACGCCGGCTCGGCGCCATGGTGCGGCTCGAAGAACAACCAGTCACGGAGGGCGACAGCATCGCCGAACGCGTTGCGGCGCAACTGGAATCGGCGCCGAACACGCCGCTCCGCCACCAAGCCCGCAAGCTGGCCGACACCCTCGCACTGCTCACCCCGCGTGGCCGCTAGCGGCGGCTACTCGGGACCAGAAGTGTTCTCCGTGGTGGCGGTGGGTCGCTTGCTCAGCTCGTCGTCCAGCCGCAGCAGGCCAGGACCGTCGTCGTTGATCAGCTCGATCCGGCCGACGATCTCGTTGACCGTCGACTCCTCTTCGATCTGCTCGGAGAGGAACCAGTTGAGCAGCGGACGGGAGTCGAAGTCGCCGGCCTTCTCGGACTGCCGCACCAAGTTGCGAATCGACTCGGACACTTTCTGCTCATGGGCAAGAGCGGCCTGGAAACAGGCGAGCACGGTTTTCACCTTGACCGTCGGGCCGGGGATGGTGCCGATCTTGGGGTGGTTGTCGCGGTCGGCCAGGTGATCGATGAACTTATTCGCGTGCACGATCTCCTCGTCCGCCTGATGCCGGAGCCAGGCAGCCATTCCTGGCAGGTCGCTGATCTCCATCTCTATCGCCAGCTGGCGATAGACCATGGAGGCCCCGAACTCCATGGTGATCTGGTCGTTGAACGCGTTCTCCAGTGCCGGTGTGAGCTTCATGCTGTCCAGGTAACCACCGGCAACCGTTCCCATGCCAGTTGGCCGGGAGTTTCTTGGGATCAGCTGCCTGGGATCGGCCGCTTGGGATCGGCTGCTTACGATCGACGCAGCCCGATGTCAGTCGATCGTCAGCTCGCCCATCTCGCCCCAGCCGTCGCCGTCGACCTGCCGGCTGACGATCTTCGGTGTCGCCGCCAATGCCGGCCGCAGGTCCTGCATGGCCTTGCCGAAGTGATCGCTGTTGACGTGCGGCGCTGCCCCGTCGTCGGTGAATGCCTCCACCAATACGAACTCGGCGGGATTTTCCACGCTGCGCGACCACTCGAACCACAGGTTGCCCGGTTCGCTGCGGGTGGCTTCGGTGAAGTCCTTCACCAGGCCGATGAACCGGTCGGTCCATTCGGGTTTGGTGTCGAATTTGACCACGATCAGGTACATGTCTGGCCTCCAGATAGCAACGCCGAAAATCACCGCGCCGGATCACGACCGGTGACCCGATACTGGGCGACGGACACAGGGCCGTCAACAGGTGCACGATGAACGCCATGACGCACGGCGGCGCCAGCGCCCGCGAAATCGCCTAGGGTGGGCTCACGCCGCACCCGACGTGTGTGCGGCGGGCAGGTGCAAGAGGAGGAATCGTGTCCGACAACGCATCTGAGGATCGGCAGCCAGCTAACGAGCAGCAGCCGCCGACAGAGCTGCAACGCAACACCGCAGACACCGCAGACACCGCGCAGACAGCCGAGACCGGTTTGTCCACCGCGCAGGTCGCCACCTTGCTGCGGCTGCTGCGGGTGGCCTACCCGCACCCGACATTTCCCGACGCGCCTTACGAGCGCACCGCCAAGTCGGTGCAGGACGCCGACGCCGACAATCTGCTGGCGACCGGGCTGGCCGACCTGAACCAGCAGGCCGGCGGTAACTTCGGTGCCCTCAGCGACGCCGAGGCCACCGCGGTGATCGGGCGAATCGCCGACAGTCCGTTTTTCAAGCTGGTGCACAGCACCACGGTGGTCGCGTTGTACGACGACCACGAGGTGTGGGACCTGCTCGGCTACCAGGGCAGCTCATTCGACAAGGGCGGTTACCTGAGCCGCGGATTCGACGATCTCGACTGGCTGCCCAAGCCGCGCGTCGAGGAGAACCCCGACGAAAAACGAGTCGAGATCGTGCTGCCTCAGGCGCCGGATGGAAAAGGTGATCGGTGATGGCCACCATCGACAAGAAGGACCCGGTAGTCGTCATTATCGGGTCTGGTGCCGGCGGCGGCACCCTCGCCTACGAGCTGACGGCGAAGGGCGTCAAGTGTGTGGTGCTCGAAGCCGGACCGCACCTGACCGCCGACGACTACGAGAACGACGAGTGGCGGGCGTTCACTCAGATGGCCTGGCTGGATATGCGCACCACCAGCGGATCGTGGCGGGTGGCAACGGATTTCCCGAATCTGCCCAGCTGGATCGTCAAGGCCGTCGGCGGGTCGACCACGCACTGGTCCGGCGCGACACCGCGATTCATGGAGCACGAGTTCAAGGCCCGCAGTACCTACGGCGACATCGACGGGGCGTCGCTGCTCGACTGGCCCGTCGACCTGGCCGAGCTGGCGCCCTGGTACGACAAGGCGGAGATCGCCATGGGCTCCAGCCATCGGCACGGGCGGCCGCCGCTGCCGGCGAACAACAACTACATGGTGTTCGCCAACGGTGCGGAGCGGGCCGGATATCGCTTCTATGCCACCGGTCCGTACGCGACCAACGCCGAACCGTATGACGGCCGGCCGGCGACCGTGCAGGACGGGTTCAACTTCCAGGGCGACAAGCAGGGCTCGAAGTGGTCGACGCTGGTGCGGGAGATCCCGCGAGCGCTGGAGACCGGCAACCTGGACCTGCGCCCCGAGTGTCAGGCGGTGCGGATCACCCACGACGACGCCGGCAAGGTCAACGCCGTCGAGTACCTGGACGCCGGTGGCAATCTGCACCAGCAGGCGGCCAGGATCGTTTGTGTCGCAGGCAATTCCATCGAATCGCCGCGGCTGCTGCTGATGAGCGCCAGCTCGCTGCATCCCGACGGTTTGGCGAATTCGTCTGGCCAGGTGGGCCGCAACTACCTACGCCACCTGACGGGTTCGGCCTATGCCCAGTTCGACAAGCCGGTACACATGTACCGGGGCGAGACGATGGCCGGAATCATCGCCGACGAGGCGAAGCACGACCCGTCCCGTGGCTTTGCCGGCGGCTACTACCTGGAGACGCTCTCGCTGGGGCCCGCTTTCCTGGCCAGCTTCGTCGAGCCGGGCGAGTGGGGTCGGTCGTTTACCGAGAAGATGGATGCCTTCGAGCGGACGGCAGGACTGTGGATCGTCGGCGAGGACATGCCGCAGTCGGGCAACAGGGTCACCCTGAACACCGACGTCAAAGATCAGTTGGGGTTGCCGGTGCCGGATGTGCACTTCGACGACCACGCCAACGATGTAGCGATGCGCGAGCATGCCTATGCGGCCGCCGACAAGATCTACCGAGCCGTCGGCGCCAGCGCCGTGCACCACACCCCGCCGTATCCGTCGACGCACAATCTCGGCACCTGCCGGATGAGTGAGAAGCCGGCGGACGGCGTTGTCGACAAGTGGGGCAAGGCGCACGACGTGCCGAACCTGTTCGTCAGCGACGGTTCGCAGATGACCACCGGCGCGTCCGCGAACCCGACACTGACGATCGTGGCACTGGCGATTCGGCAGGCCGACCATCTGGTGTCGGAGATGGCCGCCGGGAATCTCTAGCGTTACTCAGGATCGGCGCCGACGTGGTTGGGCCAGGCGAGCGCCACCGGGAACCGCCCACCCAGCGACCCGGCTCCGCACGATTTGGAGAAGCATCTGTACGAACTGGTGCTGGCAGCGAAGAGAGGGCTCACTCGTCATCAGCACTTCCACAGGTTTGACGGCCCTTGACCTGGATCATTGCGCCATACCCTCGGCACTATGACCAGACCGGCCGACAAATTCAGCAAAGAACGAGCGACGCGGCCGCCGACAACGGCCCGCGGCCATATCGTCAGGCCGCCGGGCTACCGGGCCAGGATGGTCGTGATCACGACCACGGTGACGATCTTGCTGGCCGGCTGCACGTCGAGCCCGTCAACGACCGGGTCGCCGAGCCCGGTTCCTCCTGCGTCGGCCAACCCGCCGTCCTCGGCTCACTCGGTGAGCCCACCGCCCGGTACTCCGACAGCCCCACCGGCAAGTCCCTCGGCCAGCGCTTCAGGCACCGTGCCTGCTGGGACGCCAGGTTCGTCATCGACGACCTCGGCGGGCGCTGCTGCGTCGAGCCCGGCAGCGACCGGCAGGCCGAACATCGTCTTCGTGCTGACCGACGACCTGGCCTCGAACCTGGTGCAGTACATGCCGCATGTGCTGGCGATGCAGAAGGCGGGTACCACGCTGTCGAACTACTACGTGGTCGACTCATTGTGTTGCCCGTCCCGTTCGGCGATCTTTACCAGCGAATACCCGCACGACGACGGCGTGTTCACCAACGGCGGCAACGACGGCGGATATCAGACGTTCAACTCCCACGGGAACCAACCCAACACGTTCGGGGTTTCGCTGCAGAAGGCCGGCTACCGAACGGGTTTCATGGGCAAGTACCTCAACGGCTATCAACCCAAGGATTCGCCGGCGCCGGGCTGGAACGAGTGGGACGTCGCCGGCAACGGCTACCCGGAGTTCAACTACACGCTCAACGAGAACGGCAAACAGCTCCACTACGGAAAGGCCCCGACGGACTATCTCACCGACGTGCTCTCGGCGAAGGCGACATCGTTCATCGACTCCGCGGCTGGCAAGCCGTTCGCCTTGGAAGTGGCCACCTTTGCCCCGCACAAGCCATCGACGCCGGCGCCGCGGGATGCCAACAGTTTTCCGGGACTGCAGGCGCCGCGGACGGCCGCCTTCGACAAGCAACCCACCGGTGCGCCGAGCTGGCTCAAGGCAATAACGCCGCTGACGGCCAAGGACGAGCAACAGATCAACGACCAGTTCCGGCTACGGGTGCAGGCGGTGCAGGCCGTGGACGCGATGATCGGGCAGCTGGAGCAGGAGCTCACCGCCAAGGGCCTGGCGAACAACACTTATTTCGTCTTCAGCTCCGACAACGGCTACCACATGGGCGAGTACCGGCTGCGGCCCGGCAAGCAGACCGCCTTCGACACCGACATCAAGCTGCCGATGATCGTCACCGGCCCCGGGGTGCCTGCCGGCCGGCAGGTCACCGCGCTGACCTCCAGCATCGACCTGGCCCCGACGTTCGAAACCATCGGTGCGGCAAGCATTCCGGCGACCAGCGACGGAACCCCCATGTTGGCGTTATGGCACGGACAGAACCCGCCGAGCGACTGGCAGCAAGCCGTCCTGGTCGAGCACCACGGGCCGGACACCACGCCGAATGACCCCGATAAGCCACCGCCGTCGAGCGGCAATCCGCCGAGCTACGAGGCGATCCGCAGCGCCACCGCGCTCTACGTTCAGTACGCCAATGGGGATCGCGAGTACTACGACACCGCCACCGATCCGAGCGAACTGCACAACCTGGCGGCCACCGCATCCCCGGCCCAGCTGGCGCCGCTGCAGCGGGCACTCACCGCGATGGCGCACTGTCACGGCGCGGCGAGCTGTCAGGCCGCGGCGCAGCTGAAGTAGAACCGGTGGTCGGCGCCGAAAAGCGCTGCGCCAGCTGAGTTTCGAGTGCCGACGCAACCGCTTCGAACTCGGCCAGAGCTGCTGTGAGGTCTTCGACGATCTCGCGAGCGATCATGTCCGGCGCCGGTAGGTTGTCGAGGTCTTCCAGCGAATCGTCCTTGAGCCAGCTGATATCGAGGTTCGCGAACCTCACGGCCGTCCGCGCCGATCATGGTGAGCGACGACTTGCGGCCGAACGGCGGGTTCGACAGCACCACCGACCAGCGCTCGCCAGGGTCGGCGATCAGTGAATCGCGGACCTCGATCAGCGAGTCGCCGTTCGCGGTGCCCATGCCGTGCAGCAGCAGGTTCATCGCGGCCAGCCGAGCGGTGCCGTCGACCAGCTCGTAGCCGCGGACGAAGCCGTCGCGCAGCTTGTCCCGCTGGGTCGGCGTCATCGATTCGGCACCGTCCGAGGCGTGGTCGTGGGCCACCAGTAAAAATCCGCCGGTGCCGCAGGCCGGGTCGACGACCGTGTCGGCGATGGTGGGGCGGATGACGTCGACGATGGCCTGGATCAAAGCGCGCGGGGTGAAGTACTGGCCCGCACCGGATCCCTTGTCGGAGGCGCCTTTCGACAGCAGTTCCTCGGTCGTGGGTGGCCCGCAATTCCAGGATCCTGCCGCTCAACTCAGGATTGGCGGCGATCGGCTTGATGGCTGCATCGAGAAGGTCCTGGACTGCGACCGCGGCGTCTGTGGCACCTCCGATCACGATGGCCTGCACGTCGGGATCGACGGCGTCCACCAACCCGCGGATCACCTCCCGCACTGGCCCGCCGGCGACGTCGTCCAGCTCGACCCGCTCTGCCGGTGTCAGCTCGAGTTGAAGCTTCGCCAGCCGGGACGCCAGTGTGGCGGTCTCGTCTTCGGTCAACGAGAGAGTGGCCGCCTTGTCCAGCAGCTTCTTCAGCGTCACCCCCTTGATTCTGTTCAGTGGCGGATCGACGAAGTCGTGCTCCGTCACCCCGACGGCATCGACGATCACGAACCTGGTCTTGGCATCGGCATCCGGTGTGACGGAACGGAAGTCGGCCGGCGGGATGGTCCGGGAGCCGCGGCCCTTCATCTGTTCGAAGTACTGGGCGGACCGGACATCACGCAGGGGAAGACACACTCCAGCGGCTTCACGTGGTGCCGGTGGCGATCATGTCGACGGTCACCGCGATCCGCAGGCTGGGTGAGGTGCGGAAGGCCTGTAGCGGGCCCTTCGGATCGCGCGAGTTGTAGGTGATCTTGGCGGCAAAGTCGTTGCCCCTGGCGAACACTTCCCGAACAGTGGTCACGATCTCCTCGGCGTACGCGTCGTCCTTGGCGAAGATCAGCGTCTTCGGCACGGTCGATCGGCCGGGAAAGATGTCGGTGAACAGCCTGTCGCGGAAGGTTTCCAGCACCGTGCGGATCTGCGACTTCGCCGTGACGGCCCGGTCGAGTTGCCGATGGGTGTACTCGTAGTCCTCCTCGAGCGTCTCGAGTCGCTCGATCCGAGTGCGCCGATCCACTTTGGGCACAATGGTTCCGGCCTCGATCGCACCGCCGGCCTCGCTGATCTCGGTGCGGATCCGGTAGACGTCGAAGTCGACGTTGACCTGATCGGCCACGGACTGCGGATAGGTGTACTCCGACACCAGGTTCTGCCGGAAGAACGCGAACGTCTGCTTGCCGGGAGTGGCGGTCAGCCCGACGACATGAGCATCGAAATACTCCAGCACTCCGCGCCAGACCCCGTAGATCGACCGGTGCGCCTCGTCGACAATCACCAGGTCGAACGTCTCCGGCGGCAGCGCCGGGTTGTAGGCAACGGTGACCGGCGCGGCCGGCACGTAGTCGTCCAAACCAGGATCGTCGTCACCGGTGACATTCTCGTTCTTGATCGCTTTGAAGACTCGCTGGATCGTCGAGACGACGACGTTGCTGGATCCGAGCATTCCGGCGGAGGTGTGCTTGTCGACGTTGTAGATCTCGGTGAACCGTCGCCCGTCACCCGGCGTGCGGTAGTTCTGGAACTCGGCGATGGTCTGGTCGGCAAGGTTGTTGCGGTCGACCAGGAACAGGATGCGGTTGAAGCCGCCGAACCTGAGCAGTCGATACGCCTCGGTGACGGCGGTGAAGGTCTTGCCGGCACCGGTGGCCATCTGCACCAGGGATCGGTCGAAATGCTGTTCCGTCAGGCTTCTTTCGACGCCATCGATGGCGGTGATCTGCGCCGGCCGCAATGGCTGCTTGTCCAGTGGGGGTAGCTGACGAACCTTCGCCCGCCATGTCGGGTGCTGCGGATCTGTCTCGGCGTCCCGCAGGTTCCGGGCCAGCGCCTGCGGCGTCGGGAAGTTGAAGACTCGGCGCGCCCTGGCATCCGGGTCGTAGCCGTTGGTGAAGTGGGACTCGGTGCCACTGGCCTCGAACACGAACGGCAGCCGGCCACCGACGGTGAGGGCTTTCAGTCGCACCTCCGCGGGCAGCCCGTCGGCATACATCGCCGACTGCCATTCGACGCCGGACAACGTGCTGCCCGCCGGTTTTGCCTCGATGACGCCGACAACCTTCTGATCGACATACAGCAGATAGTCGGCGCGGCCATGGCCAGGCCTCATCACCGCTTCTCGGCAGGCAACTCCTAGGGTGGCAAAGAGATTCAGGCTCTTCTTGTCCTGCACGGACCAGCCGGCGCCAGTCAGTTGACTGTCGATGAGTACCCGGGCACGCTGCTCGGCGGCCAGTCGCTGCTCATCGGTCACAGCTATTCCCTTCCCCATCGTTGTTCGCCACCGTCGAAACTATGGCCCCAAGAGTCCCAGCGGGATGACGGCGACCCCATCGTTGCGGCGGAATGCTTCCCCTCCTGTGGTCAGGACGACCAGGTCGGTCACCCGGTGGCCAAGGGTTTCGCGCAGCCATTTCAGATGTCGGACGTCCCGGTCAGAGACCGTACGGCTGAGCTTGACCTCGATTCCGATGATCCGGCCGTCGGGACCTTCGACAACGATGTCCACC
>JALYVF010000063.1 GCA_030853385.1 Actinomycetota bacterium | reverse complement strand
GTAGGCGGCGAAGAACGAACAGAACGCGTCCGGATTCGGACTGCCGATCTGGCCGCCCCCTGATGCGCGCGGCTGCTGGCTGGTAAACGCCATCCGGGACGTCACCTCCGGCGTAGTGATCGCGGTGTCGTCTTCGCCGCGCCCGCTGCCCTCGGTTGGCTGCCGTTGGTCGTCGCCTTCACGCCGGAGTGATGATCGCTGCGGTGCTGCTGCTGATCAGTCGGTGAACCCCGGCCGAAGCGATTCACCAACGCGTGCAAGCTCTTGGCCGCGCCGATGGCGTTGCGCCGCGCCGATAATGATGCGCAGCGCGGCTAAGGCTTGACGAGCAGCTGCACGCCGGACTTGCGGGCGGCCTTTGCCAGCGGCCGGTCGAGAGTGGCGAGCGCCAACCCGAGTCGTTCGGCAAGCATGAGATAGGACGCGTCGTAGGAACTCAATGTGTGACGGCGTCCGGTGGCGACGAGGCCGGCCATATCTGTGGCAGAGCCGTCGACGTCGATCGGTAGCTGCGTAAGAAGTTCCAAGAACCGGCTCGCCTGCGCCTCACTCAGGCGACCGCGTCGCTCGCCGACAAGCAGGACATTAGCCACCTCCAGCGGCCAGATCGAGGGGACCGCTGCCTGCTCGTCGCTGAGTCTGTCCAATACCGCCTCTGTTGCCCCGGTTGCTTCGTCCTCGAAGCACCAGGCCATGGCGACACTCGTATCGAGGACGAACATGACTACCGCCGCCCCTGCTCGACCATCTCGCGCACCGACTCGCCATCCAGCCGGATACCGGATCGGGCGTTCCGAAGGGCGGCGATCACCGATTCGGGAGTCGATCGCGACCCGACCGGAACGAGCCGGGCTACTTCACGGCCGTGCTTGGTGATCGTCACGCTGTCGCCGCGCTCGACCTGGTCGAGCAGTCGCGGCAGATGAGTCTTGGCCTCGTAGGCGCCGACAGATGATGTACTCATCACTTCAGACTAGTCTGCGACCAGTTGCTGGCGCCACGTGAAGAGTTCGAACCCTTGACCCCGAAGTAGCGGAAGACTGGCGCGACACTCCGAGCGCCCGTGCGTGTCCGGTCAGTTTTCCGCTACCTCGGGGTTGGTGGTGCTGCTACTGGCCGGTCGGTAACCCTTGCCCGAAACGGTTCGCCAGCGCTCGCAGGCTTTTGGTGATGCCGACGGCGTTGCGGGCGGGCTGACGGAACAGCTCCAACATCTTCGGGGACTTGGCGTCGTTGTAGTCGAAGGTCTCCGTCACCTCGGTGCTACCGGACCCGGCGTCCGCGAGCTCCCAACGCCAGCGGTGGCCGAGCGGGTGCTGCCACTCGACCAGCCGGTCGTTGTCGAACGCCGTCACCGTCGAGGTGATCTTGTAGGGCACGCCGTACTGCCGCATCCCCACCGTGAACTTCGAGCCCTTACTCAGCCGATCCGGTCCCTTGACCTGGGTGTCGCGTACCGTGCCTGATCCATCGAGTTCCGGATGGCGATGCGGATCGGCAATCAGCGCGAAGACGTCGCTCGCCGGTGCCTGAACCAGTACCCGCCTGCTCACCGTTCGAGCGCCGGAGTCGACCGTCGTCACCACTGGGTCTGTCATACCTTCAAGGTAACCAAGCTGCCGGTCCCGCGCTGAGCGCATATAGTTTCAATTGAAACCGTATATATCGGAGGTGGACGAATGACGAAGCGACTGATCGAGCTCGACGACGACCTACTGGCGGAAGCACAGCGGGAACTGCACACTGCTGGCGTGTCCGACACTGTGCGAGAGGCACTGCGCCAGACCGCCGCGGCCGCAGCGCGGGCCAGGCAGCTGGCCTGGCTCACAGACGGCGGAATGGCCGATCTGGCAGACCCTGACGAGCGGGCCAAGGTCTGGGGATGACCTCGTGGCCGTCGCCCGTTTCCTGATCGACACCAGCGCGGCCGCTCGGATGCACCACCCGATGGTCGCCGAGCGGTTGGGACTGCTGATCGAGGCAGGCCTGATCGCCAGCTGCGCAACACTGGACGCCGAGGCGCTCTACAGTGCCCGCAGCCCCGCCGAGTACGAGCAACTCCGTGCGGATCGGCGCACCGCTTATGAATACCTGCCCACTGAAGATCGGCACTGGCAGCAAGCATTCGATGCTCAACGCGAACTGGCGCGCACCGGCCGGCACCGGGCCGTCGGCATCGCGGACCTGCTCACTGCGGTCCTGGCCGGCGAGCACCAGCTCACGCTGGTTCACTACGACGCCGACTTCGACATCGGCGCCGAAGTGATCGACTTCGACCATCGGTGGGTTATCGAACGCGGAGCGGTGCCCTAATCGCTCAGCTGCCCACGCACCCCGAAATCACGGCCAGCGCGAGAGCTGTGGAGTGTCCGAGGGGGGACTTGAACCCCCACGCCCTTGCGGGCACTAGCACCTCAAGCTAGCGCGTCTGCCATTCCGCCACCCGGACCGGGTCGCCGCGCACAGCTGTGCGGGGCGGCCCCAGCTTACTGGACGGCGAGGTGCCGTCCCAACCGCTTAGCCGGGGCCAACGGGGCGGCCGCGATACCTGGACATTTGTCCCATCGAACCGAGGCGACCGCGGAGTTACGCGCAATCGTGCAGGTGGTGCATGAGGTCGTGCATCAGGTACGCCGACAACGTCTCGACGGTGAACTGCGCGCCGTTACTGCGCACTCCCCTGTGCTGCCAACGGTCGTCCGGGACAGCGTCGAAGGCATCGGCCAACGCGGTGGCGGCCGCCGCGTATTCCACCCTGGTCTGCGCCGGATCCGCTGCCCAGTAACGCTTCTCGACTGCGGTGGCGTCCTGGTCCCAGTTGCTGAAGGCGACCCCGTCGTGGTCGACCATGGCGCTGAGCCGGCCCGCGAAGACCTCGCAGACATCGCGGACATGGCAGCCGTATTCCATTGGCGACCATTCTTCCGGGCGGCCCCTGACGGCGGCACCTGGTCGAGCCAACACCTGCTGCCAGCGCGGGACGGTGGCCCGGATCGCGTCCCCGGTGCTGCGCGGATCGTGCTGTGCCGCATCGAATGCGCAGTCCGGACACGGCCGGCTGAGCACCCAGGTCCAGTCCTTGTCGTCCGGCGGGATCGGCGCTGGCTCGCTCATCTGGACAAGCCTAGGCAGCGGGTAACAGGGTCGACCGGGCAGGATGGCCCCGTGAAGATCGACCCAGTGCACATCGACCCAGTGGAGATCGACCCGGTGGAGATCGAGACGCTGACGGAACTGGCCGCGCTGCTCGCCGATGCCGACCGTTCCGTCGCCGGGGTGACGCTGCAGGACCTGAACCTCACCGACTCGAGGGAACTGGCGGCGAGGTTGGCCGACCGCGACCTGACCGGGCTGGTGGTGCTCGGCGGCCACTATCCCGACGCTCTGCTCGCCGCCATGGTGTGCCGCGGCGCCACCGTGCTCCCCACCGTTCCCGGCGTCCCATTCGACCCGTACCGCTCGGCTTTGTACCGGGCTACCGAGCTGTACGCCAATCTCGAGAACGGTTATCCAGCAACGCCCGATGCCCGCTACTACCGGTGGTACCTGCAGCACCAGGCCTCCCCCGACATTCCTGGGGCGATGTTCGCCGGGATTCACGACACGTCGATCACCGACGCCCTCGATGAGCTGCTGGCAGCCGCCGACCGCCCGCTGGTCGCGGTGATGGGCGGCCACGGGACGGTCCGCGGCAGCGCCGACTACGCCGTCGCCGCCGATCTCGGGCTCCGGCTGTCGCACGCCGGCGCCGTGGTGGCCACCGGTGGTGGCCCTGGTGCGATGGAGGCTGTCAACCTCGGTGCCGGGTTCGGCGGCCGGGGCCGGTCCGATCTCGATGCGGCCCTTCAGCAGCTCGGCGCCGTCCCGTCGTTCACCGACGTCGCCGGCTGGGCCAGGTCGGCGCTGGAGATCGCCGACACCTTGACCGGCGAAACCCTCTGCAGCATCGGCGTTCCCACCTGGTTCTACGGGCACGAACCGCCCAACGTGTTCGCCGACCGGATCGCCAAGTACTTCTCCAACGCCTTGCGCGAGGAGGTGCTGCTGGCCAGGGCTACCGGCGGGGTGGTCGTGCTTCCGGGTGCCGCCGGCACCGTGCAGGAGATCTTCCAGGCGGCCACCCGCAACTACTACGCCGCTGGCGCGCTACCGCCGCCGATGGTGCTGGTCGGCAACGACTACTGGCGCACGACGTTACCGGCTTGGCCGCTGCTGCAGCGGTTGGCGGCCGGGCGGCCGATGGCCGATCGGATCGCCGTCTGCGACACCGCCGAGGACGCCGTCCGCCTGCTGGCCGGTTGGTAGGGGGACGCGACCGTCAGTCGTTGGAAAGTTCGCCGTCCGGGTAGTCGTCTTCGGAGTCGGACGGGTCGCCGTTGATCACGTGGACCGCAGCCTCCTCGGCGCTGGCGCCAGCCCCGTCGATCCCGACGTCCTCGGCCACCAAATCCTTTTCCACGTCGGAGATTCCGTCGCTCTCGTCGTCGACCAGCCGGCCGGCGCGGCCGTCGCCGACCTGGTAGCTGTCATTGACCTCGGAGTCGTTATCCGCGTTGACGTCCGGCTCCTCCTCCGACAGCCGCTGGTCAAGCGATTCGCCCGCCGCCTCCTCGGATTCGGTCGGCACGTGCACCGACGGTGCCCGGTCCGGTGGCGAATAGCCCTCGTCCAGCGGATCCGCGACCCCGCGATCGTCGAGGGTGTCCTCCCGACTCAGCTGCTCGGAGACCCCATCGCCGGCCAGCCCCTCGCTGCCTGGGTCGCTGTTGTCGGTCTGCTCGTAGCCTTCTGATCCTTCGGTCACGCTCGTCCTCCTTGTTTGACGCACGGCCCCGGTGGCTGGCACTGCACCGCGAGTTCACCACACGCCGAAGATCACCAGCAGCAGGGCCACCACATCGAAGCCGATGGCCAGCATCATCATCAACACGCTGAAGCCGATCAAACCGGCGATCCCCCGCCGCCGCGGCGCGGCCGGTACCGACCCGTGACGCTGTTCTGCGGCCGGCGGACCGGCGATGAGCCGGCGCCGACGGCGTTCCAGCAGCACAACGGAAATCGCTCCGAGCAGCGCGACGGCGAACGCAACGTACCGCGGGCTGCCGTCGATTCCGATGCCGAACAGCACCGCAACCACCGACGGCACGGCGACACCGATCGTCAACAGCCGCACCGGAATTGCCAGCATCGAGCGCACTTCGGGCGAGGCATCGGTCAGCATCCGGAAGGCACCGCCGACGGACATCCCACCGGCGGATGTCGCTCCCAGCGGGAAACCGAAGGTGCCGCCGCTCGACGGCGGCCGGTTGGAATCGGCGGCCGGTTGGGGGTAACCGCCGAATGCCGCCGAGGCCGCATCATCGACTACCTCACCCTGCACCCTGTCTGCGTCATCCGCCGCGGAGTCGTCGTCCCAGCCAGGACCTGGCGGGATCACAGTGCCCCCAGTGCGCACTCAAGGGTGGGGCTGGAGCCGGGCTGATCGGCCTCCAGCCGGTCGGCCACCAACTGCCCGATGTCGGCCAGCGTCGCCAACTGAGCGGGCGTCAACAGGTCGATGAACTGTGCCCGCACCGCCGCCACGTGGGCCGGCGCCGCCTGTTCGATAGCCGTCCGGCCGGCGTCGGTGATGTACACCTCTGAACTACGCCCGTCCTGCGGGCAGGACTGCCGTCCGACCAGTCGGCGAGCCTGCATCCTGGTGAGGTGGTGGGACAGCCGGCTGGCCTCCCAATCGGTGCTGCGCAACAGGTCTCGCACATGCACGACGCCGTTTGCCGACTCCGACAACGCAACCAGCACCTCGTAGTCGGGCATCGACAGCCCCGAGTCCTTTGCCAGCTGCCTGCCGAGCGCGCCGATCAACGGACCGCGCAGCCGATGCACCGTTCGCCAGGCCTGCTGCTCGGCGGCAGTCAGCCAGGCCACCTGGTCGAGACTCTCGTCGGGAAGCGCCACACTGCCCAGCGTACGGACGCCGCGGCCACCAGCGGCGGAAAGCCGGTGGTGGGCTGCCGGCTCCGGGCGATCAGGAACCTGCCGGCAGGTCGGGGTGCTGGCGCTGCTCAAAGACCGGGACGTCGCCGACGATCGGGTTGGTCCGCCGTGACGGCGAGAAGTACTTGGTGGCCAGGTTCACCAAGGTTGCCAGCCGGTTCCGGTTGCCCAGCAGCATCACGATGTGGATGAACAGCCAGACCAGCCAGGCCAGCGTGCCGTTGACCTTCAGTGATTTGCCGCCTGGCAAGACGATGTCGGCCACCGCGGCTCGCCGGCCGACCGTCGCCATGGTGCCCTTGTCGTGATAAGTGAACGAGGTGGTACCCCTGCCGACCACCAGCGAGGCGATCTGCTGGCCGGCATGCTTGCCGCCCTGCAGGGCAGGCTGCGCCAGCTGCGGCAGGCTGTCCGGGCCGACGGCGATATCTCCGACCGCGAAGATGTTGTTGAATCCTGCGACCCGCAGATCGTCACCCACCGTGATCCGCCCGCCGCGACCCTGCGGCAGGCCCCACTCACCTACGATCTTCGGGACCGTGACGCCGGCTGCCCAGACCACGACGCCGGCTTTCAGGAAGTCGCCCGAGCCGAGTTCGACGCCGTCCCGACGGACCTCTTTGACCGCGGTGTTCAACCGCAGCTCGACGCCGCGCTGACTCAGCGCACGGGCCGCGAACTGCTGCAGCGACGGTGCGAATGGCGCCAGCACCTTGTCGCTCATCTCCACCAGCACGATGTGAGTGCGGCGCGGGTCGAGCTCCGGGTACACGGTCGCCATCGCGTCGTTGCGCAGCTCGGCGAGGGCGCCGGCCATTTCGACGCCGGTCGGGCCGGCACCGACCACCACGATGCTGACGTCCTCGCTGGTGTTGGACGCCGCGGCGTGCTCGAGCCTGGTGAAGATCCGATCGCGCAGCTGCAGTGCCTGGGCCCTGGTGTAGATGGCCATCGAATACTTCTCGGCGCCGGGAGTGCCGAAATAGTTGGTGGTGGCGCCGGCCGAGATCACCAGGTAGTCGTAATCAAGCGCGCCGCCGTCCGCGAAACTGATGGTTTGCGAGTCGGTGTCCATCCCGATCACCTCGCCCTGCCGGAAGCTGACGTTGCGCTGCCTCATCCGGGAGGCCCGCAGGAAATAGGTGACGTCGCCGGCGTTCAGCCCGGCGGTCGCCACTTGGTACAGCAGCGGCTGGAAGGTGTTGTAGGTGTGCCTGTCGACCAGGGTGACGTCGACGTCAACCTTCGCCAGTGCCCGGACTGCGGACAGGCCGGCGAAACCGCCGCCGACGATGACGACGTGCGGGCGTCGCCGTGCGCTGGCTGCCTTCGCGGGTGCTGCCTTCGCGGGTGCTGCCTTCGCGGGGGCGGCCTTGATGGGAGCGGAATGCTCGGTCATGGAATCCTTCGTTCGCTGCACCTGCGGGTCACCGATGGAATTCACGGCCACGGCAGGAAGGCCGGCGCATCGTCGGGCACGGCTGAGGTCAGCGGTAACGCTATGACCTGGACCGGGGTGCTGTCACGCCGGGAACAGCCGCCTGCTGCTGAACGGCCGATCCGATGTGTGCTGATTCACCACACCGCGGCCTCGAGGCGACTATCTGCACCACGATCAGCACCAACTCAGCCAGCACAGCACCGGTCTGCCAGATGGCCCACGATTCGTTCGATCCGACACCGAGAGTGTCGATGCCGAACGCCGACATCACCAGCAGCACCAGACACACCGCAGAGAACACCGTCAGCGACCACGGAATGAGCCGGTTCAGCCGGCGACCGCGCAGCACACCAAGACAGATACCGATCGGCATAGCGGTGAAGGCGACCACCGACGCGATCATGTGAATCTTGGCCCGCGGCGACTGCTGCAGGCCGCCAGGATCGGTGTGCACGGCGGCCATCACCAGGCAGCCGAGCGCGCCCAGCACCAGCAGCACCCTCACCAGCCGGCCGGTCGGCAATGCCCTGTCCATGCACAGCGTTGTCGCCCCGACGGCCAGGCAGAAAAGGCTGAAGATCCAGCCGTAGCTGCCGACGCCGTACTGCGACACCGAGATCTGCGGCGGCAGCCAGTCGCCCTTGGCGGCCTGCATCGCGACGAGCAGCAGCCAGCTCAGCATGTCGATGGCGACCCCGGCGCGAAACCACCGGACGGCGGTCGGGCATGCCTGCCGCGAACCGGGGGGTGCGGTAGTGCTGCTCACGCTCTCCATTGTCGCTCGACGATCAGTCAGCCGGCCGGGGAGGGCGGTTCCATGCCAGGCAGCAGCGTGTCCAGTTGCTCGTCCAGAGTTCCGAGGCGCTTCTCCAGATCGGCGATCGCCGCGGTGGTGGCGTCGATCTCCTTGCGGGTGGCCAACGGTTTCGCGACCGTGTCGCGGAGGGTGGTGTAGTCGGCGCTGGCCTGATTGAACCGCGCCGACAGATCGGGCCGGTTCGCCACGTCGACGCGCGGGGCAATAGCAAGGACGAGTGGCGACAGCTTGCCGACCCTGTCGGCCAGCGCTGCGGTGAGCTCGGCCAGCGAGGCGTGATCCTCCTGTTGCTTCCGACGACGCTTCAGGTACCCGACGAGGATCCCCACGATGATCACCACCACGATCACGCCGACCACCAGCAGAACAGTGGGAAAGCCCTTCGAGGTCGCCGAATCCACGAACGCTTTGGAAGCGGCGACGTCGTCGTCACCCGCCTTGTTCGCGGCGGCCTTCGCGGCGCTCTGCTGGTTGCCGGACAGCGTGCTGGAGTCTTCGCCACCCGCCGTCGGGGTGAGCACCAGCACGGTGCCGCCGACGCGTGACCGGACCTCCTGCGCCATCAGTTTGGCATCCTGCTGCGTCAGCCTGGCGCTCAGCGAGACGATGAACAGCTGCAGACCCCGGGACCTGGCGTCCGCCGCGACGCCGGCCAGCGCCGATTCGCTGGCCCGCGACCCGATGACGGCGACGTTGTCGTCGGCCAGCTCGGACACCACGGTGTCGATCTTCACCCCGCCGATGGTGTCGGTGTCGGCCACGAACAGTGAGCCCGCAGTGATGGCGGCCACGCCGCCCGCCGGCCGAGGCATCGCCGCAGCCGGTGCTGCGAGCGCGAACAATCCGATCGCCGCCAGCAACGCAGCGATCGCCACCAACCGCCCCGATCGGCGATGCCGTTGCGGCATGGTGAGTCTCCTCGTCGGCCGGTCCATCCTTCGGATGGCCACGCTACCGCGACACGCGGGTCAATCGGGTCCGGCTCACTCACTCGGGTGTTGGGCGCTGACCCCCTGCGCAGACTGGGCTGACCGGCGGCGGGATACTGAGCCGATTGTTCAGTTCCCCACGCATTGTTCAGCTTGAATCAGTGACCAGCAGTCCAGGAGGCGCCATGACCACCGTCAAGCCAGGTATCGCCGACGTGCTCAGGTCCGCGCCGATCACCGCACCGGTGACCGACCAGCAGACCGACGCCGCCATCCGTGCCGACGATCCTGGACACGTCTTTCACTCCTGGTCCGCGCAGGGTTTGATCGACCCGCTGCCGGTGGCCGGCGGTCACGGTTCAACCTTCTTCGACTACGCCGGGCACTCGTACCTGGATTTCGGGTCGCAGTTGGTCAACCTCAACCTCGGGCATGCTCAGCCAGATCTGATCGAGGCGATCAAGCTGCAGGCCGATCGGCTGGCCACCATCCAGCCGTCCTTCGCCAACGACGTCCGTGGCACCCTCGCCCGACTGATCACCGAACGCGCCGGCGAAGGCTTCTCCCATGTCTTCTTCACCAACGGCGGTACCGAGGCCAACGAGCACGCGGTGCGGTTGGCGCGGCTGCACACCGGGCGGCACAAGGTGCTCGCCGCCTACCGCAGCTACCATGGCGCCACCGCCACCTCGATCGCCCTCACCGGTGAGCCGCGCCGTTGGGGCAGCGAGCCGGGTATCTCCGGGGTGGTGCATTTCAACGGCCCGTATCCGTACCGCAGTCCGTTCCATGCTGATTCGCCGGAGCAGGAAACCGAGCGGGCGCTGGAACATCTCCGGCAGACGATGGTCTTCGAGGGCACCCACACCATCGCGG
>JALYVF010000059.1 GCA_030853385.1 Actinomycetota bacterium | reverse complement strand
AGCGGAATCGATCTGGTGGACGCTGTCGCAGCCAGCACCTCGGCGATGACGCCGTACCCCATCGGCCAGCACCGGTACCTCAACGGCGGCTATCGACGCAGCGAGAATGCCGACCTGGCGGCTGGATACGGGTGGGTGCTGGTGCTCTCGCCATTCGGTGGCAGGTCGCGGATGCCGCGCGAGTGGGGAATGGATCTGGCCACCCAGGTCGACGAACTGCGCGCCAGGGGCAGCAGCGTGGAGACGGTCTTCCCCGATAGCGGCGCGGGTGACGTGTTCGGCGCCAATGCACTGGATCCGTCGACGCGTCCGCAGGCCGCGCGAGGAGGCTACGACCAAGGCCGCGCTCTCGCGGAGCTACTCGCCGAGAGCTGGGGCTGACGCCGGCGACCCGTCGACGCCAAGCTCGACATCGCCACCCTGCATCGGTTGACCACCGAAGTCTCGGTCGACCATCACTTGGTCGCGGCGGTGGCGGATCAGTGGCTGGCCTCGATCGGGCTGGGCTGACGGACCGACCGGCGATCCGCTGTGCGCCGCCGACGCCCGGGGCACCCCTGATCAGCCGTTAGACTCGTCGGTGGAGGATTCGACTAGAGGCCTATGTCGCACGCTTGGAAAGCGTGTTGGGTGTCAAAGCCCTCACGGGTTCAAATCCCGTATCCTCCGCGTAACGAAAGCCCCGTCGACGGACGGGGCTTTCGTCTTTGCGAGGTGGTGACGGATCTTGCCGCTGCGCCAGGAAAGCATTCAGTCTGCCCGCGTCCGGGCGTTCGCATACTCGACAAGTAGCATTCCGGCGGTGTCACGCCCGCTGAGCCTCCCCACCGTCCTTGCACTCGCCGCCTGCGTCGTAGCGTCAACGGTCGCTGCAACGCCTGCCTTCGCCACCACGGCCACCCACCGGGTGACCTACGCCGGGGTGACGGTGTCTGTGCCGACGTCGTGGCCGGTGGTTGACGTCGCCGGCCGAACCGGCTGCGTTCGGTACGACCGACACGCCGTCTATCTGGGGACTCCGGCCAGCAGCGATTGCCGCAGCGACGTGGTCGGGCATCTGACGACGGTGCAGATCCTGTCGTCCGGATCAGCGCCGACGGGTCCGTCAAGGGGGCTGCCGGGCGGACTTACGGTGACCGGCGGCACGCAAGTCTCGCCGGATCTCACCGTCACATCAACACACTCGGCCGCCCAGGTGATGGTGACTTCCGGGGACACCTCGGCCACCCAGATCGCCGACTCCGTCACCTTCACTTCGGCCGCGCCACCAGCCCCCACCACCGGCCGGAAGGCAGAGAGCGACCCACCCGAAAGCCGGCCGTCGGCAACCCCCGAGACACAGGTGGCCGCCGCGGCACCGGCCGCCACCTACTCCGGTCCCGGGTTCGACACCTGCGAGGCACCATCGACTGTCCAGATGACGGCCTGGACCGCCTCTCCATACCGAGCGATCGGCGTCTACATCGGCGGTGCGAACCGCGCGTGCGGTCAACCGAACCTGACCGCCGGTTGGGTTACCGCTGTGCACAACCAAGGCTGGCACCTGATCCCCACCTACGTCGGCCTGCAGGCGCCGTGCACCGACAGCGCTCACGCCTTCAGCCTCCCGACCGCCGCTGCCGATGGCAAGGCGGCCGCCGACGACGCGGTAACCAACGGGGCGGTCCCCCTCGGGCTCGGAGCCGGCAACCCCATCTACTACGACATGGAGGCCTACGACACGACCAATGCGTCGTGCGTTGCCGCGGTCAAGGCCTTCATCGATGCCTGGACAGCCGAACTCCATGCACAGAACTATGTTTCGGGCGTTTACGGGAGTGCCGGTTCGATGATGACCAACCTGGTTCAGTTCGTCTCGAACCCGAAATTTCGTGCACCCGACGACATCTGGTATGCGCACTATGACGGGCATGCCAGCACCACCAACGATCCCTATATCCCCAACGACAACTGGAATGCCCACCAGCGCATCCACCAGTACCAGGGTGGTCACGACGAGAGTTTCGGTGGCGTCAAAATGAACGTCGACAGCGATCAGCTGGACGGCGCCACCACCCGTCCGTCGGTCGCAGCGGTGCCCAACCCGCCTGAGGATGCCGGTGCCTTCGTGCCGCTGGTGCCGTACCGCGCCCTTGACACCCGCAACGGCATCGGCGCGACGCAAGCTGCGGTCGCCGCCGGCGGCACGGTGGCTCTCACCGTCGCCGGCACCGGTGGCAGCGTCGGAGTCCCCGCCGCCGGCGTCGCCGCCGTGGTCGTCAACGTCACCGTCACCGCACCGACAGCCCCCGGATCCATCACCGTCTACCCGGACGGATCCACCCGGCCGACGGCCTCCAACGTCAACTTCGTCAAGGGTCAAAGCGTCCCCAACCTCGTCGTCTCGAAGGTTGCCAACGGAAAGATCGACCTGTACAACGGATCCGCCGGAACGGTGCAACTGATCGCCGACATCACCGGCTACTACCTCGGCGGTACCCCCACCGCACCGGGAACCTTCGTACCGCTGGCCCCTCACCGCGTCCTGGACACCCGCCACGGCATTGGCGCTCCCCAGGCTCCCGTTCAAGCCGGTCACACGGCCACCCTCACCGTCGCGGGCAGCGGCGGTGTGCCGACGACGGGCATCGCTGCCGTCGTCCTGAACGTCACCGTCACGGCGCCGACGGCCGCTGGATCCATCACCGTCTACCCGGACGGACCAGCCCGCCCGGCCGTCTCCAACCTCAACTTCGTCGAGGGCCAGACAGTCCCCAACCTCGTCGTCTCGAAGGTTGCCGGCGGGAAGATCGACCTGTACAACGGATCCGCCGGAGCCGTGCAGCTGATCGCCGACGTCACCGGCTATTACCTCGCGGGCACACCGAAGGACGCCGGCACGTACGTCTCGCTGACGCCGTACCGCGCCCTGGACACCCGCTACGCGCTCGGAGCTCCACAAGGCCCGGTCGCCGGGCAGACGAAAGTCGATTTCACCGCTACCGGTACGGGTGGCAGCGGCGGGGTGCCGACCTCCGGCGTCGCCGCCGTGGTCGTCAACGTCACCGTCGCTTCACCCGCCGCGCCGGGAGCCATCACCGTTTACTCGGACTATCCGGACGACAGGCCCCGCCCCTACGCCTCCAACCTCAACTTCGTCAGCGGCCAATCCGTACCCAACCTGGTAGTCAGCAGCGTGCCGCCAGCGACCGGAAAACTCCATCTGTACAACGGATCTGCCGGAGCGGTGCAACTGATCGGTGACATCAGTGGCTACTTCCTCACCGGCGCAGCCTGAGAGCCGGGCCGGCCGGTATGCCCCGAGCCCGTCGGGCGATCTGCACCTTGGCAACCTGCGCACCGCGCTGCTGGCCTGGCTGTTCGCCCGGTCCGAGGGCCGGGAGTTCCTGCTGCGGATCGAGGACCTCGACAGGGTGCAGCCCGGCGCCGCCGACCGTCAGCTCGCCGACCTTGCCGCGATCGGCCTCGACTGGGACGGACCAGTCGTCCGGCAGTCCGATCGCTTCGACTCCTATGCCGCCGTCATCGAGCATCTCACGGCGCAGGGCCGCACCTACGAGTGCTTCTGCACCCGGAAGGAGGTCAGGGAGGCTGCGTCTGCTCCGCACGCACCGCCCGGCGCCTACCCAGGGACCTGCCGCGATCTCACCGAGGCCGACCGAACGAAGCGCCGAAAGTCCAGACCGCCGGCCATTCGGCTGCGCGCAGACGTCCCCGAGTTCACCGTCACCGACGTGCTGTCCGGTGATTACACCGGCGTGGTGGACGACTTCGCGCTGCGCCGCAACGACGGCACCCCGGCCTACAACGTCGCCGTCGTCGTTGACGACGGCGCACAGCACATCGGCCAGGTCGTCCGAGGCGACGATCTGCTGTCGTCCAGCCCGCGACAGGCCTATCTGGCCACCCTGCTCGGCCTTCCGGTGCCGCAGTATGCGCACGTCCCGCTCGCACTGAACAGCAGCGGCGTCCGGTTGGCCAAACGTGACGGCGCCGTCACTCTCGCGCAGTTGGCAGATGTCGGCTGGACGGCACAGCGGGTGCTCGGCCTGCTGGCGACCTCGGCCGGGCTGGCGGAGCCGACTGAGCGGGTCAGCGCCGCCGGCCTGCTGGACCGATTCCGGCCGGCCGAGCTGCCGACATTCCCCTGGATCGTCACCCCTGACCAGCTGCAAGCCGTTGCGGGATAACGGACTTCATTCTGCGGTCAACAGCGGTTCCGACTCCAGCAGCAGCATCCCGAGCTCCTGAGTGCAGCGGGTCATCGCGACATAGAGGGCATTCCAGCCGCGGCGCTGCCGGGCAATGGCGTGCGGATCGACGACCACTACGGCATCGAATTCCAGCCCCTTCGAACCCGTCGGGTCGATGACGACGACCGACTCCCCGGCAGACAGCTCACTCAGCGCAAGACCGTTGCTCAGCGCCGGGCAGCGGCCGGCCGGCGCGATCACGGCTACCCGGCCACCTGCATATTTCGCCGACAGCTCGTCCACTGCTTGCGCCACCTGCACTGCCAGGTCTACCTCGCCGACAACCCGTTGCCACGGCGGCACTCCGGCGGATCGCACACCGCGCGGCGCGCCGATGTCACTGCCTGCCCTCCGCAAAACCATTGCAGCGCGGGCCATCACCTCCCGCGGCGTGCGATAACAGACCGTCAGGTCCGTTCGGCGTAGCGTGCTCCCGAAGATCGGTTGCAGGGCCTGGTCCCAGGATGCTTGGCTGCCAGGCGACTCGGCCTGGTTCATGTCCCCGACGACGGTGAAAGACCGAGAAGGGCAGCGCCGCAGCAACATTCGCCATTGCATTGCCGACAGCTCCTGCGCCTCATCGACCACCACATGCCCGTAGGCGCCGGTTCGATCGGTCGCCGCCGCCATCGCCAGCGATCCTGGCTGGATGCCTGCCTGGTCGCCGGTGACGGTTGGCGCCCCCACCAGATCGGCCAGCTCGTCGATCAGGGCGATGTCTGCGACAGTCCACCCACTGGTCCGGATACCTTCCCGGACAACAGCTCTCCTGTCCGCGTCCGTCAGCTCCGGGGCCCACCCGGCCAGCAGGTCCTGATCGGCCAGCAGCTGGCCAAGTACCTGCTGCGGATCCTGTTCTGGCCACAGTTCGTCCACTACCTCTGCGACTGCAGCATCCGCACCGATGGCCCGGCGGACAGCTTGCAGGTCCGCGACTGTCGATGACGCGGCCGGCGAGCTGCCAGGCCCACGCTCCCGGCTGAGGCTGGCGTCGACGGTGGCCAGGATGCTTTCGAAGCCCTTCTCGACGTCTTCCAACTGTTCAGTGCCGTTGTCGATCACGGTGCTTGCCAACAGATCCAGCATGCCGGCCCGGAAGTGCGCACGGGCCTGGTGACGCCCAGCAGTATCGGCGCGCGCCGCAGTCATCACGGCCCGAATCTGTTCTGCCGGCACCACCAACACATCGCCGCCGTGTTCCAGCCGCAACTCGACGATGGACGGCTGCGTGGCGGCCACTGCCCGTCGCAGGATGCCCGCCCACGCCGCCCGGCCCTTGATCTCAGCCGCCTGCGCCGAGTCGTGTCGGGACGCCCGCAACCCTGGCAGCAGGGTGGCCACCGTGGCGGCGACCACCTGGGTCTCGCCCAACGACGGCAACACCTGATCGATGTAGCGCAGGAAGGCTGTCGAGGGGCCGATCAGCAGCATGCCCCGCTCGGCCAGCCGCGGATAACTGAACAGCAGGTAAGCGGCCCGGTGCAGGGAAACCGCCGTCTTGCCGGTGCCTGGGCCGCCCTGCACCACCAGACAGCCGTGCTGGGGGGACCTGATGATGTCGTCCTGTTCGCGCTGCAGAGTGGCAACGATGTCGCCCATCGATCCCGTCCTGCGGGCGTCCAATGCGGCTATCAAGGCGGCTTCGCCGACGATGCCGCTGGATTCTTCGGCAGCGCCGGTCAGTAGCTCGTCGTCCAGGCCGACCACCGTCCGGCCGGCGGTCCGCAGATGCCGGCGGCCGCGCAACCCCAGTGGATGTGCAGCGGTGGCCGTATAGAAAGCGCGGGCAACCGGCGCTCGCCAGTCGACCAACATTGGATCGTCGGCACCAGCAGCTCGCAGCCCGATCCGGCCGATGTAGATGCGAGTTCCCTCCAGATCGTCGATCCGGCCGAAGCACAGTCCGGATTCCGCATGCGTCAGTTCGGAGCATCGACGACTGAGCGCCGTCAGCCGCGCCTGATCGTCGATGCCGGCCTGCAGCTC
This sequence comes from Actinomycetota bacterium, assembly GCA_030853385.1. Classification (GTDB taxonomy): domain Bacteria; phylum Actinomycetota; class Actinomycetes; order Mycobacteriales; family Nakamurellaceae; genus Nakamurella. The sequence goes on along the minus strand of JALYVF010000059.1, from coordinate 791 downwards.
GGTCGGGCGGCGCTGCGCCAGCCCGGCGATGTCGTCGCGCACCCGTTGCAATTCGTCGTCTCGATGGCGGAACAACCCATCGAGATACTGCTGCTCCAGCTCGAGCTGTTCGCTCGCTACGGAGGCGCTGACGGTGGCTGCGGATTCCACATTCACTCCAGGTCTCTGGTCTACCGTACGTTGTACGATCATTGCCTCGACAGAGAACGCAGCCGCCAGGAGGATTGTTCCCGTGCCCCGAGATTCGTCCCGCGTCGGACATCCGGCCGACCTGCTGACGTTGATGTGGACGCCGCAGCAGGCTGTCGGTCGCACCGGAGTCACGCTGGCAGCGATCACCGCTGCCGCTGCCGCGCTGGCCGACGCGGAGGGACTGCCGGCGGTGACGATGCGGCGGGTGGCGCAGTCCGTCGAGGTAGCGGCGATGACGCTGTACACCTACGTTCCCGGCCGGCCGGAATTGCTGGAGCTGATGCTCGACTCGATGGCGGCCGCCACCTACGAAGGTCGAGCACTGCCGGCCGACTGTGGCGACTGGCGCTCCGGCGTGGAATACCTAGCGCAGCGCAACTGGGAACATGCCCTGCTGCACCGTTGGACGGTAGAGATCCCCCCGGCAAGACCCATTCTCGGTCCAGGCGTCACGATGAAGTACGAGCGCGAGCTCGCACCGCTGGACGGGATCGGCCTCACCGACCATCAGATGGGCCAGTTGCTGACCTCGGTATTAGCGATGGTGACGCAGGCCGCCAGCTGGCAGTCCGGTCTGGATCGCATCAGGGCGGAGACCA
>JALYVF010000048.1 GCA_030853385.1 Actinomycetota bacterium | reverse complement strand
CAGGCGCATGTCGTGCTCGATGAGCAGGACGGTGTAGCCGTCGTCGCGGGTCTTGCGGATCAGGTCCATCAGCGCCGACTTCTCGCTCGGGTTGAACCCGGCCGCGGGCTCGTCAAGGCACAACAGCTTCGGCTCGGTGGCCAATGCCCTGGCGATCTCCAGCCGGCGCTGATCGCCGTACGGCAGGTTCTTGGCCTTCTCTGTTGCCCTGTTACCGACCCCGACGAACTCAAGCAATGCCATCCCGCGTTCGACAGCATCCTTCTCCTCACGCCGATGCCGTGCCGACCGGATCAGCGCGCCGGGGATCGAGGTCTTGTGCCGCGCATCGGTGCCGACGACAACGTTCTCCAGTGCGGTCATCTCGGCAAACAGCCGGATGTTCTGGAAGGTGCGAGCAATCCCGGCCCTGGTGATCTGGTTCCGTTTCAGCTTGCCCATCACCTGCCCGTCGAACACCACCTGGCCGGCGGTCGGCCGGTAGACCCCGGTCATGGTATTGAAGCACGTCGTCTTGCCGGCACCGTTCGGTCCGATCAGACCGAGAATCTCGCCGCGGCGAATCTCGAACGTCACCGCGTCGAGCGCCACCAGACCGCCGAACTGCATCGTGACGTCATGCATCTCCATCAGCGGAGCGCCGACCGCGACCGTGGTTTCACGTTGCGCTGCAACGATTTCGGCCACGGCTTCCGGATCGCCGAGAGCTGGATCAATCTCGGACAGGTCGATCGTCTGCAGCTCAGACTCGGCTGGGTACAAGCCCTCGGCGACCACGGTGTCGACAGCATCGTCCGGCCCGCGGTGCGCCTCGAACTCCTCCTGGCCGGCGGCGGTACCGCCGACGGTCTGCCCATCCGACGGGCTGAGCTCGCCGTCCCCGGTGGTCATGACTTCACCTGGCTCAGCTGGTCGTCTCTGCGTTTAACGGCCTGCCATATCTGCCGACCGTAGGTGAGCAGTTTCTGCCGCACCGGTATCAGCCCTTGTGGCCGGAAGATCATCAGGACGATCAGCGCCAGTCCGAAGAACAGGTATTTGTAGTCGGCAACGGCATTGCCGTTGATGTGCCACCAGAACAGCGTGTTCCGGCCGAGGAAGAAGTTCGGCAAATAGACGATGATGAACGCGCCAAGGATCACCCCTAGCTTGTTGCCCTGGCCGCCGAGGACGACCGCGCAGAGGAACAGCACCGAGTTGACGACGTTGAAGTTGGTCGGCACCACGAACTGTACCTGTCCGGCATACAACGCACCGGACAGACCCCCGATCGAGGCACCGATGACGAACGCCCATAGTTTGAATTTGAACGTCGGCACTCCCATGATCTCGGCGGCGTCCTCGTCCTCCCTGATGGCCACCCACGCCCTGCCGACCCTTGAGCGTTCCATGTTGCCGACCAGCATCAACACGATGATGATCAACACCAGCGACAGCCAGAACCACCAGACGCCGCTGTTGACGTTGCCGTTGGCGTAGCCGGCGGCGAAGAATCCGTTGGGATTGCTCGCCGTTTCGCCGAATCTCGGGTAGGCGATCTGCGACAGCCCCTGCCCGCCGCCGGTCAGCGAATCAAGGTTGTCGGCCAGCAGCCGGACGATCTCGCCGAATCCGAGCGTCACGATAGCCAGGTAGTCGCCGCGCAGTCGCAAGGTCGGAGAACCGAGTATCAGCCCGGACACTGCCGTCACTGCAACGGCAATGGGTAGGACGGCGAGCCAGGCCCACTTCTGGGCGAGGAATCCGTCGGCGCCGGTCTTGTTCCATGGGCTGTCGGGGCTGGTCAGCAAGCCGACGGTGTAGGCGCCGACGGCATAGAAGCCGACGTAGCCAAGGTCGAGCAGCCCGGCCTGGCCGACGACGACGTTCAGCCCGATGGCCAACAGCGCGTACATGCCGAACTGTGCCATCACCCCGCCGAAATCGGTGCCGATGGTGCTGATGCCCGGTGGGCGGACCACCGGCAACAACGCAACGATGGCGATGAATGGGACGCCGATGGCCCAGTGAGTCGGCCGGGACAGCGCGTTCCACCAGTTGCGGAACTTGTCCCCGAACGCGACTCTCGCCTTGGTGTTGGTTATCTGGCTTGCCGGCGTGCTCATGCTCGTGCCCTTCCCAAGCTCTCGCCGAGAATGCCCGTCGGCCGCAGCATCAGCACCAAGATCAATAGCACGAACGAGATGACGTCCTTCCAACTGGTGCCGAACACGTACTGGCCCCAGTTCTCCACAATGCCGAGCAGCAGACCGCCGAGCAGTGCGCCGCGCAGGTTACCGATTCCGCCGAGCACGGCTGCCGAGAACGCCTTGATGCCGAGGATGAATCCGCCCGAGTACAGAATGCCGTTGGGCAGCTTGATGGTGTATAGCAGTGCGGCGGCGCCGGCGAGTAGGCCGCCGATCAGGAAGGTCATCATGATGACCCGTTCCCTGGACACGCCCATCAACGTTGCCGTCGTCGGATCCTGCGCGACTGCTCGGATGCCGCGGCCGAACTTGGTCTTGTTCACCACGATGTCCGTCGCCAGCGCCAGCAGCAGTGCCGACACCACCAGGATGATCGTCCAGTTGCTGACAGTCCCGTCGAAGATTTTGAACACCGACACCCGCGCCACCAGCTGGATCGGCTGCTGCGCATTCACCCCGCCGAGGTCGCCGCCCGTCAGCTTGGGCAACACGAAGTGCACGAACTCCTGCAGCACGAACGAGGCGCCGATCGCGGTGATCAGGAAGACCAGCGACGGGGCGTTCCGTTTTCGCAGCGGCCGATAGGCGACGCGTTCCAGGCCAACGGCCACCCCGCCGGAGACCAACATGCCGACGACCATGGCGATCGCCAGATACACAACCGTCAGCAGCACACCCTGGCTGTAGGCGTTGCCGCTCGGCGAGAACCCGAGCAGCATCAGCGCGGCGTACTGGCCGAACATGCCGAACATGAACACTTCGGAGTGCGCGAAGTTGATCAGCCGCAGTACGCCGTACACCAGCGTGTAGCCCACCGCGATCAGAGCGTAGATCGACCCCCATTCCAGGCCGTCGATCGTCGACTGGAAAAAAGACCGACCGAGCCGAGGAAGGTCGAAACTGATCACTCCGTCCGTCAGCGAGAAGACGCTATCGACGACTGGATGACTCATCCTGCTCCTCGCGATCGGGCACCATCATCGGCACGGTATAACCGAGGAGGCCAGCGGCTCCGACGGAACCGCTGACCTCCCCGCGTACTGGCCTGCGGGATCAGTCGACCTTGTAGACCCATGGGTTGGCAACGGCGAGCTCGCCGGTGTCATCCCACTTGTAGGTCTTTGCCAGTCCGTCGCCCGAGTAACTCTTGACGAAGTTGATCAAACCTGGCCGATCGGTGATGCCCTTGTCGATGCCCATCAGCATGATCGTCGCAAGATCGTAGGCATCCACCGAGTAGACGCCGGGCGCAACGCCGTTCAGTGTCTTGTAGGTGGCCGCGAACGCTGCCGGTGCCGGGCCGCACGGGCAGGTCAGGATCGCGCCCTTGGAGGCGGAACCGGCCTGCTTGACGAACTGCGGATCGTTGGTGCCGTCGCCGGAGACGAAGGTTGCGGTGACGCCGGAGCTGCGCAGCTGGCTGACGAATGGAGCAGCCTCCGCGTAGTAGCCGGCGTAGTAGACGGCGTCCGGGCTCTCCCCCTTGACCTGGTTAACCGTCGCGGAGAAGTCCTTGTCACCGGCCTTCACCTTGGCGGCGCAGTTCTGGTCGGCGGCACCCTTGAGGGTCGCTGTCACCACTTTGGCCAGGCCGACGCCGTAATCGGAGTCGTCCTGGACGACGCAGACCTTCTTGTACCCGAGTGCGCCGGTCAGATAGTTGGCGATAGCACCACCCTGGGAGTTGTCGTTGCCGAGGCCACGGTAGAAGTTCTTCCAGCCCTGCTTGGTGAGGTTGGGGTTGGTGGCAGATGCGGTCAGCGACAGCAGGTTCGCCTGGCTGAAGATCGGCTCCGTCGCCTTGGTCTCACCGGAGAATGCCGGCCCGAGCAGCCCGATCACCGACTTGTCGCTGACGATGCTGGGGGCGACCTGGGTTGCCTTCTGCGGATCGCCCTCGGTGTCGAACTGCTTGAGCTCCACCTGGCAGCCGGGGTTGGCCTTGTTGTGCGCGGCGATGGCCACCTTGGCACCGTCAAGGATGTTGATGCCCAACGCGGCGTTGGAGCCGGTGAGGGCACCGGCCATGCCGATGTTGATGCCGCTGCACTTCGCCTTGCCGTCGCCGGCCGGGTCTGCGGCCTTGGCGGTGCTACCAGCAGAGACCTTCTTGCCGTCGGGCGAGATCTGTTCGACGGGTTTGATGGTCAGGCCGGTGGCCGCGCCACCGCCGGGTGCCGAACTGGATCCGCTCATCGAGCCGGACCCGCTCATCGCACTGGAGCCACTCATCGAGCCGGCGCCACTCATCGCGCTCGACCCACTCATCGCACTCGACCCACTCATCGCACTGGATCCGCCGGTGGCCGCTCCGCCGCTGCTGCTGGCGACCGGCGTCGAGCTTCCGCCTCCCCCTGCCGGTGGTGCTGTGCTGTTGCTCTTGCTGCCACAGGCCGCCACCGTCAATGTGGCCGCAGCCAGCAAGACGAGGGCCCCTCGCATCGGAAGACGATGCACGTCCCACCTCCGTTTAAGTCATGCCCCGCGACTGATAGCAACGGGGATGTCGACGACGCCGACCCGCGGAAACTAGCGCATATCCGGCGGGTAACGAAGGAAGCGCCACGACACGTGACCAAAACGCGATCCTGCATCACGCAGCGCGACCGATCAGGCCTTCTTGGCGAGTCCTTCGAGCACTGCCTGTGCTACTGCCTGCATGGAGGTCCTGCGGTCCATCGCGGTGCGCTGGATCCACCGGAACGCCTCCGGTTCGCTCATCTTCTGCGCTGTCATCAGCAGGCTCTTGGCCCTGTCGATCAGTTTGCGGGCCTCAAGGCGCTCGTTGACGTCGGCGACCTCGGCTCGCAGCGCCACCATCTCTTGGTGTCTGGCCACCGCCAGCTCGATGGCCGGCACCAGATCGGTCTGGCTGAACGGCTTCACCAGGTAGGCCATCGCGCCGGCATCCCTGGCACGTTCCACCAGCTCGCGCTGCGAGAACGCCGTCAGCATGACGACAGGGGCGATCTGTTCCGAGACGATCTCGGCGGCGGCGTCGATGCCATCCTTGTTGGGCATCTTGACGTCCATGATCACCAGATCAGGTTTCAGATCCTTGGCCATGGCAACGGCCTGGTCGCCGTCGGCAGCCTCGCCGACCACCTTGAAGCCCTCGTCAACCAGCATTTCCTTCAGATCGAGGCGGATCAGCGCCTCGTCTTCCGCGATCAGCACACGTCGCGTGGTGGTCATCGGCCACACCTTCCATGGTCAAGTCGACAGGCCAGCGAGTGCTCAGCCTAATGGGCGATATCGGACCCACCTGGTCGGTGGGGCGGGGATGACGATTCGGAGGCAACCTCCCACTGGGCCGGACGACACCTCCGGCTGGGCGCCGACCCAGCCACCCCATCCGGGCCGGTAGCATGACGGACTGTCCTTGCCGGCCTGCTAGGCGGGACGACGGCCCCCGTAGCCCAATTGGCAGAGGCAACGGATTCAAAATCCGTCCAGTGTGAGTTCGAGTCTCACCGGGGGCACCGTGTTTC
>JALYVF010000080.1 GCA_030853385.1 Actinomycetota bacterium | reverse complement strand
AGTGGTCTCGCTCGATAGTTCGTCAGGGGTTGTCGAGATAGAGGCCGCAGGCGGTGTCCAGCGCTTCTTCCGGGGCGCCGGCGAAGACACCGCTGGGTAGAACGGCGGGTTCGTAGCCGTCCTTGCTGGCTAGGTAGACCGCGAAGCCCCAGCGGGCGGCGGAGCCGCCGTAGTGCAGCCGCATGAGCGGGATCTTTTCGCCGTCGGGTAGGTGTCCGGTGATGTAGGCGTATTCGCCGCGGAACCGGGTATCCAGGCTCACCATCTGCGGCCACTTGGTTCGGGCGTGGGCGGAGAGCCTCTGTTGCAGCGACGTTTTCGTGGACTCCGGGGGCTTGGCCATGCCTGTGATGGTGCCTGATCGGCGTGTCGTTCACCAGCGTCCGTGATGGGACAGGTGAGGCTGAAGTGACTAATGTGATGTCGATTTGTTGAAGGTGACTCCGATGCCGATGCTCAGTGCCGACCCCGTCCACCTGTCCGGTTCGCAAAAACACCAACTGCGGCAACTGGTGCGGGCCGGGACGACCGCACAACGACTGGTGCTGCGGGCCCAGATCGTGCTGATGGCCGGGGAAGGCCGGCCCACCGAAGTGATCGCTTGGAAGTTGCACATCGACCCGAACACCGCCCGCAAATGGCGACGCCGCTGGCGGGCGGCACCAGAAGTGTCCACTTTGGGTGATGCAGCCCGATCCGGGCGGCCGAGCCCGTTCACCGCTGTCCAGATCGCCCAGGTCAAGGCGTTGGCGTGCACACCACCGACCGACTGCGCGCTGCCGTTGTCCCGCTGGTCGTGCCCAGAACTCGCCCGGCATGCTGTCGTCGCCGGAATCTGCCCGTCGATCGCCGCCTCTACGGTGCGCCGGTGGCTGTCCGAAGATGCGCTCAAGCCGTGGCAGTACCAGTCGTGGATCTTCATCCGAGACCCAAATTTCGCAGTCAAAGCCGGCCGGGTGCTGGATCTGTACGCCCGGACCTGGGATGGACAACCGTTGGGCCCGAGCGACTATGTGATCTCCTCCGATGAGAAGACGTCCATCCAGGCTCGGTGCCGCTGCCATGAAACTTTGCCGCCGGGTAAGTCCCGGATGATCCGGGTCAACCACGAGTACCATCGCCGCGGCGCGGTCGCCTACCTCGCCGCCTGGGACGTCCATCGGGCGAAGGTGTTCGGCCGCTGCGAAGACACCACCGGCATCGCCCCGTTCGAGGCCCTCGTAGAGCAGGTGATGACCCAGGAACCCTATAGGTCCGCCCAGCGGGTGTTCTGGGTCGTGGACAACGGGTCCTCCCACCGAGGGCAAAAGGCCATCGACCGGCTGGCGGCGCAGTTCCCGAACGCCGTCATGGTACACACCCCGGTACACGCGTCCTGGCTGAATCAGATCGAAATTTACTTTTCTGTCGTCCAACGAAAAGTGGTCTCCCCCAACGACTTCACCGACCTCGACGTCGTCATCAAACGTCTCGCCAACTTCGAAGCACACTACAACCAGGCAGCGAAACCGTTCAAATGGAAGTTCACCACCAGCGACCTCGCTGCGCTACTCCAACGCCTCGAAGAACGCGAAAACTCGACCACCACCCCCGCCCGAACCCGCGCAGCGTGAACCCCTGACGAACTATCGAGCAAGACCACTTAACAACTGTTACGATCAAGTGCCGGCCCTGGATGCGTGGGTGGATTCCATCGGCAGACGGCGCCTTCGGGCGCGGCAGTCGAGCACGGGCGATGCGAAGGGTTCGATTCCTTTCGACGGCACAAAGGTTCTAACGGCACAAAAAATTGGCTCGGACGCTTCTCTGCGTCCGGGCCAATTTTCGTTTGCAGACGTCATTTTTGTTTGCAGGCGTCATTGTCCCCGACCGAGCGGCTCGAAGGATCCGAGTCAGCTCGTCATCACGATGCGGGTAGGCACGGGCTCCGGCGATCGTCGGCACAACCAGAGTCCCGCCACCGCCAGCGCGGCCGCTCCGACCGCCGTGTACGCCAACATCGTGCCGGCCGGCCTGTTACCGAAGCCGACCAGCCAGGCGGTGATCGCGCCGAAGGCGTACTGGAACGCGCCGAGCAGTGCCGAGGCGGAACCGGCGATCGTCCGGTGCAGATCCATCGCCAGCACGGACGCGTGCGGCAACGCAAAACCGACGGCGGAGACCATCACGAACAGGGATCCGAGCACGAACGGCAACCCGGCGCCGGAGAGCAGTGCGGCCGCCAGCAAACCGGCGCCGACGGCGCACTGCCACACGCCCCATCGCATCAGGGCGACAGAGTCGGTGCGGCGCAGCAGGAACCGACTGAACTGGCTCATCGCGACGATGCCGAAGGCGTTGACCGCGAAGCAGAGCGAGAACACCTGCGGCGTGAGACCGAAGCCCTCCTGAAGCAGGAAGGGGGACGCCGAGATGTACCCGAACATCGCCGCACACACCGTCGACCCAGCGATCGCGTAGCCGAGGTACACCCGGTCGCCCAGCAGCCGGCCGAAGGCGCCCAGGGTGCCGGAAACGCCGCTCGCAGAACGACTCTCGACCGGCAGCGACTCCCGGACGAAGAGCAGGGTCAGCGCTACCAGGATGACCCCGATTCCGGTGAGCACCCAGAACACCGTGCGCCAGGTCCCGACCCGCAGCACCTGTGCGCCGAATACCGGAGCCAGGATCGGGGCCAGGCCGTTGATCGCGGCGATGGTCGAGAAGTACGCCGCCGCCGCCTTTCCGGTGAATCGATCGGCGACAATGGCGCGGCACAGGACGATTCCCGCCGCGCCGGCAGCACCTTGCAGCAGCCGCAACGCGATCAGCACCGCCATCGACGTGCTCACCGCGCACAGCGCGGATGCCAGCACGAACAGCGAAAGCCCGATCAGCAGGGGGCCTTGCCTGCCGAACCGGTCCGAGAACGGC
>JALYVF010000011.1 GCA_030853385.1 Actinomycetota bacterium | reverse complement strand
GCGCGCACCACCACGGCGGAGTTGAAACCACCGTGTCCACGCGCCAGCACCAGTGCCGAGCCGAGCCGGGCCGGACGGCCCGGGGACAGCACCAGGTCCAACCCGTAGCGCGGATCGGGGGTGGTGTTGATGGTGGGTGGGATCAGTCCGTCCGAGATGGCCAGCAGCGCGGTGGTGACGTCGAGCGGCCCGGCGCCGGAATAGAGTCGCCCGGTCATCGTCTTCGGCGCGGTCACCGGCACCCCGCCGATTCCGAAGACGGCGTTGATCGCGTCGGCCTCGGTGCGGTCCTGCTCCGGCACGGCGGCTGCGTCGGCGAACACCACGTCGATCTCGGACGATTGCATCCCGGCGTCGGCCAACGCCAGCTCGATCGCCTGTCGCAGACCGGGCTGCCCTCCGGTACCGGGCCGGGCGTCGAAGGTGGCTCCGTAGCCCGCGAGTTCGCCGTAGCCGGGAACGCCCCGGTCAGCTGCTGCGGCAGCCGACTCCAGGATGAGGATGGCCCCGCCTTCGCCTGCGACGTGGCCGCAGGCGCCGGTGTCGAACGGCAGGAAGGCACGGTCGGGCTCGTCGATCGTGCTGAGCCGGCCGCTGGCCATCTGCGCCACCCATCCCCAGGGGCAGACGGAGGCATCGATTGCCCCGGAGACGATCAGGGGCGTGCCCTTGCGAATCTGTCGCCGGGCCTGCGCCAGCGCGTCCAGTCCCCCTGCCTGATCGCTGACCACAACGCTGCTGGCACCTTTCATGCCGTTGCGTATCGAGATCTGCCCGCTGTTCACCGCGTAGAACCAGGCGAACGACTGGTAAGCGCTGACGTGGCGGCTGCCCTTGCTCCAGAGGTTCTTCAGCTCGCCCTGACCGAACTCGAATCCGCCCGCCGCGCTCGCCGTCATGACTCCCATGTCGAACGGCGCACGCTGCGCCGGTTCGACTCCGGCATCGGCCAGGGCCCAGTCGGTGGCCGCGAGGGCGAGTCGGGTCACCCGGTCGGTCTGGGCCAGCAGGCGGTTGGGCAGGTGGTCCTCAGCCCGGAAATCGGGTATCTCGCCGGCAAGGCGAGCGGGGTAGCCGGTGGGATCGAAGCGGGTGATGCGGTCGATGCCGCTGGCGCCACCGCACGTGGCCGTCCAGTAGTCGCGCGCACCGAGACCGTTCGGCGCGGCCACGCCGAGACCGGTGATCACGACCGGGACGCTCATGCGGCTCGGCGTTCCGGCCGGCCGAGCACCATCGCGCTCTGGAAGCCCCCGAACCCGCTGCCGACGGTGAGGACCGTGTCGACCCGGCGTTCCCGGGCGGTGACCGGCACGTAGTCCAGGTCGCATTCCGGGTCGGGCTGGTGCAGGTTCGCCGTCGGCGGCACGACGCCGTGGGTCATCGCCAGCACGCAGGCGGCGATTTCGATCGAGCCGATCGCGCCGAGCGAATGCCCGACCATCGACTTGATGGAACTCATCGGTGTCCGATAGGCGTGCTCGCCCAGCGCCCGCTTGACCGCCGCGGTCTCGTGGCGATCATTCTGCTTCGTGCCCGAGCCGTGCGCGTTGATGTAGTCGATCTCGTCGCCGTTGCGCCGCGCCTCGTCCAGGGCCACCCGGATGGACTCCGCCATCTCCGCTCCGTCCGGCCGCAAACCGGTCATGTGGTAGGCGTTGCTGCGGGTGGCATAGCCGGCGACCTCGGCGTACACCCGGGCTCCGCGGGCCCGCGCCCGGTCCAGGTCCTCTAGCACGAAGGTGGCCGCGCCCTCACCCAGCACGAAGCCGTTCCGGCTCCCGTCGAAGGGCCGGGAGGCGTGTTCCGGGTCGTCGTTGCGCGGGGTGGTCGCCTTGATCGCGTCGAAGCAGGCCACTGTGATCGGTGAGATCGGAGCGTCGGCCGAGCCGGCGATCATGATGTCGGCGGAGCCATCACGGATGAGGTCGGCCGCATAGCCGACGGAGTCGATACCCGAGGTGCAGCCGGTGGAGACCATGGTGCACGGTCCCTGCGCCCCGACTGTCCAGGCGACCTCGGCGGTCACCGAACTGGGCACCATGTACTCGTACAGATGGGGCACGGAATAGGTGTGATCGACCAGGTCCAGCCGTCCACCGTCGCTGACCACCCGGTATTCCCGGTCGAGGCCCATCGTCGCGCCGACCGCGCTGCCGATGGTGACTCCGATCCGGAACGGGTCGCAGTTCGTCAGTTCGATCCCGCTGTCGGCCACCGCCCCGCGCGCGGTGACGACGGCGAACTGTGCCGTGCGATCCATCCGACGTATCTCCTGGGGACTGAGGCCGTGGTCGGACGGCTCGAAGTCGATCTCGGCCGCGATCCGGGACCGAAAAGGCGCCGGGTCGAAGAACGTGATGCCGCGAGTGGCCGTCCGTCCCTCGCTCAGGAGACTCCAGAAGGCGTCGGTTCCGATACCGCCGGGGGCCAGCACGTCGATGCCGGTGATAACTACCCGCCGTTCGGTCATGCGGAGGCCTCCCAGAGGTAGAAGCGGGCGGCCATGGCGTCGGCCGGCGATCGCCAGGTCGCGGGGTCGTAGGCGCCGATGGAGGGTTTGAGGTCCTCGCTGATCTGGACGAACCTGGGATCGGACTTGGCCTGCTCGATGCGTGCTCCGCCGTTGTCCTCGTCGAAGTCCTGCAGATGGAAGTACAGGCCCCGGTAGGTGAAGAGCTGCCGGCGGCGGGTGCCCATCAGATGCGGCATCTGGGTCGCGTCGAACTGGGCGAACAACTGGGCCACGTCGGCGCCCCGGGACGGTTCCATCCGGGCGACGATGAGAGTGCTGTGCATGCGTTCTCTCCTCAGGGCGGGTGACTCGAAAAGCGTCCGACTGCGATACGGACTGGTTATGAATACGGGGCGGCATCGCTCCGGAATTCTTTGACGCGGGCAGCCGGCCGTCGGGTTGATTCCCATTAAAAGGCTGGCATTCACCAGTGCAAAATGCACTACATATGTTTGACGATTGCTGTTGACCGTAAACCCAGCTTGCAGCCAGTTGGCAGTACTTGCAAGGGTCTGAACGTCACGCGAATGTCAAATCTTTTGGTGATCGCCACTCGGTCGTGCATGCGCGTTCCGCGGCAGGGAGCCCGACGTGTTCACGATCAATCCCGGCGGACGGCTGGTGGATGGTCAGACATTGCGAAACGCGAGCTGGATGGTGTCCGAGCTACGCAAATGTGCCATGAGTATAGAGCGAAGATCGCTCCGATGGCTCGTTTCGGACCTGTCATGAGCGGGAGCCGCATGACGTGACCGTCGTTGCCCTTCAGCTGCACTCTTCGGCCTGCTCGACGCTCGACGACTGACTGATTCAGTGAGCGATTTCCCTTCGTTTTTCCCTTCGTAGCGGCTGGAGTTTCTCAATAGAATGATTTCTTTGACACGTAGCCACGTCGCGGGTAAGCTCCGACGAAATGTCCGATATATACGCTTAAGGGGATAACCCGTTGTGGCCTATCCGACACGCTCCTCAGAAAAAGAGATCGCCTCCGACGCGCCGGTTCATCAAATGTCCAAGCGGATGGAGGTCGCTTGCGATCCGTTGCGAATCCTGGTCGTGGATGCGAATGTCGACGAGGCGGATAAACTCGTGCGAAGCCTGTCCGGTACGGGGCACTCGGGCCGTGCGGTGACTACCGGCGCCGCCGCTATCCAGGGTCACCGGGATTGCGATGTGGTCGTGTTGGACATGAACCTTCCGGACCGGGACGGCCTGGGAGTGTGCTGCGAGATCCGGAAGGCCAGCGATGTCGCGATCATCGCGGTGACCGGCCGCAACTCGGAGTTCGACCGAGTTGCCGGACTGCGTGCTGGGGCCGATGACTGCGTCGTCAAGCCCTGTTCGGTGACCGAGCTGCTAGCCCGGGTGGACGCGGTCATGAGACGCATTCATTCGCCCCGGCCGTCGGCGAACATCGTGCTGTGCGGTCCGCTCGTGGTGGATGCCAGCCGTCGTGTTGCAACGATGCACGGACAGCACATCACGCTCACGCGCAAGGAGTTCGACCTGCTGCACCTGCTGGCTGTGCATGCCGGTCTAGTCGTGCCCCGCAAGCAGGTTATGCGTGCGGTGTGGGGAGATTCCTGGTCACGTCGAACCATCGACACTCATGTCAACAGTCTGCGCAACAAGCTCGGAGACGGGGACTGGATCGTGACGGTCCGGGGAGTCGGCTTCAGGTTGCAGTCCTCGCCGGCCGTCGGTGCTCGGGATGACCACGCGCCCGTTCGAACCAGGATCGCGCAATCAACCAGCTAGTCGTCGCCGCGGCCGTTCAGGATGTTCAAGAACTTCGCGCCGTACCTGCCACCCTGCTGCTCCTCGTAGAGGTAGGCGGCGTCGTCCTCGATGTCATCGACCCGCTTGGACAGCCGGTATATCAGGTACACCACCAGCACCGTTGCGACCAGCAGGATCCACCACAGCACGGTGACCTCCTCTCGCAGGCGTTCAGTATGCGCCCTGCCGGACGCGTTGACGGTCCGGGCCGCGTCTGGCAGGGCAGCTCTCAGTCGTTGTCGGTCGAGCGCAGGATTCCGAGCAAGCCGTGGGACTCACCGGCCGGCCCGGCGCTGAACCAGACGTCGGAGGTGGCGCCCGAGATGCCGTTGCCGGGTTTCAATCCCCACAGACCGTCGATGACCAGCGGCTTGCCGTCGGTGCCGCGCAGGGTGCCCTCGCGATCACCGGATCGGTCGAAGGCATAGATCCGGCCGTCGCCGAAGTTGCCGATCAGCACGTCACCACTGAAATCGCCGAAACCCTTCGGCGCGACGGTCATCCCCCACGGTGAGTTCAGCACGCCGCGGGTGGCGAATCGAGTGAGGAACCGGCCGCTGGTGCTGAAGACGTTGACGAATCCGTGCCCGGCACCGGCGACATCGTCATGCTTGGCCGCGTCCTGTTTCGCGTAGCTGACGTAGATCCGGTTGCCCAGTGCCGCGACGTTGAACGGCGCGTAGCCGTGCGGTATGCCCACGCTGCGGAACGCGTCCCGCCCCACCACTCGATGGAAGGACCCGTCGAACAGGTCGATCCGGTTGTCGTGGAAGTTCGCGGCGAGCAGCCAGTTGCCCGAGGCGGTACTCAACAATGCCAGGCCCTTGTACACACCACCCCTGCTCGGCGCCACCAGGACGGCGGACGTGCCCTGCGCCCCGTTCCAGGCGCTGAGTTCACCACCCTCACCAGCGAAGATGAAGGCAGCCGGGCCTCCGGTGGGTAGCACGAAGTCGCTGGTGCTGTTGAACACCTGGCCGGTGGGTGCGCCGCCGCCAGGGATCGCTACGACCAGCGGCACGATGCTGGCCGGCTGGCCTGGCATGGCTGCTCCTCGGTACAGAGTGGAGTTGTTGCTGCCGTTGTCCGACACCCAGATCGGGCTGGTCGGGCTGGAGGACATCCCCCAGGCGTTGACCAGGTTCGGGTCGAGCAGCTGGGCCGCGCCCGGGATGTCGGAGACCAGGTTGAGCTGTTGGTAGCCGTCATCGTCGTGATGCCGGGGCTGGGCACCGGCAGGTGCGGCGGCGACGGCGGACAGCGCCAGCATCGCGGTTACCGCGATGAGCACTCCTGACCGGCGCCGATGTGCAGGTTTGGACATGATGCCTCCATTAGGCCTGATGCGTGGCGCGTCTTGCTGGCGCGTCATCATGCACATCCGGAGCTACGCAAACGATCTCGCGACGGTTCAGGTGAGTCTCGAACGCAGGCGGTCTGGGAGATGATGTAGCTGACTCGCCGCCAAGGAGAAGGAACCGCGATGACCGACGACGCGCTCGATGCCTCGATTGCCCAGTGGTTGATCCGGGTCCGCCCGGGTGGGGAGCCGGTGAGCATCGAGCGGGCGCGCGAGCAGACCCGCGAGTTGAATGCCCTGGCGTTGCGGCAGATCGACTCCAGGTTGACGCCGGCGTCCGAGACCGATCAGCTGATCTCCTCGCCGGCTGGGACGATCCCGATCCGGGTGCTGCGCCCGGCCGGGCAGCAGCCCAAGCCGACCGTCGTCTACTTTCACGGCGGTGGATGGGTGCTCGGTGATCTGGACACCCATCTGGGCCACGCGCGGCGGATCTGCGTCCAGGCAGACGTGGTGGTGATTTCCGTCGGCTACCGGCTGGCACCCGAACATCGCTTTCCCGCCGCGTTCGACGACGCGGTCTTCGCCGCGGAGTGGGTGGCGCAGCGGCTGGCGGAATTCGGCGGAACCGACACGCTCATCCTCGCCGGCGACAGCGTCGGCGGACAGCTTGCGGCGTCGGTTGCGATCGCCCGCCGTGACGCCGGTCAGCCGCTGGCCGCCCAGCTGCTGTTGTACCCGGTGACCGACGTCGCCGGCCGCTACCAGGACCCTGAGATCAACGCGCTCTACATGTCACGAGCAAGCAGCCATCAGCGATTCGGCCTTACGCTGGAAGGAATGATCGCCTTCGTCCACCACTACGTCGATGCGCCGGACGCGGCCGACTGGCGGGTCTCACCGATCCGCGCCACCGACCTCGGCGGGGTCGCGCCCGCGGTCGTGCACACGTCCACCCTGGACGTGCTACGGACCGAGGGAAACTTCTACGCAGACCGGCTGCGCGCGGCCGGGGTCAGGGTCATCGCGCGCGAGCATCCGTCGCTGAACCACTCCTACTTCGGACTGGGCGGGGTGTCCGCCGTCGCCGATGCCGCTGCCGCGCAAGCCGCCGACGACCTGCGCGAACTGCTCCGCGAACAATCTGATCGGCATCCACTGTGTCGCCCTGGCTGATGCCGACTTCGAGGCTTTCGCAGCGCACGGCGGAAGCATGGTGTGGTCCCCGCTGTCGAACCTGCTGCTCTATGGGCAGACGGCGAACAGTGACTAGCTGCGGTATTCGGGGTTCGCGAAGTCGAAGCGGGTACCAGCGTCCCACTCCTTGCGTTGGTTTCCGAACGCTGGGAAGCCGCCCTGGCTCCTCAACAGCAGCGCAAGATGGAGCAGGTTCCAGGTCATGAAGGTGGTGTTGCGGTTGGTGAATTCGTTGTCGAAGCCGGCGCGGCTGCCGTCAGGAAGTTCGTCGCCGTAGCTCGGACCTGGGCCGGCCTCCCCGATCCAGCCGGCGTCGGCTTGGGGCGGGATGCTGTAGCCGATGTGTTGCAGGCTATAGAGGACGTTAGAGGTGCAGTGCTTGATGCCGTCCTCGTTGCCGGTGATCAGGCAGCCGCCGACCCTGCCGTAGTAGAGCCATTGGCCCTTGTCGTTGAGCTCGCCGGAGTGAGCGTAGAGCCGTTCGATGACCTTCTTCGTCTCACTGCTGTTGTCGCCGAGCCAGATCGGCCCGCCGATGACGAGGATGTCGGCTGCCAGCACCCTGGGGAACAGTTCGGGCCATTCGTCGGTGGTCCAGCCGTGCTCGCGCATGTCGGGGTAGACGCCGGTGGCGATGTCGTGATCGACGGAGCGGAACTGGTCGACCGTGACGCCCTGCTTGGCCATGATCGAAGCGCTGATGTCGATGAGCAGTTGGGTGTGGCTGGCTGCCGGCGAGCGGGTCAGCGTCGTGTTGATGAACAGCGCGGTCAGGTCGGAGAAGTCAGCGGCATCGGCCATGATCCATACGGTAGCGGCAGGTCATGGCACACGCGGTTGCTGGCGCGACTACGAATTCCTTACGAGTTTCCCGAGGCCAGGCTGCGGTGCGTCCGGCTCCGGCGGCGATCGTCGCTCCAGTGATGCGGCCCCCTCCCATCGCAGCAAGACCGAAGATCACCGGGCCGGTGTGCCCGACTGTCGCGGCGTTCGCACGATTTCGTGGCCGGGAACCGTCTTGCCCGCATAGCGTTGCCGGCATGGATGTGGACAGGACTGCCGTGTGGGTCGATGAGGCATCCACCTGGGCCGACCTCGCAGGAAGTGCTGAGCCGGGACAAGCGCTGACCGATCATGCTGCCCGGCTCTACCTGATGGAATACCCAGACGCTGAGCTGCTCGAGATGCCGTTCGGTAACACCACATTTCTCTTCGACAATTCCAGCTTCGCTGACGGTCGCGAGGAACGCTCCGTCGCCGCGTGGCGGACCGTTCCAGACCACGCGTCGCCCCGCGACCGTGCCCGGCAGGCGGGCTTCCCGCTGCATGCGGACCTGCTCGCGGCCGGCTACGAACGAGGACATCTCATCGCGCGGGCATCCGGCGGCCCGCTCGACATCAACCTGTATCCGCAAGCGTGGCAGGTCAACCGCGGTCGGAGCCTGGAAGGCAAAGAGTTCCGTCGACTCGAGAAACTCGCAGCAGGCAACCCGGGCTGCCTTCAGTTCTCCCGACTCATCTGGACCGGAGACAGCGCCATCCCGGCCGCCCACCATCTCCTCATCGTCATTGACGGGCAAGCCGTCCAGCAAGGCGTATTCAGCAACGTGCCTGCACCACGGTCTCCCCGCCTGCCTGTCGAGGTCCGCACCCGCATGCAGGCTGGAATCCGCTTTCATCGCAGCGTTCAAGCCGACTTCCTCGCCGGACTCGCAGGCGCCGACGCGACCCCGGAACGAACGATTCGCCTGATGGACAACCGCTACGGCCGTATCGACCTGCTCGTGGTCCCGGCCGGGCCTGAACGTCTCGGTCTCGTCGTCGAGATCAAGAACACGGACTTCGACGTGTTCAAGCCCGAACGGGTCGCGCCGAACGCCCGGCGACACCTCGGTCAACTCCAGCGCTACCTGGACCGGGTCGTCGACGGTATCGACAGCGGCGAATGGGACAGTGCGGCCGGCACTCTGCTGTATCCGAGTAGGCCACAGACAGCTGGACGAGCCGAGGTGGTCGAGTCGATCGCTGCCCGGAAGTCGATCATGGTCGTGTGGCGGGACGAATGTGACTGGTAGCAGGCTCAAGCCTGCGACCGGTTTCGCCGGCCCATTCATACTTCGATGTGCCCCCGGCAGGGATCGAACCTGCGACCATCCGCTTAGAAGGCGGGTGCTCTATCCGCTGAGCTACGAGGGCGTGCCCCCGACATGCTAGCGACGAGTGAACGGCGACGTCGAAGGCGAATCGCCTTCACGGCCGCACAGGCTGTAGCGCGGATCGCGGCTATCGGTCCCTCGGCCGGCCAGGCCGGCGATAGCCAGGGTGATCAGAAACAGGATCAGGAAGAGTGTCATGGCAGGAAGTTTGCGCTCAATCAGATCCAGCCACTAGTGGCAGAAATGACGACCATCGTTGATTTACTGCCAACCGGTTGGCATGATGAACGGATGGCCCTGCACAAGATTGTCGTACTGCTCTTTCCGGGCATCCATCCCTTCGAATTCGGCGTTGCGTGCGAGGCATTCGGGATCGACCGATCCGACCAGGACCTGCCGGTCTACGACTTTGTGGTGGCCTCGGAGAGCGCCGAGCCGGTGCCCACCAGCAACGGGTTCACGATCACTACGCAACACCGCTTCAACGAGGCGCTGGATGCCGATCTGGTCATCGTCTCGGCCGGCTCGGACGCCACGATCCCGGCCGCGGTGACCGCCACTCTGGTCGCGGCGTACGAGTCCGGTGCCGCGGTAATGGGCTTGTGCACCGGTGCATTCGCGATCGGCGGGGCGGGCTTGCTAGACGGACGGCGATGCACCACGCACTGGCGGCACACCAGCGCGCTGGCCGAGCGGTTCCCGCTGGCCGACGTCGACCCGAACGTGCTCTACGTCTGTGACGGCCGGGTCTACACCTCCGCGGGGACCGCCGCGGGCCTCGACCTGTGCCTGCACCTGATGCGCAACGAGCACGGTGCCGAGGTGGCCAACACCGTCGCCCGTCGGATGGTGGTGCCGCCGCACCGAGATGGTGGCCAGGCCCAGTACATCGACGTGCCGGTACCGCCATCCGGCTCGGACGGGCTGTCCAAGCTGATGGATGAGTTACTCGAACAATTACAGGACGAACACACCGTCGCCTCGATGGCCGCGCGGGTGAACATGAGCCCCCGGACGTTCGCCCGTAAGTTCGCCGAAGCTACCGGAACCACCCCGCATGCCTGGTTGTTACGGCAGCGGGTGCTCTTCGCCCGGCGGCAGCTCGAAGCCGGCCACGACTCGATCGACCTGATCGCCCAACGGGCCGGCTTCGGCACTGCCGCCCTGCTGCGTCACCACTTTCAGCGACACACCGGGGTGGCGCCGACCGCGTACCGCCGGGCGTTCTGTCCGGAAGCCAGCTGAGCTCAGCTGGCGGCCTGCGTCCGGTCGGCTGAACCCGGCCGGGCGAGGCCAGAATCGATCCGCGCCGACAGTCGTACCGGCCACCTGAAACGTTCGGCGCGGTGTCAGACACTCATTCTTTACGGCGTGAAGTATGGTCGTCGGCAGCCTGACCGGCCGCCGTCGTCCTCTCGTTAAGGGGTATCTCGCCATGTCCAGAACGAGAACCACGACTGTCCGGGATCTGCGCAGGAGCAACCGGTCACGCGCGCTCTGGGAGCTTTACCTCAACGGCCCGCTGACCCGGCAGGAGGTCGGGACGGCCGCCGGCGTGAGCCCCGCGACCGTGAGCAATCTGGTGGGCGACCTGCTCGACCAGGGTGTGGTGGTCGAGGTCGGATTAGAGGATTCCAACGGTGGCCGGCCGCGCGGATTGCTGGAGGTGAACCCTGAATACGGCTTCGTAATCGGGGTCGATGTTGGTGAAACCGCCTTTCTGGTCGAGCTGTTCGACCTCGGAATGCGGGTTCGAGCCTCGCACGTGTCCACTACCGAACTGGCCCGGCTCGATCCGGCCGACGCGGTGACGCACGTGCTGGAGGGTGTCGAGGCCGTCATCGCCGAATCCGGTGTCGCGCCCGAGCGAATCCTCGGCATCGGGGTCGGCGTGCCGGGACTGGTCGAGCACGGCGACGACGCGATCGTGCATGGTCAGAGCGTCGGCTGGGATGCGGTGCCGTTCGGCAGCACGTTGCGGGCAAAACTGAAGTTTCCACTGCAGATCGACAACGGTGCGAAGACCCTCGGCCAGGCCGAGAAATGGTTCGGGGCGGCCCGCGGCTGTGACGATGCCGTCATCGTCCTGCTCGGGATCGGCGTCGGAACCTCGATCATCAGTAACGGCGAGCTGTACCGAGGTGCCACCAGTAGCGCCGGCGAATGGGGTCACACCAAGGTGCTGGTCGGCGGTCGGGATTGCCGTTGCGGCGCCTCGGGATGCCTGGAGGCCTACGTGGGGGCGGGCGCCGTCGTCGCGCGCTACGACGAGCTCAAACGCCGACGGGTGCCGGTGAATCCGAACGACCTCGAGCAGCGGGTCGCCGCGATCGTGGCCGTTCAAGGTAGCGATCGTTCGGCGGCTCGGGTGCTGGAGGAAACGGCGACCTACCTGGGTAATGGCATTGCCGATCTGGTCAATCTCTTCAACCCGGAACGGGTGGTGGTCGGCGGCTGGCTCGGGCAGTTGCTCGGCGACTCACTGCTACCGCGGGTGCGCGAGGTCGCTGCCGGACAGGCGCTGCGGCTGCCGTTCAGCCAGGTGGCCATCCTGAAGGCCGAGCTCGGCGCGGACGCGGTGGCGCTCGGCGCGGCCACCCTGCCGATCGCGAATGTGCTGTCAGCCGGGGCGGGTCACGCTCCGCCGGCTACCAGCCGCGGCCGGCTGCTGGCCTCCGGTCGGGCTGCCGGCTGAGGCCTCTGGCCTGGTTCGCTGGGAATTGTTCTGCCCAGACTCTTGTCAAGGCATATTACAAGCTGTGTAGGATGTGCAGCGCAGGTCACGTGGGATTCTCGGGCGGTCGGTCGCGCCCGAGCGGGGGAGTGCCTGCTCTGGCCAGTCCACTCCAGTCCCCCGATAGGCAGGTCGATGAAACCCAGCCCCGTTCTGACCGCTGACCACAGCGGATTCTTCCTTCGTAGCAGGCCACTCCTGTTGACGGTGGTGGCAGCGATGCTGCTGAGCATGCTCGGCGTCGCCGTACGGTCGGCCGGCCCGGCCGCGGCGGCCGGAACGCTGCTGTCCCAAGGCATGCCCGCGACCGCCTCGTCCACCGAGAATGCCGGCACGCCCGCCTCGGCCGGGGTCGACGGCAACACCACCGGCACCCGATGGTCCAGTGCGTTCAGCGATCCTCAGTGGTTGCAGGTCGATCTCGGTTCCAGCGCGACCATCAGCCAGGTAACCCTGACCTGGGAGGCCGCCTATGGCAAATCCTTCCAGATCCAGACCTCGACGGATGCCAGCAACTGGACCACCATCTATTCCACCAGCACCGGCACCGGCGGCACCCAGACCCTCACGGTCTCCGGAACCGGCCGCTACGTGCGGATGTATGGAACCGTGCGTGGCACCCCTTACGGTTACTCGCTATGGGAATTCCAGGTCTATGGCACTGCCGGCGGTACCGGTGGCGGTAGCTGCCCGACCCAGTCGGACAACCCGAACCTCGGCTCGAACGTGCACATCTTCGATCCGAGCATGTCCAGCGCCACGATCCAGAACCAGCTGAACACCGACTTCAACGCGCAGAAGGACACCAACACCGCGCAGTTCGCAGGCAACCGGGTCGCCGAGCTGTTCAAGCCCGGTACCTACAACGTCGAGGACAACGTCGGCTTCTACACCTCGGTCGCCGGCCTCGGCCAGAATCCGGACGACGTGACCATCAACGGTGACGTCACCGTCGATGCGTTCAACAGCAGCGACGCCGGCAATGCCACCCAGAACTTCTGGCGGTCGGCGGAGAACCTGTCGATCAATCCCTCCTCCGGCGCGGATCGCTGGGCGGTCGCGCAGGCCGGGCCGTTCCGTCGGATCGACGTGCACGGCGGGCTGAACCTGTTCCCGGCCAGCTACGGCTGGGCCAGTGGCGGCTACATCGCCGACACCAAGGTCAGCGGCCAGGTCGAGTCTTCCTCGCAGCAGCAGTGGTATTCCCGCGACAGCAGCTTCGGAAGCTGGGACGGTTCGGTGTGGAACATGGTGTTCTCGGGCGTGAACGGCGCGCCGCCGCAGAACTTCCCGAACCCCTCGCACACCACGCTGGCCACCACCCCGGTATCGCGCGATGTGCCGTACCTGTATGTCGATTCCAGCGGAAAGTACCGGGTGTTCCTACCGTCGCTGCGGACCAACGCCGCCGGCCCGAGCTGGGCGAGTGGCCCGACGCCGGGTAGCTCGGTGCCGATGAGCCAGTTCTACGTTGCCCAGCCGAGCGACAGCACCGCGACGATCAACAATGCGCTGTCCCAGGGTTGCAACCTGCTGTTCACTCCCGGGGTCTATCACCTGAGCCAGACCCTCAACGTCACGCGGGCTAATACGGTCGTGCTGGGCATCGGTTTTCCGACGCTGATCCCGGACAATGGCGTGAACGCGATGGCCGTCTCCGACGTCGACGGGGTCCGGCTCAAGGGCCTGCTCTTCGATGCCGGGCCGACGAACTCGAACGCGCTGCTCACCGTGGGGACCGCAGGCTCGACCACCAGCCATGCTGGCAACCCGACATCCATCCAGGACGTGTTCTTCCGGATCGGCGGTGCCGGCGTAGGCAAGGCGACCAACAGCCTGGTGGTCAACAGCAATGACAGCATCATCGACGACATCTGGGCCTGGCGGGCCGATCACGGCACCGGGGTCGGTTGGACCACCAACACCGCGGACAACGGGCTGACGGTCAACGGTAATAACGTGATCGCGACAGGCCTGTTCGTCGAGCACTACCAGAAGTATGAGGTGCAGTGGAACGGGCAGAACGGCAAGACGATCTTCTTCCAGAACGAGATGCCCTACGACGTGCCCAACCAGGCGGCCTGGATGAGCAATGCCTCGACCAACGGCTACGCGGCCTATAAGGTCGCCAACACCGTGACCACGCACGAAGCCTGGGGCGTGGGAAGCTACTGCTACTTCAACGTCAATCCCTCGGTCAATGCCGCGCGCGGTTTCGAGGTACCGAACACCGCGGGGGTGAAGTTCCACGACCTGCTGACGGTTTCGCTCGGTGGCAACGGGACGATCACCAACATCATCAACACCACCGGGGGAATCGCGCAGGGGACGGCGACCGTCCCGAGCTACCTGGTCAGCTATCCCTGATCGCTGCACTGACTATCGAGGTCGGGGCAGGTCACCACGACCCCGACTCAACCGGCCGGCCCGAGAAGTCTCGGGC
>JALYVF010000271.1 GCA_030853385.1 Actinomycetota bacterium | reverse complement strand
TGCTTTCGGTCGCGACGCAGCTCACCGAACACCTGCGCTACCACACCGGAGTCGGCAAGCGTGAGGCATTGCGGCGAGCCACCGAGCTGCTGGCGCAGGTGCGTATCCCGGACCCGACGCGGACTCTGTCGGCCTATCCGCACCAGTTCTCCGGTGGCATGCGGCAACGGATTGCCATCGCGATCGCCCTGGCCTGCCGACCCGAGCTGCTGGTGGCCGACGAGCCGACGACAGCCCTGGACGTGACCGTTCAGGCGGGCATTCTGCGGCTGCTGGATCGGCTGCGCCGCGAAGAGAACTTGTCGATCCTGCTGATTACCCACGACCTGGGGGTGATGAGTGCGTTGACCGATCGAATAGCGGTGATATACGCCGGTCGGATCGCCGAGACCGGTTCCACCGCTGACGTTCTCGGCCACCCCCGTCACCCGTACACCAAGGGTCTGCTGGAGGCGCTGCCCAGGTCCACGGCCACCGGCGCGTCGTTGCAGCCGATCGCCGGATCAGCACCGCCATTGACGGCGCGGCCGACGGGCTGTGCCTTTCACCCCCGATGTGGATTCGCTGTCGACGAGTGCGGGGTGAACCGGCCAGAGCTGCTGCCGGTCGGATCCGGCCGCGCGTTGGCCTGCCCGGTCGACCCGTTGGAGGTCACGGCATGAGCAGCGGACCCGGTCCGGGTGTGGCAGAGGGCATCGCCTCATCGACCGAACTATTAGCGATCGAGTCGGTAGACGTTGTCTACCGTTCGCGTGGCGTCGCGGTGCGCGCGGTGCACGATGCGTCGCTGACCGTCGCGCGGGGCCAAGTCGTCGGGCTGGTGGGCGAGAGCGGATGCGGAAAGTCAACGCTGGCCCGCGCGGCGGTCGGAATGCTGCCGGTCGAGTCGGGTTCGGTGCGCTTCGCCGGGCAAACCGTCAATCCGATCTCTCGCCGGGCCCGACCTGTCAACCAGCGCCGGCTGCAGATGATCTTCCAAGATCCGTACTCGTCGTTGAATCCTCGGCGGCGCATCGGATCCCAGATCAAAGACGCATTGCGATTGGCCGCGCACTACACCGGCGACTACGGACAACGGGTGGCGGAATTGCTCGAGCGGGTGCAGCTGCCGCCGGACACCGCGGACAAGTATCCGCATGAGTTCTCCGGCGGACAGCGTCAGCGGATCGCGATCGCCCGTGCGCTGGCGGCGGATCCGGCGATGATCGTGGCGGACGAAGCCATCTCGGCGTTGGATGCCTCTGCCCAGGCGGCGATCTCCAACCTGCTGGTCGGACTGGCGCGGGAGTTCGACGTCGGACTGCTGTTCATTTCCCACGACCTGTCAGTGGTACGGCAAGTGGCCGACGCCCTATCCGTGATGTACCTAGGCACAGTGGTCGAGTCCGGTCCGACGCAACTGCTGTGGGACTCGCCGCGGCACCCTTATACATCCGCGTTGATCGCCGCTGTGCCGGAAGCGAACGGCGAGCACAAGCTGCCACAGGATCTTCCTGGTGACGTGCCGAACCCAGCCAACCCGCCGTCCGGTTGTCTGTTCCATCCGCGCTGCCCAGCCCGTTTCGAGCCGTGCGATTCGATCGTGCCCCACCCGGTGGCCCGGCCCGGCGGTGTGACCATTGCCTGTCACCTGTTTCCGGTGTCCGAATGACCGGGTCGCTGGCGGTGCGCGGGGCGCGCATCGTCGACGTGCTGACAGGCGCGGTGTCGGTGCCGTCGCGGATCACGATGCGGGACGGGCGGATCGATGCCGTCGTGGCCGAGAGCTCGCACAGGGATATCGGGACGAGGGTCGACGAGCTGGACGTGGCCGGCGGCTTTGTGATTCCCGGTGTCGTTACCGTGCACACCCACCTGTCCATCGTCTTTCCGTTCGCCGACACCGACGAGGCGGAAGATCCGGCTCTGACGGCTTTCCGGTCGGCCAGTCGTGCCTGGGATGCGTTGCGGGCCGGGGCGACCACCATCCGGTGCATCCACGAACAGCACAGGGTCGATCTGCGGCTGCGAGAGGCGAGCCAGCGTGGCTGGTTCCGCGGCCCGCGGGTGCGGGCGGGCGGACGCGCGCTGGGCGTGCCGGGCGGCCACGG
Source organism: Actinomycetota bacterium (assembly GCA_030853385.1). Lineage (GTDB taxonomy): Bacteria > Actinomycetota > Actinomycetes > Mycobacteriales > Nakamurellaceae > Nakamurella. The sequence continues at coordinate 12,485 of JALYVF010000271.1, read as the reverse complement.
GCAGGGGACGGGCGCGGTACTGGTCTCGGGTCCTGATGCCTTCTACGACGCGGCGCTGGCCGAACTGGACGCCGGCGCCGACCACATCAAGGTCTTCATCACCGGCGGCATTGCCCATCAGGGGGAGCGGCCTGCCGACCCGGAGATGAGCTATGCCGAAATGGCCGCCGTGGTGCGGGCGGCCGCCCGCTACGACAGCTATGTGGTGGCCCACGCTGGGCACTCGACAGCGATCGGCTGGGCGTTGGATGCCGGTGTCCTCAGCTTCGAGCATGCCTACCTGGTCGACCAGCCGACTGCTGAACGGCTGGCAGCTCCCGGCGTCTTCGTCTCGCCCACCCTGATCGTCACACATTCGCTGGACACCATGCGGGCCAACGGTTTCGCCGAACACTCGATGGCCAACGCACGCGCCGCTGCGGCAGAACACCTGAACAGCTGCCAACGCTTGATAGCCGCCGGTGTGACCCTGACACACGGCACGGACTATCCGCCAGGACAGTTGGTGAACGGCGTGAGCGCCATCGCGGCCGAGGCGCAACTGCTGCAGATGGCTGGACTGTCCCCGCTGGAAGTGCTGCAGACGATGACGATCAACGGCGCTGCAGTGTGCCGGTTGCCGGACGTGGGAACCATCGAGGCCGGCCGGCGCGCCGACCTCCTGGTGCTGGGATCGGACCCGACGGCCCACATCGATGCGCTGCAGGACCTGCGGTATGTCATCGCCGACGGTTCGGTGGTCGACCGCCCCGGCTCCGATCAGCACGCTCTCACCCACGGCCGGCCGGACGGAGAACAATGACGGAACGGCAAGCACTTTCGGGTCAACTGACCACCGAACAAGCTGCGGTCTGGGCAGTTGTCGAAGACTTGTACGTCGCCTATCTCGACGGAGACCGGCTGCGCCTGGAATCGCATCTCGCACCGGATTGCACCATGTGGGAATCGGCCTTGCCAGAGCTACGGACCAGGCAAGACCTGGTGGCAGCGCGCAACTCCAGCCAGTCGCCACCGGCCGACCCGCAACCACACACGCTGGCCGCCGAGCCGTTGGTGATCACGGTCGACGGTGACCTTGCCGTAGAGGCACACACCTTGCGGGCGCAGTTTGCTGACCCATCGCTTGATCAATCGCTGCGCTGTACCTCTGCGCTGACCCGCACCTCGGGCCAGTGGCGCTTCATCCACCACCACGAAGAGTTGCTCGCTGGCCGGTAGTGGCGACGCTCTGGTCCGCGATAGGTCAGCGATAGGTCAGCGGCTGCCGGCTGCGTCGGGCATCAGGACACGCTCGCGCAGGGCCGCCAGCCCCATCGGCCCGCGGCGGAGCAGATCGGTATGGAAGTTCCGTTCGCGATAGCCGGGACGAACCTTGGCAGCTTCGACGATGTCGGCGAACAGCCTTGCCCCGACGCGAAAGCTCAAGGCTTGGGCCGGCCACCCCAGGTACCGATCCACTTCGAACGATGCCATTCGGTCGCCCAGTCCGGTGACCCGTTGCAGCTCGGCTACCGCCACCTGGTAGCTCCACCGGTCGGCGCCGGCAACGCGGCCACGCGGAATCGGCAGGTCCAGATGCAATCCGGCGTCGATCACGATCCGAGCTGCCCGCCATGCCTGGCCCAGCAGCATGCCCAACCGATCGGCCGGATCGTCGAGCAGGCCGAGCTGCTCGGCCCACGATTCGCTGTAGTGCGCCCAACCCTCGGCGTAGCCGTGAATATGACACAGCGCCCGCTGCCAAGGGTGCAGGGTCGAAGTCGTCAGCGCCGTGCTGATCTGCAGGTGGTGACCGGGTATTCCTTCGTGCAGCACCGTTGTCCGCTCGCGCCAGGTGTGCACTGCGTGCCCTGGTTCGATGGCCCACCACACGGTGCCCGGCCGGGTCAGTCCCGGATCGGGCTCCGCGTAGTACATCACTCCAGATCCGGAGCGGGACACCAGACAGCGCGGCAGCCGAGCCTCGGGCGGCAAGTCGACCGCCACCCCGTCAAGCCGGTCGGCGATGTCCGCCACGGAGCCCGCCAGCCAATCCTGGATCGCAACGGATCCAGTGACGATGCGGTGCGGGTCCGCATCGAGCATCGCTGTCGCGGCCGCCAGCCCATCGGAATGGATATCCTTTGCGGTAGCGGCGATCTCGCGCTCGATCCGCTCCAGTTCCTGCCACCCCCAATCGACGGTCTCGTCGAGGTCGATGTCGGCGCCGAGAAACGCCCCGGCCGTCACTCGGTAGAGCTCGCGTCCAACTGCGTCGGTCGTCGGCGCCGCGGGCAACAGCTCGTCGGTCAAGAACTTGGCGAAGTCCGAGAACGACTGGATCGTGGTCTGAACCGCCGAGTCGACGGTTGTGGTAGTCGCCGATGCGACAGCGGGAGCGGAGTGAACGCGGGCGCGCAGGCCGCCGAAGAAGTTCGAGCCCGCCGGATCGCACCAATCACGACACTGTCGGGCGGCTGCGATCAACTGCCTGCCGGCGACCCGATGCCCGTTTCCAGCGGCCCTGCGCAGGGTTTCCCGATAGCCGGCCAACGCCGCCGGCACTCGGCGGAGCTCCGCCGCCAGCAGTACCGCAGCGTTGTTGTCGTGCAGCTGCCACTCGTCGAAGACGCTGCGGATCTCTTGTACCGGGGTGGCCAGCGGCGCGAGAAGCCTTTGGGTGAAACCACTATCGTCAAGAGCGGCCTCAGCGGCTAACCGTTCAGCCAACGCGGCCGCCAGATCCAGGTCGGCAGCGGTGACCGGTGACCGCTGAGCTGCCGCCACGCCGAGCTGCGCAGCTGCCCTGTCGCCGACCTCGCGTCGGGCGTCGAAGTCGTCGGGGGCCACCTGCGGTAGCTGGGAGTCCACTGGCCGACCGATGGCCTGCGCCGCCCGCGGATCCAGCTGCGCCAACTGGTTCAGGTAGTCGGTGGCGACCGCCCGGATCGGCGATTCGGTCTTGGGCTCGGCAGGTCTCGGGAATGACGACGGTGGACTGGTCATCAGGCTCCCGCTTCTCCGATGGCGGGCGCGACTTCTCGTCCGAGCAGTTCGATCCCGGTCACGGCGTCCAGCCCGTGCGGGGTGCCGAATTCGATGCGGCTGACCCCGGCCGTCACCAGAGTCGCTGCCTGGTCGGCGATGTCTGCCGGGGTACCGGCAAAGGCGTACCGGGCCAGCGCCTCATCAGGGACTGCCGCTGCCGCGGCGTCCAGATCGCCGTGGCCCAGCGCGGATCGGACAGCGCCCAGGGCTTCGGGCTCGATGGCCAGATCAGGATCGAATCCGGCCACCACATCCAGATACAGCGCCACCTCACGCCTTGCCAGTCGGCGGGCGGCCTGCCGGTCGTGGTCGCAGACGGTGACCGCGCCCAGCACGATGGCCACCCGATCGGCGGTGGCCGCCCGTAACTTGGTGACCGACTCGGGTGCGGCTGAACCGCCCACCTTGATCTCGGATGCACCCCGAGCAACGGCGATCGCGGCGGTCTGTGCTCCCCAGGTGCCTACCAGCATCGGCATCGAATCGGTTGGGTTGCTGAGCCGGAACCCCGGATCGATCCGGAAATACGCGCCGGCGTAGCCGCTGTCGTTGCCGGCCAACACCATTCGGAGCACCGCCAACGCCTCGTTGAACCGCTTCAATCCGCCGTCGTCGGTTACTCCGACCCGATCCAGCCACGCCCCACGAGCAACCCCGACGTAGCCGCGACCGCCGGACAGGTGCTGCAAGGCTGCCGCCTCTGCGGCGATGTGCACTGGGTGGGTGAGCTGTGGGTTGTAGCAGGCCACCCCGATTCGTACCCGCGAGGTGTGCTCGGCGATGATAGCAAGCGCCGGGCCTGGCGGTTGGAACCCCAGGTCGGCGAACAATGAGATTCCCTGCAGCCCAACGCCTTCCACAGCTTGCGCCAATCGTGCATAGTCGGCAGCCGTCTTGTCGGTTTGCAAGGCGACGGTGACGGTGACCGGCGTTGCTGGCTTCATCAGGGCATGTCAGGTGAGCTCGGCAGTGGGATACCTGCGTTGCTCGCCGACTTCGATCCGCATGATCAATCGCTCCTCCGGATCGGGGCAAGCGACCTCAGAGTCGCCTGCCAACCAATCGCCCGCGGCCTGCGCGCGTTGCTTGGCCGGCAACAGCGGCAGCACTGCGGCCAGTGCGTATAGGCAGAAGTGGCCGCCGGCAGGCAAGCTGAGCTGGCTGGATCCGGTGACGGTGAAGCAGTCGCCCGGCTCGAGTCCACAGACCGACCTGCCTTCGATCCGATCGACTACCACCCGCAGGTCGGTGAGCGTGGTTGTCGGCTCGGCTGTCTGGTCCACAGAGTCAATCTATCGCGAGTCCACTGGCTTGAGACGCCCTCGCGTGGCGGGCTGGTGTCCGCCGACGTGCTGTCGACGTTCGGCACCGTCACCGTCGATTACCAGAACACGAAGGTCACGCTCGGCGGTTGACCGACGCGATGTGTGACATGGTGGGGAAACCTGGGATGCGCAAGCCCGCCGATCGGCCGCGCCTCATTCTCGGCGCACGCCCTTACGGCTGATCTCTGCGAATGCACCGGAGCACCTGTCGGGAACGGAACCACTCGTGGTCTACCACGAACCCAACCATCGGCCCACCGACGGCGCCGCCGTCTCGACCGCCGTTCATCCTCCACCGTTGGACGGCCAGGGTGGGGCCCGGATCGCCGATGTGGCACGGGTGTTGGGCGTGCCGATGCCGACCTCGCGGTCGTGGGAATTGCGGTACGGCATCCCGGCATTGAGTCGGAGCACCGGCCAACATCGCCGCTATCTGCCAGCCGAAATCCACGCCCTGCGGTTCATGCGGGATGAGATCGCCCGTGGCAGCCGGGCCAGCACCGCGGCCCGATCGGTGCAGGCCATGCTGGACGGGCAGGCTCCAGCACAGGACCTCATCGCGCTGGTATTGGCCGCCGTCGAGCTGTTGGACGCGCCGTGCATTCGCGCCCGCCTCGATGATGCGGCAGCTCAGTTGGGTCTGGCCGGCTGCCTCGACGACGTGCTGCTACCGGCCATGAGGCAGGTGGGTCTGTGGTGGGCAGAGGGCCACTGCGATGTGCTGCAGGAACGGATGGCCACCGAGGCGGTGTGCGCCTGGCTCGACAGGCGCAGCGCCTTCGCGCCGGTCCCCAGCCATCGATCGCCGGTCCTGTTGGCCTGCGGGCCAAGTGATCTGCACACGGTCGGTCTGGAATCCATGGCGCTGCTGTTGCGGCATCAAGGCTGGTCGTGCCGGGTGCTCGGGGCCAGGACCGCAACCGTTACCCTCGCCACCGCAGCCAGGGCAAGCGCGGTGGCGGCGGTGATCGTGGTGTCGCACCTGGCGACAGGGCGGAGGCGCGCGGTGGAATCAATCTGCGCTGTCGACGAGTTGGGGATCGCCGTATTCTTCGCCGGCAACGCGTTTTCGACCCCGCGCACGCGGCGGGGAGTGCCCGGCAGTTACCTCGGAACCGGTATTCACGATGCCTGCGCCCTGCTGACGGCAAGCCTGGATCCGAGCGCTGCTCCGGCGGCAGATCGCTACTGACGCCCGGCTTCCAGCGTCGCGAGCCCCGGGCCGAAATCGGCCAGATCGGGCTCGGCATGCAGCTCCTCGGGGAGTCGACCGGAGCTGGTGAGCCGCTCCGCGATGACGTGCAGCTTGGTGTGCTGCTGCTGGGAGAGCCGGCGGAGCACCTTGAATGCCTTGTCGGCGTCCAGGTGGAATCGTTCCATCAGCATCCCCTGCGCCTGGCCGACGCGGTGGCGAGCATCGATCGCATTCCACAGATGGGTCTCAGATCGGTGATGGTCCAACAGGATCGAGGCGTGCGCCCCGATCACTTCTGCTAGTTCCAGATCCTTCCCGGCGTACTGCTGAGCGGTTGATCGGTACAGGTTCAGCATTCCGATCGGTAATCCGCTGGCATGCAGGTTGACGCTGATCATCGCCTTGACACCGTGCTCGGCGGCGCCCGCACCCCACCGTGGCCACCGCTGATCGCCGGCAAGGTCGTTGGAGTGCAGGCAGCTCCAGTCGTAGGCGGCCTGCACATACGGACCCTCTGCGCAGTGGTCCTGCAATACGTCGAGGGCACCGACCAGCTCGTTGGTCGGTGCGAGAGTCTGGAAGGTGTTGCGGCCCAATCGCTCGGTAATGCCGGCCCAGTCGGCCACGCCGAGGTCGACGATCGATGCGGTGAGCATCTCCAACACCGCGCCATTGCTGCATGGACGCTGTACCCGCCTGGTGCGGTCGATCAGCTCGGCCACTAGCGCGTTGTGGTGCAGTTGCTGGCCGGCGAATGCGTGAATCGTCACGTGGGTTCTCTCTGGTCGGCAACTCCGTTTTGGGACATGTTCACCATCGCCGTAGGTGCCGTCCGGCGCCAGTGCCCAAACTATGCAAGTGGATCGGGAAGGGACTATGAGTCGGCTGCGACGGGCATCATCGGATCGCGGGGCTCCTCAACGGAGTCATGTCGATGCCGTGCACGCTTGCTCGCCGCTGCGATCGTGCGATCGGGACGGCGCCATGGAAGGGGACGCGTGTCCAATGGCGGTGGGCCACAGTGAGGTTGCCGAAACCGTTGCAGCGCAGCTAATTGCGACCATCCTGCAAGCGTCGGACGATCTTGATCCGGTCGCCATCGGGACGTCGCTGGGCGTGGCAAAACGGCAGCTGTCCTTGGCCGGCTGCGCCGATCGGGTGCTAAGCCCCGCGGTGCGGGAACTGAACCGATTTCGGGCAGCGGGAACCAGGAATGAGCAACAGAACCTGATGGCCACCGAAGCAGTGCTGGCCTGGCTGCACGGGCAAACCTGTCTGGTACCCAAGCCGCGAGAGATCGAGCCGGTGCTGTTGGCCTGTGGTCCGCACGATGTGCAGACCGTCGGGGTGGAGTTGTTGGCGTTGCTGCTGCGCACTGCTCGGCGGCCGTGCCGCGTGCTCGGAGCCAGGACGTCGACGGCCCCCTGGAGGTGGCGGCCCGGGCCACCGGAGCGGCAGCCGTGGTGGTCTTCTCCGAACTGCCGCGCAGTCGTCCGCAGGCCGTTGCCTCGCTGCGTGCCGTTGACGCAGTTGGCATGCCGGTGTTCTTCTCCGGCAAGGCATTTGACTCGCCGGAGAGCCGGGAGCTGGTACCAGGTACCTACCTGGGAGTCCGGCCAGCATCCGCCTGCCTGCTGCTCATCGGGGCGCTGGGCAGCACGTAATGGTGGGCGTTACCCCTTGGCCCGATCGGCGGGTCGCGCCCAGCAGCGGACGTGTTCCGGTGTTGCTATGCCAGCCGAGAGCTCCGGCGCCGGTTGCGGGGTGCCTGCAACCGAGGTGATCGGCAGCACCCCCGCCCAGTAGGGCAGCTCGAGATCGGCCTGTTCGTCCAGCGGCGGACCGGTGCGGGTCTTCAGTGAGACGTTCTCCAACTCCAGCCGCAACACCGTGGTGGCCGCCAGCTCCTTGCCGGATGCACCCCTGACCGCCGCCGATCGCCCCGGAACCACCGCTTCGACCAGCGACGTCAGGGCCGCCTGCTTGTCGGACGTGTCGGTGACCTCGGTGGCGATTCCGTGAATCACCACGGATCGATAGTTCATCGAGTGGTTGAAGGCCGACCTGGCAAGGACAAGGCCATCGACCAGCGTCACGGTGACGCACACCGCGAGCCCGTCGCCACCGGCAGCCCGCAGCGCCCTGGCGCCACTGGAACCGTGCAGATAGAGCCGCTCGCCGACCCTGGCATGTAACTGCGGCAGCACCACCGGCTGTCCGTCGATGACGAACCCGACATGACACAGCACCGCCTCGTCCAACACCGCACGGACAGCGGCCCTGTCGTAGCTCATTCGCGCCTGGTGCCGGGTGGGGGTGGTCGTCGCCGTTACCGGGTAGTGCTCGTGCATCACCGCAGACTCCTGTACTGGTACAATAGTTGAATGGTGTCGGTACAGTATAGGGCAACGGGTCAGAGCGCCAAAGCGATCTCCGAGAGCTTCGAATCGGGCATTAGGGCCGGCGCGCTCGCGCTCGGTGAAGTGCTGCCGAGCGTGCGAGCGCTGGCCACCGATCTTGGGGTGGCTCCCGGCACCGTCGCCTCGGCGTACAAGCTCTTGCGGGAACGGGGTCTGGTGGAGACCGGCGGTCGCAACGGCACCAAGGTCAGCCTGCGCCCGCCACTGACCGCCAGATCCAGCGCCCCGCTGGTCGAGGCGGGGGTTGCCGACCTGGCCGATGGTCAGCCTGATCCTGAGCTGTTACCTGCGCTCGACCTGACTTCGTCACCGATCGCTGGCGGGTCGGCGGCGGTGCCGGCCGACTACCTGCTGCCCGAGCTGATGACGTTGTCCCGCAAGCGATTCGGCGCCGACGGCGTGCCGACCGACGCGATGACGATTGCCTCTGGGGGACTGGATGCGATCCGTCAGGTGCTGTCCGCCCAGCTCCGCCCTGGCGACGCGGTCGCCGTCGAGGATCCGGGCTGGCCGAACGCGCTCGACCTGATTGCCACCCTCGGCCTCCGCACGCTGCCGGTCGCGATGGATTCGCAAGGTCCGCTGGCGCCCGCGCTCGCCGACGCGCTGCGGGCCGGTGCCAGGGCCGTCGTCATCACCAGCCGGGCGCAGAATCCGACCGGGGTGGTCGTCTCCAGCCGGCGCGCGGCGGAGTTGCGCGGCGTGCTGGCCGGGTATCCGCAGACCGTCCTCATCGAGGACGACCACGCGGCGGAGTTGGCCGGCGCTCCGCTTGCCTCACTGTGCGGGGCCACCGAATCGTGGGCCTTCGTCCGGTCCACCTCCAAGCCTTATGGGCCCGATCTTCGGGTGGCGCTGATCGCCGGTGACGAGGCCACCATCGCCAGGGTTGACGGGCGGATGCGGGTCGGCTCCGGCTGGGTCAGCACCGTGCTGCAGCGACTGGTGGTGCAGCTGTGGACCAGCGACGCGGCAGCGTCGGTTGTCGCGGAGGCGGCCGTTGCCTACGACGACCGCCGCCATTCGCTGATGGCTCAGCTGGCCGAGCGCGGCATTACCGGTATCGGCGAGACCGGACTCAACGTCTGGATTCCGGTCGACGACGAGACTGCGACGGTGACCAGCCTGCTGCGGGCCGGCTGGGCGGTGGCCCCCGGCTTTCGGTTCCGGCAGGTCAGCCCACCCGGGGTGCGGATCACCGTCAGCGGACTCACCCTAGCCACGATCCCGCGGCTGGCCGACGACCTGGTCTCGGCACTGGCGGTCAGCCATGGTCAGCGCTACACCACCTGACGACACTGCTCACCGGAGCCGGATTTGCGCAGCTGTCCGAGGAGAATGTCGAGACAGGGCTGCGCGCTCCGACGTCCCGGACGAACGAACCCCATCAACTCAAGGAGCTGGACATGAAATACATGCTGCTGATCTACGGCAACCAGGCCGGTTGGGATGCCATGGACGCCGATGCGCATGCCGAGCTGATGCGAGCGCACGAAGCGGTGCAGGCCGACCTCAGGGGCGCCGGCGAACTGGTCGAAACCAACGAGCTGCCGCCGGAGAGCGGGAAGATCGTCAGGACCAGCGGCGGCAAGCCGCTGGTCACCGACGGCCCGTTCGTCGAGTCGAAGGAGATACTCGCCGGCTACTACATCATCGACTGCCCGAGCATGGACCGGGCCGTCGACATCGCCGGCCGGCTGGTCGAGGCCGAGTTCGCCCCCATCGAGGTACGCCAGATCGGCACCGGCTGACCAAGCGCAGACGGCGTTGGGTGCGAACGATTCAGCAGATTCCGCCCAATGTCGTCGAGGTGCTCAATCCGCGGACCGGAATTGGAGGTGGGTGCGATAGTCGAGGCGGGCTACCTGCTCGTCATCCACGTCATGCCGCGTCAATTCCGCCGGAGGAGATCATGAGCCGCAAGTACACCGTGGGGCCGGATGTCGACCTCGACGTCGACGTCGTTCTCGACAAGAAGGGGCGACGGATCACCGAAGAGCGTGCTGGCGAGATCGCGGCCGACGCGCTGCTGAAGGCAGGAGTAGTAGGCAGGCCATCGCTCACCGCTCCAGGCAGACACTCGCCAGAGGTCAAAGCACGGGTGCCGACTGAGTTACGCGACCGCCTACACCAAGCTGCCGAACAGCGCGGCGTGAGCGCCTCCGAGCTCGTCCGCGAAGCCCTGGACCGATATCTCACACGAAACTGAGGGTGACCACTGCTGGCGACCACGCTGGCTGGTGACGCAGCCGGTCAAGCGCCGTAGTGCGGAACCTGCACCTCAGTGCCGCCCTGCAATGCCGACTGGTGGGCGCAGATGCCCGGCGCCGTCCAGTTGGCCGACCGCAGCGCGTCGATCAATGGCGGCCGGTTCTCCGCGATGCTGCCGACGAACTCGTTGACCAGGTACGGATGCGAGCCGCTGTGCTGCGCCGACAGCTGCGTCGGCTCTGGCATGCCGGCCAACTGGATCTCCGACTCCCGGACGAACTGTTGCAGCGATGCCGGCAACCGTTCCGGAAAGTCCTGCGGCGCAAGAGATCTCGTCTCGACCCGGTTACCGCGATTGCCCTGGCTCGGCGGAAACATGTCGAAGACCGTCAGGTCGCCCTCGTTGTCCAGCGGCCACTCGATGCCGCGACGGTCGCCGTAGAGCGAGAAGCCTTCGATGTAGCTGCGGGCGGTCTGGAAGAACGACATGGTGATGTTGGCCAGCACATCGCTGTCTCGCAAGGTGAACAGGCCGACCTCTGTCGGGTACGGGTTGTTGAATCCGCCGGTGGCATTGCCGGCAGCCAGCTTTCCGGCGCCCTGGCACCGCACGCTGGCGACGGTGGTATCCAGTAGCGACAGGATCGGCGACAGTGCATGCGTCACATAGTGCATCGGCGGATAACCCTGCCAGTACACCGGGAAGCCCTCGAGGTTCTGGATGTGATAGCCGCGATACAGGGCGAGATCGCCGAACTCGCCGCGTCGGTGCATCTCGTCGACCACCAGGTATTCCCGGCCGAAGACGGTGGTCTCCATCATCATGTAGTTGGTGCCGCTGCGCCGTTGGGCGGCGATGATCCGATCGAGGTCGGCCAGCGTGGTGGCCATCGGAACGGCGCAGGCGACGTGTTTTCCGGCGTCCAACGCGGCCACCACCATGTCCGCATGCAGGAACACCGGCGCGAGAATGTGCACGGCATCGACGGTGGGGTCGGCCAACGCCTCGGCGATATCGGCATAGCCATCAGCAATGCCGAATCGAGCCGAGACCTGTTGCCGGCGGGCGGTATCCGGCTCGACCAGCACCACCGAGGCAACGTCCTGGTGGCTCAGATAGATCGGCACGAAGTCCTGGCCGAAGCCGAGACCGACGACGGCGACGGTGAGCTGCCGGCCCGTCATCCGAGGTCGACCTGCTCTTCGACGCCGGCCAGGAACTCCACCCCGCCGGTGACGAAGTTGTCCAGATCCGCGCTGGCCGCCTTGCCCTCGGGGGAGGCGAGGATCGCATTCATCGCGTCGGCCGACTCGGCGTACAAGTCCGCCACCAGCAGGTACTGACCAGGGGCAGCCGGGTCGTTGTCGATCCATTGCAGGTTCCAGCCGGTGAGCCCCTTCATCCGGCGGGCGAGCGGGATGTGGGTGTCGTAGTAGTAGCGCCGGAACGCTTCGGGGTCGGTGGGTATTCCGTAGAGAATCGTCATTCGGTACACGGGTGTTCAGACCTCCTGTTGGCTGCGCGCGGGCAGCCTGATGTTGACGTATTTCGTCATGTGCTCAACCATTGCCACTTCGGTGGGCAGCCGTTCCATGCTGGATGCGCCCAGGAATCCGTCGACGCCGGGTACGTCGCGGATCACCTCGGCCGCCTCGTCCGGGCTGTAAATGGGCCCGCCGTGGCAGACGATCAGCACGTCGGGATTCACCTCACGGGCGGCCTGCATCAGCTCGGCCACCTTCACCTTGCACTCCTCGATGGTGAGGGCGGTCTGGGCGCCGATCATCCCTGAGGTGGTCAGGCCCATGTGCGGAACGACGACGTCGGCACCGGCTTTCGCCATCGCGACCGCTTCGTCGGGATTGGCGACGTAGCTGGCGGTGAACAGATCAAGCGCGTGCGCCTCGGCGATCATCTCGGCCTCCTTGTAGAAGCCGAGGCCTGTCTCTTCCAGGTTCGCCCTGATGATGCCGTCGAACAGGCACACCGTCGGATAGTTCTGCACTCCGGAGAATCCGGCGTCCTTCACCTGCCGCAGGAACTTGTCCATCAGCCGGAAGGGGTCGGTGCCGCAGACTCCGGCGACCCCCGGGATGCGGTCGACGACCGCCGGGTGTCTCGCGCTCGACGGCGATCCAGCGGCTCGAGTTCCTCATCTGACCACCCTGCAAACCAGCTTCGACGGCATGATCACCGAGCTCGGCCGGGACATCGACGACGTTGCCGGTGTCGGCATCCCGAGTGCGGTGGAGCTGCAGAACTATTCCCGCGGGCTCGGCCTGAGCGGGGCGGACTGGGATCGCGAG
>JALYVF010000264.1 GCA_030853385.1 Actinomycetota bacterium | reverse complement strand
GGCCGAATCCGTTGCGCACCAACCAGCCCGGCAACGCCGATGGCTACGGCGACTGATCGTGGTCATCGTCATCGTGCTGCTGGGGGCGGCAGCGGCAGTGGCCGGCTGGTGGATCGGTGACGGCAGGTGGGCGTACGCACCGAAGACGGTCGGGATGGTCCAGCAGGCAGCCGAATCGGCGATCCGGAATGCCGGGCTCATCCCGCAGGTGGACACCGCCAGCGACGACGTGGCGCCGGCCGGCACCGTCACTCTCACCACGCCGGGCAGCGGTGCCAAGCTGCTTCGCGGCTCCCCCGTTGAGCTGGTGGTCTCCACCGGCCGGCCCACCGTTCCGCAGATTCGCGCCGGCACCGATGTGGACACGGCCAGCGAGCTGCTCACCGACGCCGGCCTCACGGTGACGCCGGCGGCCGACGCAGTGGTTCCGGTGGCGGCCTACGACGATGCGACGCCGGCGGGCCGGGTGCTGCGCACCTTTCCCGCTGCCGGGACCGCGGTGCACACCGGTGCCGCCGTCACCCTGATCACCTCGCTCGGTCCACCGCCGATCGTAGTTCCCGAGGTGACGGGCAAGTCCGCGGACGATGCCGAGAACAAGCTCATCGTCACCGGGTTCACCGTTGGCACGCCGATCCAGCGGTTCGACCCGAACTCGGCCGACGGCACCGTTCTGGGTACCGAACCCGAAGCAGGGCAACATCATCCGCGCGGCAGCGCGGTGCAGCTGGTGGTCGACACCTCGCTGCTGATGCCAGCTGTCCGCGATCTCACCACCGAAGCTGCCAAGGCGAGGTTGGCCGCAGCCGGGTTCGACGTCAGCATCGGCGATCCACAGTTCGACGCCGGTATCGACTCCGGCAGCATCGTCGGCACCGACCCGGCGGCCGGTGCGCGGGTCGACCCGGCGAATCCTGCCGTCATCCTGCACCCGTCGAACGCGGTGACGGTGCCAAGTGTCGCCGGCCGCAGCCTGTCGGACGCCAAGCAGACCGTCGACGGCGCCGGGCTGCACTACCAGCTGCTCGGCCTGTTCAGGTTCGGATCGTCGGGAGTGCTCTCGCAGAGCCCGCGGGGCGGCGAGCGCATCGCGCCGGGCGGCACCGTATTCCTGACGGTCCTCTGACCGAGCGCAGCGCCGAGGGTTCGGTCAGCCGCGCAGCATCTCCGAGATCAGGAACGCCAGCTCCAACGACTGCTGGGTGTTCAGCCGCGGATCGCAGGCCGTCTCGTAGCGACCGGCCAGATCGGCGTCGGAAATCTCCTGGGCACCGCCAAGGCATTCGGTGACGTCCTCCCCGGTCAGCTCGACATGGATGCCGCCGGGATGGGTACCCAGCTCGGCGTGCACCTCGAAGAAGCCCTGCACCTCGTCGACGATCCGGTCGAAATGCCTGGTCTTGAACCCGGTGGACGACTCGTGGGTGTTGCCGTGCATCGGGTCGCTCTGCCAGATCACCTTGTGACCGGACGCCTGCACCTTCTCGATGATCGGTGGCAGCACCTCCCGCACCTTGCCGTTGCCCATCCTGGACACCAGGGTGAGCCGGCCGGGCGTGCAGTGCGGATCGAGCCGCTCCACGTATTCCAGCGCCTCGTCCGGGCTGGTGGTCGGGCCGATCTTGACGCCGATCGGGTTGGCCAGCAGCTCGGCGAACGCGATGTGCGCACCGTCCAGCTGCCTGGTCCGCTCACCGATCCAGAGGAAGTGACCGGACAGGTCGTACAGCCTCGGCTTGTCGCCGGTGGTGTCCAGGCGCAGCATGGCGCGTTCGTATTCCAGCAGCAGCGCCTCGTGGGAGGAGAAGATCTCCACCGAGTGCAGGTTGTGTGAGTCGACACCGCAGGCATCCATGAAGCGCATGGCTCTGTCGATTTCGGCGGCCACCCGCTCGTAGCGCTGGCCGGCCCGCGAGGTGTGCACGAACTCCTGGTTCCATTCGTGCACCATGGCCAGATCGCCCATCCCGGCGCCGGTGACGGCCCGCACCAGGTTCATCGCGGCGGAGGCGTTGGCGTAGGCGCGGATCATCCTCGATGGATCGGCCACCCTGGCTTCGGGTGTGGTGGCGATCGAGTTGATGATGTCGCCGCGGTAGGACGGCAGGCCGAGCGCGTCCAGGGTGGACGACCGTGGCTTGGCATACTGGCCGGCGATCCTGGCCACCTTCACCACTGGCAGCGACGCCCCGTAGGTGAGCACCACGGCCATCTGCAGCAGGGTGCGGATGTTGGCCCGGATGTGCGGCTCGGTGTTGTCGACGAACGTCTCGGCACAGTCGCCGCCCTGCAGCAGGAAGGCTTCGCCGTTGGCCACCGCAGCCAGCTGCTGGTGCAGCCTGTCCACCTCGGAGGAAACCGTCACCGGCGGTACCGACTCCAGCACCGCGCGGACCGCGAGCACCTGCTGCTGATCCGGCCAGTCCGGCTGCTGCTGGGCAGGCCGGTCGAGGGCGCGATACAGCTGGTCGCCCATCTGGTCGGGCAGTGGCGGCAGGGTCGGCAGGATGTCTGCCGGGATGTCGACGGTCCAGTTCACTGCTCAAGCGTAGGCAGTGCGTGACGCTCGTTCGACATCAGCACCCGGTCGGCGACCTGCCAGCGGGCCAAGGCCAGCCTGGCGTCGGCCAACGCGTTGTGCCGGTCGGTGGTGTGCTGCGGGAGCGGCGGGCTGCCGGCAGCCTCCCAGTACTGACGAATTTCCCGGGTCAGTCGCGGGATCCGTTTAGGCAGCGCCGGCATCGCGCCCCACAGTTGGGCCAGCGCGACATGGTCGTAGGCGGCGAACCAGGCCCACAGCTCGACGGGTAGGCCGGGCGCCAGCAGGAAAGCCGCCAGCCCCTCGCGGATCTGCCGACGCGACCGCCACACTGTGGACGACGGCGGCGGCAGCTTGTCCAGCACGTTCCTGCGCACCCAATCCCCGGCCCTGGCCTGGTCGAACTCGGTGGAGACGGCGTAGAACTCGCGGCCGTCCTCGGCGATGACGGCGATCGACACCAGGTCGATCGTCACCCCGTCCTCGATGAACTCGCAGTCGTAGAAGTAGCGGGCGACCGACGATTCGGTCGACGCCGGAATGCGGTGCGTCAAGTCAGCTTGCCCTGGTTCCAGGGAGGCGGGTGACGGTGCCGGGACCGGTGCCTTCGGCGGCCTCTGCCGCCTTCGCCGCGTTTTCTAGGTCCGACTTCACCTTGGCTGCGTAGACGTCCACGTACTCCTGGCCGGACAACTCCATGATGCGGTACATGATCTCGTCGGTCATCGACCGCTCGACGAACCGGTCGCCGACCATGCCTTCGTAGCGGGAGAAGTCCAGCGGACGGCCGAGCACCAGCTGGATGCGTCGCGGGTGCCACATCTTGGTGCCGATCGGATTCACCTTTTCGGTGCCGATCATGGCCAACGGAACGACGGGCACACCCGCCTCGAGGGCCATCCTGGCGACGCCGGTCTTGCCCTTGTAGAGCCTGGCATCCGGGGACCTGGTGCCCTCCGGGTAGATGCTCACCACCTGGCCCTGGCGCAGCAGCCGCACGCCGGTGTTCAACGCTTCCTGCGCGGCCGATGCACCACCCCTGTCGATCGGCACCTGACCAATCCCGGTGAAGAACCACTTCTTCAGCCGACCCTTAACGCCCCTCCCGGTGAAGTACTCGCTCTTAGCCAGATAGGTGACCCTGCGCTTGATGTGCAGCGGGGTGAAGAACGAATCTGCCACCGAAACATGATTGCCGGCCAGAATCACTCCGCCATCGGCCGGGAGATACTCGGCGCCGGATACCTTGCACGGGAAGAACAACCGCAACACCGGCCCGATCAGGACGTACTTCATCAGATACCAGACCACTTCTCGCCTCACCCACTCATCTCAACGAGCCTCGAACTACCGTACGCCCGCGACAGGAAACAGCCCAGCCCGCCGCGACGTGCAACGATGGACAGGTGACCGACGCGTCCGACGAAAGTGCCTTCTCCGATGACGGCGGTGCGCGCCGTGATGTCGGGGTGTTGTTGTGCCACGGATTCACCGGATCACCCAGCTCACTGCGGCCATGGGCCGACCATCTGGTCGAAGCCGGCTACCCGGTCCGGCTGCCGCTGCTGCCCGGCCACGGCACCGTCTGGCAAGACATGAACTCCACCACCTTCGACGACTGGCTGGCCACCGTCACCGCGTCGTTGGCCGAGCTGTCGACCCGCTGCCGTTCGGTGGTGGTGGGTGGATTGTCGATGGGCGGAACGCTAGCGCTGCGGCTGGCCGAGCTATCCGCCGAGCGAGCCACAGACAAGATCGCCGGGCTGGTGTTGGTGAACCCGTCGGTGATGTCGACACGGCTGGACGCCAAGTTCGCCCCGGTGCTGCGAAAACTGCAGCCGGTACTGCTGAAGGTGATGCCATCGCTGCCGGGTATCACCGACGATCTGGCCAAGCCGGGCGCCCAAGAGAAGGGCTACAAGCGGATCCCGGTTGCTGCCGCGTTGTCGTTGCAGGCTGCCTGGAAGACGGTCCGGCGGGATCTGCCGCTGGTCACCAGTCCGCTGCTGCTGCTGCATTCGAAGGTCGATCACGTTGTCGAGCCGGCCAACGCAGCAATCGTGCTGGCCGAAGTGTCGTCGACCGACCGGCGAGAGGTGTTGCTGGAGAACAGTTATCACGTCGCCACCCTGGACTACGATGCGGAATTGATCTTTGCAGAGTCGGTTACCTTCATCGAGCGGGTGACGGCATGACGGCGGCGATTCCGGACGGCGGCGACGATCGCTGCCCCGATCACCGCAGCGCCGACGGCAACGGCCACGACGACGAAGACCCCAGTCAGCAACCCGCCGATGGCGAGAGTCAGTGGGACGACGAGGAGATCGACCGCCGATTCTCCGCGATCGTCTCCGAGATGTCGGCCGATATGCAGTGGGGCACAACGAAATCCGGAGATGAGGTAGGCAAACCGCCGGATGGCTACCTCGGCCGCGCGGTGATCGACTCGGCCGAACAGCGCCGGCAGCGCCGGGAATTCCGGCGTGCCGAAAGGGAGGCAGAGGTTGCCGCCTTCACCGCCGAACAAGCCCGCAAGGAAGCCGAGTATGCGGCAGACACCGAGCATTTCGTGCCGGCCGACCCGCCGCCGATCAAGAAACCCAAGCTCCGCACGGTATTGGCAGCGGTGCTGATCGTCTGCGGCATCTTCGTGCTGATCGGGCCGAACCTCCTCACCGTCAGTCCGAACGGCATCATCATCCTGTCCGGTTCGCTGATCTTCGCGGGGTGCGGTCTGCTGCTGGCCGGCATGCGCCGACATGCCGGCAGCGACCTCGAGGACGACGAGCAGGTGTGAAGGGGCCTGAGCTCAGTCGCTCCGGCCGGCCATTACCTCTTGCTGGGCAAGCAATCCGGCTCCGATGACGGCTGCCCGGTCGCCGAAGGCGGCCATCTCGATCCGCGGGTGCGGCCGATGCCGGCCGCCGGTGATGGTCGCCTCCATCACTTGTTTGGCCCGCGGCAGGTAGAGCGGCGCAGCGCCGGACACTCCCCCACCGATCACGATCACTTCCGGGTCAAGCACGTCGGCGGCCAGCGCCAGTCCGATACCCAGCCAGTAGCCGAGTTCGTCGGTTGCCTCCATGGCCTCCGGGTCGCCGTCGGCGGCCGCCTTGGCAACCACTGTCCCTGTCACCTCGACGTCGAGCAGGTCGTCTGGCAGTTCCCGGCCGGCCTGTTGCCACCTGTGCAAACCGGTAGCGGCCAGCGCGGTACCTGAGCAGTAGCGCTCCCAGCAGCCACGCTTGCCGCAGGTGCAGCGACGACCTTCGGGTACCACGACCAGGTGGCCGAGCTCTGGGGCGACGCCATGGGCGCCACGGTAGATCCGGCCGCCGGTCACCAGGCCGGCGCCGATCCCGGTGCCCAGCGCGATCAACAGCGCCACCGGCGAACCGATTGCCGCGCCGCGGGTGTATTCGGCCCAGACCGCGGAGTTCACGTCGTGGTCCATCACCACCGGCAACCCGAGTCGCTCGGCGAGCAGGGCGGGGACCTTGGCATCGCGCCAGGCGAGATGCGGCGCGAACATCACCTCTTCCCTGTCGGTGCTGACGAACCCGGCAACGGCCAGCCCGACGGCAGAGATCTGATGAACTCCGCGCAGTTCGTCCACCAGGGCGACCAGCAGGTCCTCGGTCTCGGTGGCGGTGTGCGGCGTCGGCACTCTGGTGGCGGCGACGATGCCGCCGTCGGCGTCCACGACGGCGGCGCGTACCGAAGTGCCGCCGATGTCGATGCCCACTGTGTGGGTAGGTGCGGTCATCTGATGTCGATCCGTTCGGCGGTGCGCTGCCCGGCCGGCGCTGACCGGCCGCCGTGTTGCGCTGCTGGGGTGTCGGTGTTGGTGCCGTTCCAGGGTGCGGTGGTCTGCTCGTGTCCGCCGCCGGCAGGGTTCGCCGGCAGGTCGCCGATCAGCGATCGTAATCCGCTGACGATCGACAGCGCGCCGTCGACCAGCCGGGCGGTGAGTTCCGGACGTTCGCCGCGCAAGGCCGCCATCGCCGCGCACAGCGGGCAGCCGGTGCAACTGGATTGCCCAGGAGCCGCGCCGCAGCTGCGGCAGGGCTGGCCGGCGGCGGCCGGCGCAGCAT
>JALYVF010000229.1 GCA_030853385.1 Actinomycetota bacterium | reverse complement strand
CGCGAGCCAAACCACCCGCTCGACAACGCTCCGGAATCAGGCTCCCTCAGACAGCCGTTCGACACCAGCCACCTAGCGGATGTCGATCGCGCGTGGAACGTCGTTTTCTTGCCGGAAGTCGCAGCCGCCGGGGTGACGTTCAGGCAGCAGGCACAGACGCCCGCTTGCTAGGTGGGTCCTGCCGCATAGTCCGGCATCGGCTGCCGCGGCGTTCTCGTTGCTGTTGTGGATGGCGTTGTTGACCTCGGGCTGCGCGGCAGGATCTGGGGTTGTCATTAGTTGGTTCTACCTACTCGCTGTCGGCGGAGATGGGCGGCGCGTGCAACCCCGGGTTCATCGGATGAGGCGATCAACGCACTTACGACGTCACGCGACTGGACAGTGTCGGACAGCGCTGGTGCTGGGGTCAGGACGACGCTACGCGCATGTGGGTGGAGTGCGCGTGTGTCCCGGCCGGCTCCCGGTGCTGCTGGGTATTGTTGCCGCCGCTGCGCTTCTCGGCTACATCGCCACGCTCTTTCGGGATCACACCGGTCAGCGTCACGCCGCAGCGCACAAGTCGTCAGCACCGGGTGATCACGCCTCACTCGGGGATTGGGGTGCGTACTCGTTGCTGCCTGCTCCCCGCCCAGATAGGACTGCTTCCTGCGCCAGCGGGACCACATGAATCTTCCGGCGATGCTGCGCATTATCCGAGGCCGCTGGCGCGTCATCCACTCCGTCAGGAGGTCCTCCCACTTTCACGCAGGCGCGCCGTCAACAACCTCTCGGGTCACTACAGCTAGCCGGCGCTCTTACCGCCCAGCCCTGCGAGCAAGTTGATGGTGGAGGCCAGGATGACGGCACCCAACAGAAAGGACAACAAGGCATGCCGTAGGGCGGTGGCCCGTACCTTGGGCGCCCTGATGTCGGTGTCTGAGACTTGGAACGTCATGCCGATCGTGAAGGCGAGATAGGCAAAGTCTACGTACCTGGGTGGCGTTTTCTGGTTGAAGTCGATGCCTCCAGCGGCGCCACGGAAATACAGGTAGGCGTAGCGCAGCGTGAAGAGGGTATGCACGGTGAACCAGGACAGCGCGACACTGAGCAGGCCGAAGCCGGCTAGCAGATCCTGCGTTGCACCTTTGGCGGAGTTGGCAAGAGCAATGATCACGCCCACGCCCGCCATGCTGGCGATGGCAGCGACCAGCACCAGGACACCTGTCACACTGCGACCCGGGTCTTCTCGAGTGGCGTGCGCGGCCGTGCGGGCCGCGTCGAAGAAACCGATGGCACCCCACGCCCACGCCGAGAAGATCACCGCCGCCACGTCCCAACCGGCCAGAGGTGCATACAGCCACCGGGTCGACATCCCCACCAGCACCGCGGCCGCGCAGCCAGCAATGAACATCACCGCTATCCGGCTCCGCGATGCGGTGAGCATCCGCCAGCTCCGGCCCATCTCGGGCCCCTGAGGTTGCCCGCCGGCAACGCGGTGTGTGGTCATCACTTCGTTCTACAGCACGACCGAACCGACAGTTATCTGCCGGGGGTAAGTTGGTGTTCCCGGCGGTTTCCATCGGTAGTCTTCGGCGGCCGGGAATCGGTCGGCGAACGTGTTGAGCACTGGCTTGCACCGCATCATCCATCGTGCCGTGCCCTGACCGGACGCGACGGCTGACAGCGGTCATGGAAGACTGCCCGGAGACGGCCAACTAACTGTCCGGTGGCGGACATGAAAACTGCCCGCTGACGGTCATGGGATCTGCCCGACACTTTGTCTTCTGCCTCGCCGCGTCGTGCGGTTGGAGGCCCCTTCCTCGGGTGTGGTGGCGGTGCTGAAGCGCCGTCACCCGAGGAACGGACACCGTGAAGTCTGCCGAGGAGATCATGAAAATGTTGGAAGCTTTCGACCTGACCGGGTCGTTGCGGGACGCCGCGGAGTTGGCGGGCTGTTCGCATCACACGGTCGCCAAGCATGTCGCGGCCCGCGATGCGGGCCGGTTAACTGATCAGCCGGCCGCGCGGGCGCTGTTGATTGATGAGTTCCTGCCCAAGCTCGAGGAGTGGATGGAGCACTCCAAGGGCAAGATCCGCGCCGACGTCGCCCACGACAAGCTGCTCGCGTTGGGCTATCAGGGTTCGGAACGCACGACCCGGCGTGCGGTCGCGTCGGTGCGGTCGGCGTTCACGTCGGGCCGTATTCGGGTGCACCGGCCGTGGGTGACCGAGCCGGGAATGTGGCTGCAATACGACTTCGGCGACGGCCCAGTCATCGACGGGGTGCGAACGGTGCTGTTCTGCGCGTGGCTGGCCTGGTCGCGATTCCGGGTCGTGCTCGCGTTACGGGACAAGACGATGCCCTCAGTGTTCGCGTCGCTGGACGTCACCCTGCGCCGGGTGGGTGGGGTCCCGACGTATGTACTGACCGACAACGAGAAGACCGTGACGGTCGAACACGTCGCGGGGATCGCGGTGCGCAACCCGCAGATGCTCGCCTTCGCCCGCCACTACGGCGTCACGGTGCACACGTGCGAGCCGGCCGGCCCCGCCTCCAAAGGCGGGTCGGAATCGACGGTGAAGTTGGCCAAGGCCGACCTGGTCCCGAAGGACACGAACCTGCTTGCTGCGTATGGGTCGTTCGCTGAGTTGGAGGCGGCGTGCGCGGCGTTCTGCGAGCTGGTCAACACCCGGGTGCATCGGGTGACCCGCCGCGCGCCGGTCGACATGCTCGCCGAGGAACAGGCGCGGCTGCACCGGCTGTCCGAGCTGGTGCATACGGTCGCGTTCGCACCGGCTGTCCGAGCTGGTGCATACGGTCGCGTTCGGAGTGACCCGCACCGTCGCGGCCAAAACCCCGATGGTCGCCTTCGACGGCGGGCAATACTCGGTGCCGCACCACCTACTCGGGGCGCAGGTGTGGGTCCGCACCCACGGTGTCGGGACGGGCGAGCAGGTGATCATCGTCCACGTCGGGCACGGCGGGCCGGTCGAAGTCGCGCGGCACCGGCGGGCGACACCGGGCAGCCCACAACTGCAGGACAACCATTTCCCGCCGGCGCCGGCCGGGCTGGACCGGGCGCCGAGACCGCGGACCGCGGCTGAGGGTGAGTTCCTCGCCCTCGGTGATGGGGCGAGGTTGTGGTTGACCGAGGCCGCCGCCGCGGGCACCGCGCGAATGCGGGTGAAGATGGCGGCCGCGGTGACCACCGCGAAGCTGGTCGGCGGGGTCGAGGTCGACTGGGCGCTGGGGCACGCCGCGGTCAACGCCCGCTTCGGTGAGCATGACCTGGCCTCGATCCTGGACCACCACGCCCGGACCCGCGCCGGGCAGCTGCACCGGGCCGGTGAGGACCACAGCCTCGCGCAAGGAACCGCCAGTTGGGCCGCGTTCGGCACCAGCAGCGCCGTCACCGGTGACAGCGCCACCAGTGCGCGCGAGGGGTCGTCATGAGCGCGACCCGAACCACGGTGAATACGCAGAACACCCCTATGTCAGCAGGGGTTCCGGTCGCGGGGGTTCCGCTCGCACCGCCCCTACCCGATGACCTGGAGGCGTTGCTGCGGCGGCTGCGGCTGCCGCATATCCGCCGGCTCGCGCCGGAGGTGATCGCGACCGCGAAAGCGCAACGGTGGGAACCGGCCGAGGTGCTCCGGGCCCTGTTCACCGAAGAGGCCGCCGGGCGGGAACGGTCCGCGTTGGCCACCCGCCGCGCCGCCGCGGCGTTCCCGACCGGCAAGACGTTCGACGCGTGGACGCCGACGGCCAGCTCGATCCCGGCGCCGACCCAGCAGGCCCTACGCACCCTGGAATGGGTGCACCGGCGGGAGAACCTCGTCGTCTGCGGACCGTCCGGGACCGGGAAGACGTTCCTGCTCGAAGCCCTCGGCCAGCAGGCCGTCGAGGCCGGGCTCAAGGTGGCCTGGTTCACCCTGGAAGACCTCGGCGGGCTGCTACGCCGCCACCGCGCCGATGACACCGTGTCCAAGGCCATCGCCCGGGTCCTACGCGCTGATTTGGTCGTCGTTGATGACATAGGCCTTTTGCCGGTTGCCCAGGACGCCGCCGAAGGTCTCTACCGCCTCGTCGACGCTGCGTATGAGAAACGCTCCGTCGCGATCAGCTCGAACCTGCACCCGGCCGCGTTCGATGAGTTGATGCCCAAAACCCTCGCCACCGCGACCGTCGACCGGCTCCTGCACCACGCCCACGTCTGCCGAACCTCCGGCGACTCGGTGCGGCTGTCCCAAGCACTCGCCGGGCAAGGAGTGATGGCCTTGACCTGACACCAACCGGCCGGTGATGGCCAACCCCTGGGCAGATCCCATGGCCACCACTGGGCAGTTTTCGTGACCGTCACCGGGCAGGTTTCACGACCGCCTCTGGGCAGAACTCAATGGCCCTTGACAACGGCTCAGCGCGAGCCGAGGCTGTCGACGCCCCGAGGTATCCCTCGGGGGCGTTCGGGAAGCCTGAGTGCTTAAGCGCTCCGCTAGCTGTTGAACGGCCGGAACACCGATTGCAAACTCTTTCAGTTTCTCGGGCCTCCACGGTTTTGGGGAGGCTCAGTCCATCGGTTCGCGTCGTGGATGGTTGCTGTTCAGTGTCTGCTGAGGAGGAGTAGGGCTGCCCAGAGGAGGACGGCGGTAGAGATGAGGAGCGTGATGGTGGTGGTAATCAGGACGAGCCGGCCGGTGCGGGATCGGCGTGGTCGGGCGGACGCGGTCGACGCGTCCTGTTCGTCGGGCTTTGGGTTCACGCGATCGTCCTTGCCATTTGTTGCCCGCAGGCACGCCAATCTGGCTGGCCGGGCATCATGGCGCAGCTAGGTGGTGGTGGTGGTACGGACTGTCCGCAGCGTAGGCAGATATTGGCGACGCCTTGTCTACAGTGAGGAGCAGTCCCAACATGGTTCCCATCCTTTCGGGGCGGGTGTTAGCCCAGCTCGAGGTAGCCCGGACACATCGGCACGGAATCGCGGTGAGAACTTCGTGGGCGACGCGATCGATCATGATCTGCCGGCTATGCGGCTGCTTGGCCTCATCGCGACCGTAGCCCGGGCCCCATGCGACTGCGTAGCAGCCTACAGCGACAGCGGACCAGGCCCAGTTTCGCTCTACGTAGGGAAGCGATTGATCGCCGGCGTATGTGACGAGTGCAGGAGTTCCACAACGTCTAGTCGACCCGGGGTCGTTAAGGGGCTCATCCGATTTGAGGGTGTAGTCGTGGTCTGAAGCCGCCGGTTTCGAGTAGTGATCTGGCGATGGTATGTCGACCTCGTGGTTATGTTGACCGGCTTCGTGGGTCTCTGCGCTGACGGGCGTCGAGGGGCGAACTGGTCAACATAACTATCGTCGGCATGGGTGGGGTTCGCTTGATCTGACTGGGCGGTCGCCTGGATCGCTTGGCACGGGTCGAGGAGAGCCGAGATGGCGATTCATCGTGATCAGCGCCGCGCGGACGTGCGTGACGTACTGGACGAGTTCGAAGAGTGGTTGCTGCGGGAGCGGTCAGCGCAGGAACGCACTGCCGCCGCCTACACCGCCCGTGTTGCGGGTTTCGCGGAGTGGCTTCTTGCGCTGGGAGTGACCGGACAACGAGCGCGTTAAGAGTTCCGGCGTCGTCTAGCTAGCTGGAGCCGGAAGCCGGGGATGGGTGCGCCGCGCTGGCTGGGAGTGGCTGGCGGACCACCAGCGGGCACGCCGGGGAGTCGCAGTGGCGTTATCGCCTGGTCGGGCGGCGGCTGCAGTGGTGAATGGCTGGTATCCGACTCGGCCAGAGCCTGGTGAGCTTGGGCCGCCGTGACGCGGGTTTGCAGGGTGGTTAGCAGGTTCTGCACCTCGTCGAGTTGCGCTGCTTCCTCGGCATTGGTCGGGTGCAGGTTCGTGTGGCTGCCGAGTGAGCGGTAGAAGGCGTGGACTGCAGCGTGGAGGGCCTCGACCCGCGCGGGTGGCTTGGCGGTGTCGGCGATCCGGTGGGCCAAGGAGACCCACGCCTGGACCTCGACGTCGCTGACGGGTTGGGGGGCGAACTTGAGCACCGATGCCGTGTTCTCGACCGTCATAGTCGTCATCCGTTCTCCGGGGCCTCCTATTGAACGCCCTTAACGCTGCCCACACAAGCTCCGAGAATCGGCGAACGGGACAGCGATGCGATGAAGCTCGGGGTTGGGTAGCGGCTCTGCTTAGGGCGGAGGTTCGCCGCCGTGACGGACCAGCGGTGCGGCCGGGCTGCTCGCCCGTACGGAATTTTTCAAGGTGGCTGAGGCCAGCGGGAGTCATGCGGCTGCGGTGATGGTCTCCTGTTCTTGATCTTCGGTCTGGGTGATGGGCGGGTTGATCCAGGCGGCGATGGGTAGGTCGAGGATTTTCGGGTCGAGGTCGCTGCTGAACCGGTGCGGGGTTGCTGCGCGAGCTGTCGCCAGGGTCTGGACGCGACGGGCGTTGGTGGCCTGGGCGAGGCGGTAGTGGACGTCGGCGGGGGTGTGCAGCCCGATGCCGGTGTGGCGGTGTTCGTGGTTGTAATGCTGGACGAACTCGTCGAGGAAGACCCGGGCGTGCTGCAGCGAGCCGAACCGGTCGGGGAAGACCGGGGCGTACTTCATCGTCTTGAACCAGGACTGGCGAGAACGGGTTGTCATTGGAGACCCTCGGGCGTGAATGTGAGCGGGTCACACCGAGATCGGTGAGCAGCACAGCCACGGTCTTGGAAGTCATTGAGGTGCCCCGGTCGGCGTGCACGACCTGTGGGGTGCCGTGGATGGTGAAGACCTCGCGCATCATTTCCTCTGCCAGCACAGCAGATTCTCCTGCGTGCACGCAGGCGCCGACGATGTAGCGGGAGTAGATGTCGATCATCACGTAGGCGTCGAAATAGGAACTTTTGACCGGGCCACGCAGCTTGGTGATGTCCCAGGTGAACACCTGCCCCGGGCCGGTCGCGATCAGTTCCGGGCGCACCCGTGCCGGGTGGCGGGCCAGCCGCCGCCGGTCCTTGATCTGGCCGTTGGCGGCCAGGATCCGATACATGCTCGAGATCGAACACAGGTAGCGGCCGCGGTCGAGCAGCACGGCATAGATCTGCAGCGGGGTGCGGTCGACGAACTCCGGGCTGTTGAGC
>JALYVF010000191.1 GCA_030853385.1 Actinomycetota bacterium | reverse complement strand
TCACTGAATCCGGCGTCCCACTGCGGATGACGGTGAACTGCGCAGGACTCGGCTGGGCCTCGCGCATCCTGTCCGGTAAGGGAGTCCACGACTTCGACCTGTTCAAGACGGTGATCTCGGTGAACCTCGTCGGCACCTTCAACGTCCTACGGCTGGCCGCGGAGGCGATGTCCACCACCGATCCGGTCGACGAGGCCGGCCAGCGTGGGCTGATCGTCAACACCGCATCGGTGGCCGCATTCGACGGGCAGATCGGACAGATCGCCTACTCGGCGTCCAAGAGCGGGGTTGCCGGGATGTGTCTACCGGCCGCCCGTGACCTGGCCCAGTTCGGGATCAGGGTAATGACCATCGCGCCAGGCATCATCGATACCCCGATGATGGCCGGCATCACCGAGGAGTTCCGAACCTCGCTGGCGGCCTCGGTGCCGTTCCCGGCTCGACTCGGCACCGCCGACGAGTACGCCCAGCTGGCATTGATGATCGCCGAGCACGACTACCTGAACGGCGAGGTGATCCGGATGGACGGCTCGCTGCGGATGGCGCCTCGATAACCGCCATCAGACCCGCGAAGTCCCTTCCCCACTTCGCGGGTCCTATGGCGGTAAGAGACAACGCAGGGTCGCACATTCCGGTGGTTGTGCTGGAGCGCGCGGCCTGACGGCCGCTCCATCCCGGCAGCATCGTTACGCTGGCGGGGTGCCATCACCTGCCGACGAACTCACCCCGCGGATCTCCGCCGCCATCGCCGCCGCCTTCGGCGACGAGTACGCGCATGCCGATCCGGTGCTGCGCCCCAGCCAGTTTGCCGACCTGCAGGCCAATGCCGCGTTGCCGTTGGCGAAGAAGCTTGGCATGAAGCCGCGCGATGTCGCCGAGAAGATCGTCGCCGAGCTCGATGTCGTCGGGGTGTGCAGCGCGGTCCAGATCAGTGGGCCCGGGTTCGTCAACCTCACCCTGGACGGCGACTGGATCGCCGGACAGACTCTCGCCCTTGCCGGCGACGACCGGCTGGGGGTGCCGACCGAACAGCGGCAGATCGTGGCCGTCGACTACTCGGCGCCGAACGTCGCGAAGGAGATGCACGCCGGCCACCTGCGAACGACGGTGGTCGGCGACTCGCTGGCCAGAACACTGGAACACCTTGGCCACACGGTGATCCGGCAGAACCATGTCGGCGACTGGGGCACGCCGTTCGGCATGCTGATCGAGCACCTGCTCGACGCCGGCGAGGAATCCCCAGAGGCGAACCTGGTGCAGACGGACCCGAATGCGTTTTACCAGCACGCGCGGGAGAAGTTCGACGCCGACGACAGTTTCGCAAATCTCGCCCGCGCCAGGGTGGTCGCGCTGCAGGCCGGTGATGCTGACACCCTGCGGCTCTGGCACGAACTGGTGGAGCTGTCCAAGGTGTACTTCAACCGCATCTACTCCGCGTTGGGCGTCACGCTGACCGACGCCGACCTGGCCGGTGAATCCATCTACAACGATCAGCTGGCCGGAATCTGCGACGAGCTGGAGCAACGGGGCATCGCCACCATCAGCAACGGCGCGCTCTGCGTGTTCCTGGACGGCTACACCGGCCGTGAGGGAAAGCCGGTGCCGCTGATCATCCGCAAGTCGGACGGTGGATACGGTTACGACACAACGGATCTCGCGACGATCAAGTATCGTATCGAACGACTGCACGCCACCAGGATCCTGTACGTGATCGGCGCCCCGCAGGCACTGCACCTGAACATGGTGTGGGACACCGCCCGGAAGGCGGGGTGGGTGCCGGAAGGCGTGCAGATCATGCACGTGCAGATCGGCAATGTGCTCGGTCCCGACCGCAAGATGATGCGCACCAGGTCCGGAAACCCGTTGCGGCTGATGGAGTTGGTCGGCGAGGCGAACACCACTGCCAAGAGGGTGATCGACGAAGCACGGCCCGACCTCGACGAGGCCACCAGGGCCACCATCGCGCCGCAGATCGGCGTCGGCGCCATCAAGTACGCCGACCTTTCGGTGGCTCACGACACCGAGTACATCTTCGATCTGGACCGGATGGTCGCCCTCACCGGCAACACCGGGCCATACCTGCAGTACGCCGCTGCCAGGGTTCGGTCCATCTTCCGCAACGCCGGCCAAGATCCCTCCGAAGCCGTCGCTCCGATCAGCGTCAGCGAGCCGGCCGAGCGGGCATTGGCGTTGGCACTGCTGCAGTTCGGGCCGGTGGTCGAACAGGTCGGCAAGCTGCTGGAGCCACATCGACTGTGCAGCTACTTGTTCGAGTTGGCCCAAGGCTTCTCGGCGTTCTACGAGCACTGCCCGGTGCTGAAGGCAGCCGACCAGACCGTCCGCGATTCCCGGCTGGCGTTGTGCGCGCTCACCCTGCGGGTCCTGGTGCAGGGGCTCGCCCTGCTGGGAGTGGATTCCCCTGACCGGATGTGAGCCGCCTCAGGCATGGCCGTCGATGAGCCGACCGATCGATCGGCGCTCGGCGCTGCTGGTCGGGACGGGGGCGCTCGCCGCGGGCTTGCTGGCTGCCTGCGGCAGCGGTGATTCGTCGGGAAAGACTGTCGCCGCCACGACTGTGCCGGCCAGCACGGACAACGCCAGCCTGACGGCCAGCACGCCGTTCTACGTCGCACACCGCGGCGGGTCGGCCAACTGGCCGGAGATGACAATGTTTGCCTACGACCATGCGGTGGCGGCCGGGATGAAGGCGCTGGAGATCAGCGTGCAACGCTCGTCCGACGGGGTGTTCGTCGGCTGCCACGACGCCACCACTGCCCGCGTCACCGGAGTGGAGAAGACCGTTGCCAGCACCCCGTGGGCAGAGCTGTCGAAGCTGTCGGTGAAATCACCGGTCGCCGGCCAGCCGGCCGCACGGATGACGAGAATCGAGACCGTGCTGGATGCCTACGCCAGCGACCACGTGATCTTCCTGGAAGACAAGACCTACAAGAACGCGGCACCGCTGCTCGAACTGGTCCGCCGCTACCCGAAGTACCGCAACCACTTCTTCTGGAAGGTCTACGGCCTCAGCAACAAGAGCGCCATCGCCGCGGGAACGGAGGCCGGACTGCCGACCTGGGGGTACTTCTTCGCTCCTGGCATGACGCATTTCGCAGCGCACGCACCACTATTCGATTGGGTGGGCATCGACTACCACTGCACGGATGCTCAGCTGCTGCAAGCGAAGTCGGCGGGCAAGCCGATGATCGGCCACGTCGTTTCCACTGCCGCGCAACGGGACCGGCTACTCGGGGCCGGCTGCCGCGGCCTCGTGCTGGCCAACGTCGCTGGTCTGGCACCGAAGGCGTAAGCCCGACAGTGCTCGCGGTCGTCAGACGGTGACGTCGCCTAGCGGCGAGCTGAACGTCACCGACAGCAGGCCAGGTTGGCCGTTCGGCGATGACCACTGCACGTCAACGTCGTCGAGCGGGTGATCCACCGGCTCGGCCAGCCACTCGGTGACCCGGCCGGGATCGCCGGCGATGGCCAGACTCTTGAGCCCGATACCGGTCTTGGCGTCGTTGGACGGATGGTGCTCGGCGGCGCTGGTCCAGTGCACGAAGAACGGTAGCTGCGGATCGTTCATCAGACCAGAGACACCGATCTGGTCCCAGGTGAGGTCGAATCCGTCCGGAAGGACCCGGTGCGCCGGCGTGCTCGGACGGCCGAGCCGCTGCTCCACCTTGGCGATGTTGTCGACGGATACCACCCAGCCCAGCCAGCCACCGCCGGACTCGCTGCGGGCCCGCACCGCCTGACCGAACGGCATCTGGTCGACCGCCGGGTGGTCGAGCGCTTCCACCACCTCGAGGTAGTGCCTGTCGGTGAGCGGCAGAATCCGATTCCTGGTGCCGAAGCGCGGATGAACGCCGCCGTCCACCGGGGCCGTGCCGAGCTGGCCGGCCAGCCGCTCCGAGGTGGCGTCGAGGCCGTCGGGTCCTGCTGCGTAAGAGACGTGGTCCAGGCGCATCCCCTGATGGTGGCAGGTGGGGCAGAGTGACCGGAACACGGGGGTCCCGGCCCTGGATCGGGTCCGTCCGGCAGCGAGCTGTCGGGTTGCTCGACTGGTCAGGGCGATGGCTCAGCGGGTCGGTGGTGGCGGCCTGAAGGTCTCGCTAGCGGGACACGCAGCCAGTGGGACCGGCGTCGGCCCACCCGCAGAGCGGCTCCCGACGTCCCCGCAATACGGGGCGGCGGGAGAGCCGCTGGACCACAGCGGCGCTCAGTCGCCGGCCACGGCTGCCGGCTGCGGGGACGGCTGATCCGCCTCGTGCTTGCCTGCCTTGGCCGGACCATCGCTGCCACCGGCCATGCCGGCGTGCGTCGGCTTCGCGAAACACAGCACAGCGATGAGGCCCACGATGAGCACTGCGGCCGGCAGATAGACGCTCTGCCCCATCGCGTGCGCGAACGGATTCTGCAGCGGCGCCGGCAGCGGCCCGGTCGCGGTCTGCAGCGAATTGGCGCTGGGCGCACCCTTGCCGGCTGGGACAGCCGCCGACAGCTGAGCGGCAATCCGGTTCTGCATCAGCACCCCGACCGCCGCGCTGCCGAGCACCGCGCCGACCTGCCTGGTCATGTTGTACACACCGGCACCTGCCCCCGCCTGCGTCATCGGCAAGTTGCGGGTGGCGGTGGCCGACAGCGGTGCCCAGATGAAGGCATTGCCCATACCCATCAGGGTGATCGGTGCCAGCACGCCGATCACCGACGTCGTCGAACCGGCCACCGATCCCAGCCAGAAGAATGCCGCCACCGTGAGGCTGAACCCGAAGCCGGCGAGGTAGCGCGGATGCATCCGGTCGGTCAACCTGCCCACCGGCGCGGCCAACGCACCCGAGGTCACCGCCAGCGGCACCAGCAGCAGCGCCGCTCTCATCGGCGACAGCCCCATCGACTTCTGGGCGAACAGCATCAACGGGATGGCCATGCCGGTGATCGCGAACCCCATGCTCGCGATTCCGATGTTGGCCAACGAGAAGTTGCGGTCCTTGTACAAACCGAGGCTCATCAGCGGTTCGCCCTTGGTGACGGCCTGCCACCAGACGAAGACACCGAGCACCACCACGCCGGCGATGATCAGCGACCACACCGAGATGGGTCCGGCGATAGTTCCCCAGTCGTACTTCTGGCCCTCCTGAATGCCGAACACCACCAGGAACATGCCGATCGCGCTGAGCGCGATACCGAGGAAGTCGAAGCGGTGCTTGTGGGTCGGCAGCTGCGGAACCAGCCGGTAGGCGAGCACGAAGGCGATCACGCCGACCGGCACGTTGATGAAGAAGATCCAGCTCCAGCCCCAGGTGTCGACCAGGAAGCCGCCGGCAAGTGGGCCGACCAGGATCGCGATGCCGGCGACCGAGCCCCACAGGCTCATCGCGGTTCCGCGTTTGGCCGGCGGGAAGGTGCGGGTGATGACGGCCATGGTCTGCGGCGTCATCAACGCGGCGCCCAGCCCCTGCACGGCGCGAGCGGTAATCAGCATGCCGATCGAGTTCGACAAACCGCACCATGCTGACGCGGCGGTGAACAACACCAGCCCGGTCAGGTAGACGTTCTTCGGACCGAACTGGTCGCCGAGCCGCCCGCTCACCAGCAGCGGCACCACATAGGCGAGCAGGTACGCGCTAGTGACCCAGACGACGCTGTTCAGGTCGGCCTTCAGCCCGACCAGGATCGAGTCGGTGGCCACCGAGACGATGGTCGAGTCGACCAGGATCATGAAAAACCCGATCACCATGGCCCACAAGGCGAACCACGGATTGGGGGCGCCGGGATTGACTCCGTCGGGGGCATTCCTACCCGGCTTCGAGAGCGCCACGCCGGTCGATTCGAGACCGGTCGGCTGTCCGTTGCGGGCGGCGTGCTTGCCCGCGGGCGCTGCGAGAGTTGGATCGTTGTCGGTCATGCTGTTGTCCATTCCAGTTGGCCACTTTCCAGGGCCGTGATTGTTGTGGTGAGCCACGCTATTTCGCTCTCGCGCATCACGATGAGGTAGTCGAGGTCCAAGATCACGTGCTGTGGTTTACCCCCGTCGATCAGTTCTTGGTAGGCGACTTTCATCACCGACAGCTCGCGTTCCAGCACGCTGAGCCGGTACTTGAAGTGCTGCAGCGCATCGGCTTTCGGTAACCGCTGGGCCTGCGCGACAGCCACCGGGAAGATCGGGAACTCGTTCACCGGGTGGGCGAGGTGGCTGCCGACGATGCTCTCCAGCACATGGCGGCCGTCGCGGGTGATCTCGTAGGTCGTTCTCTCCGGCCGATTGCCGTCCCGCTCGGTACCGGTCGCCCGGACGAAGCCGGACTCGGCAAGCTTGGCGATCGCGTGGTAAAGCGAGCCTGGACGAAGCTTGACGATCACGTCCTCTCGCCGGCGCATCAGTACCTGATACATCTCGTACGGGTGACTCGGCCCCTCGGTGAGCAGACCGAGGGCCACCATGCCCAGGGCATTGATCTTCGCGTCGCCGACGATCGACGTCATCTGGAAGAACAACCTCCTCACGACTGTGCCCACGGAACCGATTAAGCCATGGGGGTCCGACAGTGCCCTGCGTTGCCGGTCGCCAGAAAGCCTACCTGGCCCGGCCGGACTATTCCCGCTGGGATATACCCGTTTGGCTTGGCAGTGCCCACAGCCATCCCAGCGTGCAGCCGACTACCGCTCGCGGCTGGCCAGGATCGCGTCCCGGCGCGCCAGCCGGCTCTGCCGGCGGATCTGGGCCTCCCGGAAGCGGCGCTTGTCCTCGTCGGACGCCGGCAGCACCGGCGGGATCGGCTGCGGTTGGCCGTCGGCGTCGACAGCGACGAACACCAGATAGGCGGACGCCACCTGCTTGGCCACGTGTCCAGACTGGTTCCACGGCTCGGCGACCACCTCGACCCCGACCTCCATCGAGGTCCGGCCGGCCCAGTTGACCTGGGCGTGGGCCTGCTCATGCATGGCCGGCGCACCGACCAGCGCCAGCTGGTCGAACCAAATCGACGTCAGCCGATGGCCACTATCGTTGGGCGGCATCGCGTTCGATTCCGGCCAGCACCTGGGCGATCGTTGGCAGTGAGCCGGCGCCGTCGCTCATCCAACGGCGGATGGCCGCTGTCGCTCGCACATCGTCTTCGTTGTAGTCCAGAATGCGTTGCCGCATCTGTAGATCGGGCCCGTCGGCGTCGCCGGATCGGACGGCCGACCGGTACCAGGCCATCGAGTTCTCGCCGCCGGGCTCGGGATCGCGCCACTGGAAGCCGGCCACCGGGGCGATCGCCTTCAGTCGCATCGATCCCGGCACCACGAACTGCCTCTTGACCTCGGCGTACAGGTCGATCCACTCGGTGGAGGTGCAGAATCGGCCGACGTCGTCAGGCGTCGGCATGCCAGCAGTGTCGGGGAACCGGCGCGGCGTCGAATACATCCACCGCTCCTCCGCCGTCCGCGACCAACAGTAGGCAGCAAAGCTCAGATCCTGTGCGGCACAAGCAGTCCGCACCTGGCTGAGGTAGTCCCAGAACGCCACGAAGGTGACAGCTTCCTGCTCGCCGGGGAGCCCGACGAAGGTGCCGAATGGTCGATATTGCTGGCCGAAACCGATGTCGACGCCGGACAGCAACGTCCCCCAGAGATAGGCGCCGTCGTCCAGATACGACTCCATGTCGATGTCCATCTCGACGTCTGCCCGGCGCGCCGCCGCCGACTCCGTCCTGCGTACCAGCGGCAGACCGTCCAACCTGGCCCGCGCCCGCACCTTGATCTCGCCGGGCGGGAGCGACGTCAGCGGCAGCTGCCTGAGCGTCTTGGTCGACACGTTCACCAGATCGTCGAGGGTGAACAGCCCGGCAGCGTGCAGCAGCGGCACGTCGGATCCAGCAGCCAGCAGCGAGATGTCGTGTGACGCTTCGAGTTCCACCGAACACACCGGCCACCAGGAGCACCGCCGGCACTCGGCGACCCGCGACGGCAACGCCAGCTCGCCGCCGGCCTCGGCAGCGGCGGCAACGGCCAGCCGATCGGCGAACCGGACCGCGTATTCGTCGGCGATCGCCGCCAGGTCGTGCCAGACGATCAGCTCGCCGTCGTCCGGACCCGGGTCGCCCGCGGCGCCGCCTCTGCCGATCACTCCACCCCTGGTGGCCAATCCGGCCAGTCCGAGTTCGGTGAGCATCGCGTAGTGGTGAGCCAGCTGCAGCAGGTCCAACTGGTGCCGGCGGCGGCGTCTGGTCGCATCGACCGTCACGGTGAACGGATCCTCGATCGGTGACAGCTCGACGCCGTCGGCGGCACCGGACGCCGGTCCGGCCGGGTCGAGTGTCCGGTGTCCCCTGATGATCACCGGCAGATAGCCGCCCTCGCCGGCGATCAACAGATCCGGAGTGCCGACCCTGGTCGGGGTGCGCAGCAGCGGCGCCTTGACGATGGCCGGACGTTCCGCCGACCGTGGTGTCCACCCGGTCGCCGCGGCCGGCAGCCGGTCCAGCACCCGCTCGGTGTGCGCCTGCGCGTCCGCCAGCCGCATCTTGACGCCGGCATCGGGGGTCGAGCGGGCAGCTCGCGGAGCCGGCGGGAAATGGTCGAGGTGGACCCGACGCCGACACCGGCCGGCGGCGGCCGGACCGAGGCGCACCGCAGCTGGGGTATTCATCGGCTCCGAGGTTACGGCCCCCGACCGACAGACCGCCGACCTGCCGCCAGCGCCGGTCGCTGTCGGGCCCGCCTGCCTGGCCCCGGCCGGTCGTCGGCTCTAGGCTGTCAGCAGCCGGGTAGGCGTCGCTCGCTACCTGGTCCGGTGCGGCATCAGTTGACGACCACCGTCGTCACGCGCCGGCAGACCCACGGAGGGAGCCCGCCCGTGTTCGGCAGGAAGAAGAAGTCGGCAGGTAAGTCGCTGACCGACATCACCGGCGCACTGGCCGACGCCGAGGCCGCCCGCAAGTCCGCTCAGGCCGCCGCCACCCGGGCCGCCAAGGCTGCCGACCTGTCCGAACAGAAGGCGATCAAAGCAGCCGCCGCGCAGCGGCAGAAAGCCGACGCCGCGGCCAAGAAATCCGCCGACGCAGAGCGCAAGGCCGGTCTGAAATCCGCGAAGAGGCTCACCGTGCAGGCGAAGAAGACAGACAAGAACGCCAAGGCTGCCGCCAAGAAGATCCCGCAGCCGCTGTTCGACAGAGTCACCGACCCCAAGTCCGCCAAGCGGCTACTGACCGCGGCCAAGGTGATCGGCCCCGCGTTGGCGCCGTTCGCCCTGAGGGCCGCCACCTCCACCAGGGAATACCTGGACAACCGCAGGGCAAATCGGCTCGGCGTGGCAGCGACGGAGGTGGGCGCCTACCGCGGCCCTACCGGTTCCGTCGAGGCCAGGCTGTCCGGGCTCAAGCAGTCGGTCGCCGAGCTGAACACTCGCCGCCCCGGCGACCTGCAGGTGACCAGATTCGCCGATGTCGCGTCCGGACGGATCACCGATCTGACGGCCGCCGTCCGCGCATCCGTCTCGATGCCGGCCGGTCGACGGCGGGCAACGGTGTCTGCCGTGCAGAGCGAGTTGGACCAGATCGACGCCGACCTGATGACGTTCCTGGTCCGCAAGTAACCTCCGCAAGCACCGTTCAGCGCGGTCCGGCACGGGTAGCTCGGCACGGCGCAGGTCGGCCAGGTGTCGGTGGCGCAGTCGGTGCGGTGTAGCTGGCCAGGTGTCGGTGGCCGCAGCGCAGTAGCGTGATCAGCGTGTTCGATCCCACCTCGCTCCGCTGGCGGGTGCTGCGCGGTGGGATCTTCGCGAGGGTGTCGGCACAGCTCGCGGCGCTCGGCCACCTCGTCGGCGGCGGCCTGTTGCCCTCCCCCACTGTTGTGCTGGGCGGCGGCGGCCTGATCGCGCTGGCGGCGATCTGAATCCAGACCTATCCGGTGGTCAACTGCCGGATCTCCCTGCGCGCGGCACAACCGAGCTTCCCTTGCGCGCGCCATCAGCTGCGGCGTCACCACCTCGCCGATATCGAACCCGTGCCGCCATCGAACCTGTGCCGCCATCGAATCGAAAGCAGATATCTCATGAAAGTCATTCGCTTGCTAACTGTCGGCGTCCTGGCCGCAGCCGGGCTGGCCGTCGGGATCGGCGCAGCGTCGGCCCATGTGGTGGTCGACCCGTCAACCGTCGCACCCGGCACCGAGCTCACCGTCCTCACCTTCAGGGTGCCCAACGAGTCGGCCAAGGCCAACACCGTCGGCGTCACCATCACCATGCCCACCAGAACACCGTTGGCGACGGTGCGCTACAAAGAGGTCCCGGGTTGGACGGCGAAGGCCGTCACCACCCATCTCGCGACACCGGTCAAGGAGGGTGATTTCGAGGTGACCGATCCGGTCACCTCGGTGACCTTCACCGCCGATTCCGGCAGCAAGATCGGGCCGGGCGCGTTCGCCGACTTCGAACTGGAGGTAGGCCCGTTGCCGGATGTCGCATCGCTGGCGTTCCCGACCGATCAGTCCTACGACGACGGCAGCGTGGTCAAGTGGGCGGACCCGACGCCGGCCGGCGGCGTGGAACCCGAGCACCCGTCCCCGACGCTGACGTTGGCCGGTTCGCCGGCAGGGGACGGTGACGCGGCGGCGAGTCCCAGCGTGCAAGTATCGCCGGCGGCGGGCAGCAACGCCGCAGCGGGCCCGTCGGTGTCCAACTCCGATGGCACGGCACGGACATTGGGCGTCATCGGCATCTTCGTGGCGGCGCTGTCGCTGCTGGTCTCGGCCGTCGGGATCAGCCGGCGTCCGCGCCGTGCAACGTCCGCACCGACCGATGCGGGGCAGTCGTCGTGAGCCGAACGGCCGGCAGGCATCGCCGATCGACCCGGCCACTCGTACGACTGTTCCGCGCGGTGCTCACCGGCGTGCTGGCGGCGGCGATCGGTGTCGGCCTTGCCGTGCCGGCATCGGCCCACGATGTGCTGACCGGGTCGAACCCGGCGGACGGCAGCACGGTGTCGACGGCGCCGAGCACCATCACGTTGACATTCGACCAGCCGGTCCAGAACTACCAGCCGGTGCTCACGGTGACGGGTCCGAACGGCAACCGGTTCAGCTCCGGTGCGCCGGCGGTGGCGGGTGACGTCGTCTCGATCCCGGTAACAGGAGCCGGGCCGGCCGGCAAGTACACGGCCGCCTGGCGCATCGTGTCGACCGACGGCCATCCGGTGTCCGGCGAGATCAGCTACACGCTGGCGGCTCACGCGGCGGGGACGGTAACCGGGAGCGCCGCTCCCGCCGGTGAGGGTGGCAACTCGAATGCTGTCGGCTCCGGCTCGTCCGGGCTCGGTGTCTGGCTGTGGATCGGTATCGGCGTTGCCGTGCTGCTGGTGATCGCCGCGGTGGTGGTGATCCTGCGGCGGCCGACCGAGGAGGAGGACTGACTGCAGCTGGATCCGTGGCAGGCGAGCCGCTCCGAGCGCCACCGGTGCCGGAACGGCTCGCCGCCCCGTTGCCTCGCCAGGTTGCGCCCCGAGTTTGTCGGACTACCGTCAGCCGCAGGTCGGAAGCGCGATTCGCACCGATCCCGCGGGCCCCCGACCCCGAGAGAAATCCAGCGCCATCGGGACAGCGGGCGCGGCAGATTCAGGAGGAATTCATGACGGTCAGCTCAGATCAAATTCAGTCGCTCTATGACGCACAGGTTCTCGATTCCGACGGCCAGAAGGTCGGCGGTGTCGGCCAGGTTTACGTGGACGACCAGACCGGCAACCCCGCCTGGGTCACCGTGAAGACCGGTCTGTTCGGCAACAACGAGACGTTCGTCCCGCTGCAGAACGCGGACCTCGCCGCCGGCGAGGTCCGGGTGCCGTACTCCAAGGACTTCATCAAGGGCGCCCCGAACATCGGTGGCGAAGGACACCTGGACGACGGCGCCCAGCAGGACCTGTTCAGCTACTACAGCGGCGGATCCAACGACCGTTCCGCCGCCAACGACCAGCTGGCTGCGAATGACCGGGCAGCCAGCAACGATGTCAGCACCTCCGCAACAACCGATGGCCCGGGAACCGCACCTTCCGGCGTCACAGGCAGCGGCGTCACAGGCAGCGACGTCACCGGCACCGACGTCACGGGCACCGACGGCACGGGCGCCGACCCCATGGATGCCAACGTGGCTCCAGCAACTGCCGGCCCAGCGGACCCCGGTCCGACACCTTCGGGCACCGCCGACACAGCCCGGTCCACCGACCAGGCCCGGTCCGCCGACCAGGTCGCGACCAGCGGTGGCGGGCAGCCCGGTCAACCGGCCGGGCAGACCGGCGGCAGTCAGACCGTCACGGTCAGTGGTGTGCGCATCCGCAAACACATCGTCACCGAGATGCAGACGATCACCGTCCCGGTCCAACGCGAGGTGGTCGAGGTGGTGCACGAGCCGTTGCCGAACGGCCAGTCGGCCGACAACGAGGTTCCGGTCAACCTGGACGACGTCCACGTCGACGCCGGGCAGGACGCCGACGGCAGCGTGGCCGACGCGGCCAGGCATGCGGCCGGCTCCGACGAGGACAGCGCAGGCAGTACCAGCTGACCGACGGCCCGCAGGCGGTGGGCGCCACGGTGTGCCCACCCATCGGTGCCTGCGAGCAGGCCGACGGCCGTCAGGCCGCCCGGCCGTAGGGTGTGCTGCATGACGATGTCGGCTGACGAGATTCTGGCGCTCTACCACTGCACCGTTATCGATTCCAGCGGCCAACAGGTCGGCGGGGTCGGACAGGTGTTCCTGGACCAACAGACCGACGAGCCCGCCTGGGTCACGGTGAAAACCGGGCTGTTCGGGACGCACGAAAACTTTGTTCCGTTGCAGGGCGCGCAGATCACCGCGGACAACATCCACGTGCCGTTCGCCAAGGACGTCATCACCGAGGCCCCGAAGGTCGACTCCGAAGAGGACTTCGACGACTCGAACGGGGTACAGAACCTGTACCGCTATTACCAACTGGACCCGGCAGCCCCGTCGGGTGCCGAGGGTGCGCCGGCCACCATTGACAGCGCCGACACCGCCGACACCGCCGTCGCCGCGATCCGCCGCCACCAGCCGAGCTGACGCCACCAGCCGAGCCGGCCTCAGCCGAGCAGTACCGCGCCGGTCAGCTCGGCGCTGGCGTCGAACAGCCAGCGGGCGTCGCCTGCGTTCCTGGCCGCCTTCGACGGCGCCGCCCGGTGCGGCCTGCCGTAGATGCCGAACCTGGGGCCGTAGAAGCTGCCGCCCGGTAGATCCGGTGCGGTCGCCGCGTACACCTGGGAGCGGGCTCCGTGCGCGGTCGGGCTGCCCAACAGCTGGCTCACCCTCCGCGACAGCCAGACGAAGGCAGCCGGATCGTCACCCCGATCGCCCGGTGCGCTGAGCGTCGTGGCCGACCAACCAGGATGTGCCGCAACGGATGTCACGCCGATCCGGTCGCGCCGCAACCGCCTGTCCAGCTCGAGGGCGAACATCAGCACCGCCAACTTGGACTGGCCGTAGCCGCCCATCGGGGTATAGGGCCCGGTCAGTCCGAGGCCGCGGTCGAGTCTGCTGGCGGTGCGATGCGCAATCGACGACACCGCCACCACCCGGCCGGAACCATCGGTCAGCGCCGGAAGCAGCAGCGCAGTGAGCAGGTAGTGGCCAAGGTGGTTCACGCCCATCTGCTCTTCGAAACCCTCGATGGTGAAGGTGCGCTGCGGCATCAGCATCATCCCGGCGTTGTTCATCAACAGCTGCAGCGGGCCGTCCCAGCCGGCGGCAAACTCCCGGACGCTGTCCAGGTCTGCCAGGTCAAGCCGACGCACTTCAACGGTCGCCGTCGGAAGCGCGCTGCGCACTGCGGCGGCCGCGGCGGCGCCCTTGGCGGTCTTGCGCACGGCGAGCGTGACGGACCATCCCACCGCTGCCAGCGCGGTGGCAGATGCCAAGCCCAGCCCAGTGTTTGCGCCCGTGACGATGGCACGGCGGTCGGCGTCCACGGCTACTTGCGTTCCTGCACCGGCATCACGACTTCGCGAACGATCAGCTGCACGGCGGCAGCGATCGGCACCGCCAGGATCGCACCGGTCACGCCAAGCAGCGCTCCGCCGACCAGGATGGCGACGATCACCGCGCCGGAGGAGATGTGCACAGTGCGGCGCATCACCCTGGGGTAGAGCCAGTACGCCTCGAACAGGTGCTGACACAGATAGAAGATGCCGGCGATGAGGCCGACGGTGAGCGACTGTGTGAAGCCGAGCAGCGTCATCGAGACGCCGACGATGATCGGGCCGACCACCGGCACGAAGTCGAACAGCATTGCTGCCAACGCAATTGCCCACGGATAGGGCAGTCTGACGATGGTGGCGAACACCCCGGCGACCAAGCCTGCCTGCAGCGCGATAAGCATGGCGCCCGACAGGTAGCCGCCCATCTGCTTGAGGATCTTGTCGCCCAGATCGGTGACCCGCGGCCGCTGCGATGCCGGTGCCAGCCGGTAGCCGGCCGACTTGATCTTCGGGAAGCCCGCCAGGAAGTACAACGTCAGGATCAGCACCACGAACAGGTCGAACACCACCCCGGCGATGGTGAAAATCCCTGATGCGGCGCCACTTTCGATGCCGCTGACGAACTTGGAATCCTGGATCTTCTTGATCAGCCCGAACTTTTCGTCCAGGTTCTTGATGGTCGGATTGTTCTGCAGGTTCTGCAAGGTGTGCGGTAGGTTGTCGATGAAGGTGGTGAGCTGCTGCACGATCGGCGGAATGATCGCGTAGATGGCAGCGGCGATCACCAGCAGCAGGCCCGCGAAGACGACGGCCACCGATGTGCCCCTCCTGAGCCCGCGTCGTTCGAAGAATCGCACTGCCGGATCGAGCCCGATCGACAGCAGGGCAGCAACAGCGATCACGATCAGCGTCGACCGGATGGTGTCCAGCGACAGGTACGTCATGTAGGCGAGCAGCAGGCCGGCGCCGGCGAAGAATCCCGCCTTGAACGGGGAGAAGACCCGCACCTCGGCTCTTTCCTCTGCGGCCGCCGCCGCCCGATTGGTGGCCACCGCCGTCTCCTCGGCCGCCCGCATCGCCCGCTCCGCCGCCGTCATCCTGGTCACCAACAAGGTGAGCGTCTCCCGCAACCCCGAGCGTCGGACGTCGCCGTCGTCGGCACCGGCCGAGTCGCGGGCCGAGTCGAGTTCGCGCTGCTCCACCTCGCGTGGTTGGTCGAGTCGCGGCGGTGAATCGGGGGCCGCGCCGGCAACCGGATCCGGATAGCCGCTGCCTGGGATCAGCGGTCGGCTCTTCCGCCCCCCGGCCAGTGGCCTGCTGCTCGGTTGATCGCGATCGTCGTCCATTCCATGATCGTGACACAGCGACGTCTGCCAACCCGCCGCGCAACGGGGCTGACCAGACCTTTGCTGGCGACGACCTGGGTGGATTGCCCGGTCTACGATTTGTCGGATGCGGGGCCTCCGTATGATTTCCCCGGCGGCACGATCGCGATCCTTCAGCGCTCGTCAGTGTCGCCATGCACCGTCGCCGAGCCTTCGCGGGTTCGGGTCTCGCCCCCTCACCCTCCTGGGAGTCGACATGCCACTGGTTCATCAGGCACCGCAGCGCACCTCGCGGCGAGCGATCGCCGCGCTCGCCATCGGCACCGCCATGCTGACGGCCGCGGCCTGCGGCTCCAGCGCACCATCGGCCGGATCGACGGGGCCGGTAGCTTCGTCGCCCAGCGCAGCGGCTGCCGGCGGGTCTGCCAGTTCCGCGCCGGCTGCATCTTCCGGGGTCGCCACTTCCGGAGCTGCCTCGTCCGGCACTGGATCGCCAGGCGCTGGATCGTCCGGCACTGGATCGTCCGGCGCTGGATCGTCCGGGGCGGCAACATCCGGTTCGGCCGCGACTGGCGCGCTCGGCGGAGCCTGCGTGCCCGCCCAGCTGAAGTCGGCGGCCGCCGACAAGCTGACGATCGCCACCTCACAGCCGACGTACGAGCCGTGGATGGTCGGCAACGATCCGACCAACGGCAGGGGCTTCGAGTCCGCCGTCGCCTACGCGGTGGCCGGCGAGCTGGGCTACACCAAGAATCAGGTCAGCTGGAAACGGGTCGACTTCGAGGAGGCGATCGCCAAGCAGGAGGGCTGGGACTTCGACATCAACCAGTTCTCCATCACTGACGCACGCAAGAAAGTTGTCGACTTCTCCTCCGGCTACTACGACATCGCGCAGGCAGTGATCACCGTCAAGGGTTCCAAGATTGCCGGGGCGACCACTGTCGCTGCCCTCAAGGACGTCAAGCTGGGCGCGATGAACGGCACCACCAGCCTGGATGCGGTGAACAACGTCATCAAGCCGAGTAACAGGCCGAACGTCTTCAAGGACAACTCGCTGGCCACCCAGGCGCTGCAGAACGGCCAGGTGGCTGGCCTGGTGGTGGATCTGCCGACCGCCTTCGAGCTGGTCGGCGCGGAGCTCAAGGGCGGCGTGATGGTCGGGCAACTGCCCAATACTGCTAGCACGAAGGAGCAGTTCGGGCTGCTGCTGGCCAAGAACTCGCCGATGACTGGCTGCGCCACCAAGGCGGTGGATGCGTTGCGGGCCAACGGGACTCTGGCCGCACTGACCGCCAAGTGGTTGGGCGGCAAGGGCAACGCACCCATCCTGAAGTGAGCGTCCCCGGCTCGTCACGGCCCGCGCCGGTGCCGGTGCCGGTGCCGGTGCCGGTGCCGGTGACCGATGATTGGACACCGTCCGCTGTCCAGTTGCGCCGGATGGCGTACCGGCGTTCGCGGAAGAACCAGTCGGTCGCGATCGCCGTCGCCTCCACCGTGGTGGTGGTGGGCGTCATTGTGCTGGTGCTGGTGCGCACCCCTGGGTGGGACAGGTTCCGCTCCACCTTCTTCGACCTCGGCTACGGCTGGCAGGTGTTGCCGGACATCGCTTCCGGGCTCTGGCTGAACATTCGGCTGGCGGTGGTCTGCGAGATCTGCATTCTGCTGGTCGCGCTGGTAGTCGCCCTGCTGCGGACGCTGCGCGGTCCCGTCTGGTTCCCGTTGCGCGCCTTGGCGATCGCCTACACCGACCTGTTCCGCGGGCTTCCGCAGATCTTGATCCTGCTGTTGCTCGGCTTCGGCATGCCGTCGCTGAAGCTCAGCTGGCTGCCGAACTCGGCACTCTTCTGGGGATGCGTTGGGCTGACGCTGAGCTACGGCGCGTACGTCGCCGAGGTGCTGCGGGCCGGCATCGAATCCGTCCACCCGTCGCAGCGGGCGGCGTCCCGCTCGTTGGGGCTGAGCCATGGTGAGACGATGAGGTTCGTCGTCCTACCGCAGGCCGTCCGCAGGGTGATGCCGGCGCTGCTCAACGACATGATCTCACTGATGAAGGACACCGGGCTGATCTCGGTGCTCGGGGTGGTCTACGACGCGGTGCTCAATGCCCAGATCGATACCGCCCAGTCGTTCAACTACACCCCGTACGTGGTGGCCGGGTTGCTGTTCGTCATCGTCACCATCCCGCTCGCCAGGTTCAACGACTGGGTGGCGAGGCGGCAGGGCTGGGTCGGCGCCGGGGGGATGGTGTGATCAACCTGGGCAAAGCCGGCGAGCGGAAATCCACTGCGCTGCTGGAGATCTCGGGCGTCCGTAAGGCCTACGGGGAGCAGCTGATCCTGCGCGATCTTACTCTGTCCGTCACCGAACACGAGTGTCTGGTGCTGATCGGCGCATCGGGGTCGGGGAAGTCGACGCTGCTGCGCTGCGTCAACCTGCTGGAGGTGGTCGACGACGGCACGATCCTGTTGCAGGGCAAGGACATCACCGATCCGCGGGTGAAGGCCGATGTCGTTCGGACCCAAGTGGGCATCGTCTTCCAGTCGTTCAACCTGTTCCCCCACCTGACGGTGCTGGACAACATCACGCTGGCGCCGCGCCGAGTGCACGGGGTGCCGCGCAGCGTGGCCGAGCAGGACGCGCGCCAGATGCTGGACAGGGTCGGGCTGGCCGACAAGGCCAAGGCTCGGCCGGACGAACTGTCCGGTGGCCAGCAGCAGCGGGTGGCGATCGCCAGGGCACTGGTGAACAGGCCAGTGCTGATGTTGTTCGACGAAGTGACGTCGGCGCTGGATCCCGAGCTGGTGGGCGAGGTGCTCGAGCTGTTGCGCGAGTTGAAGGAGGACGGCATGACGATGCTGGTCGCCACCCACGAGATGGGCTTCGCCAGGCAGGTCGCCGACCAGGTGGTGTTCCTGGCGGACGGCGGTGTCGCCGAAGCCGGCCCGCCCGCTCAGCTACTGGACACCCCCGCCGACCCCCGCACCCGGAAGTTCCTCAGCCGCATGCTGCATTAGCCCCTCGCCCGGCGGTCAAGGTTTGCTGAGGCCTGCATACAGGGTGGCAGCGGCATAGTCGGCCAGGGTGGCGTCGTAGTCGGCGGCGGTGTCGGCCGACATCGCGCCGGCCTCCACCTGCAGGCAACCAGTGGACGGCAACGACGCCCTGTCCACTCGGCTCGCCGGGTCCCAGAGCTTGGACCGCAAGATGGCCCGCTGGCACTGGAAGTAGATCTTCGACACCGTCACCACGATGACGGTCGCCGGCAGCACGCCGCGCACCGGGAAGCGGGCCAGCAGCTGCGGGTCGCTCGAGATCGCTGCCGTGCCCCGCACCCTGATCGCCTCGCCGACTCCCGGGATCAGGAACAGCAGCCCGATGTTGTTGTGCTGCAACAGGTTCTTCAGGGTGTCCAGCCGGTTGTTGCCGCGTCGATCGGGAATCAGCAACGTGTGCTCATCTTCCACCGTGATGAACCCGGGCGCGTCGCCGCGCGGC
Source organism: Actinomycetota bacterium (assembly GCA_030853385.1). Lineage (GTDB taxonomy): Bacteria > Actinomycetota > Actinomycetes > Mycobacteriales > Nakamurellaceae > Nakamurella. The sequence goes on along the minus strand of JALYVF010000191.1, from coordinate 9,673 downwards.
GAACAGTCGATGCCGTCCTCGCCGATGGTCGCCACCGTGCAGAACGGCGCGGTGGCGAGCAGCTCCGCATAGAGCGGCGTAACGACGTCGCTTTCCTTCGCCCAGGCCCGCTGCTGCGGCGGCGGGTAGAGCTGGGCAAGTGCTTGCTGGCTGGTCACCAGGTGATCGGTCACCACTTCAGGGTAGGCGGCGGCTATCCGACCACCACGAAGGGTGAATCGACCCAGCTGGCGCTCACTGCGTGATTCATGCGACACTTTGCCGTGGTCAATCTCCCGTAGGTCGGGAGAGCGTCGATGTCCAGCGGGTCTCGGTTCCCTGAGAAGTCGTTTGAGGTTGGCGGACCCGGGTCCTGCATCCGCCGGGACCTGCCTCACCAGCATTTGGAGAAGTTGCATGGCACAGGGAACCGTCAAGTGGTTCAACGCCGAGAAGGGTTACGGATTCATCACCCCAGATGACAACGGCCCGGACGTTTTCGTCCACTACTCGGAGATTCAGTCGAACGGGTACCGCTCGCTGGAGGAAAACCAGCGTGTGGAGTACACGGTGACTCAGGGCAATAAGGGCCCGCAGGCCACCGCTGTCACCCCGGTTTGACTCGACCGCAGACACACCACCGAGGGCGTCACTCATTGCGAGTGACGCCCTCGGTGCATCCCTGAGCGGAACCTGCCGGCCGGCGCTACTCGACCACTGAGTGACGGCCGGACCCGCACCCTGGCCCGTCGGCGAGGCCGAGCATCCCGCGGATCTCCCGCACCGCAACCCGACCGGCCCGGTTGGCACCGATGGTGGAGGCGCTCGGACCGTAACCGACCAGGTGCACCCGCGGGTCGGCCACCGTGCGGGTGCCGTCCATCGCGATGCCGCCGCCCGCACCGCGCAGCCGCAACGGGGTCAGATGGTCGAGCGCGGCCCGAAAACCGGTACACCAGAACAGCACATCGGCATTGAAGCGGCCGGCGTCCGGCCAGCTCACCCCGCTGGCGTCGATCGCGGCGAACATCGGAAATCGTTGCAGCACATCAGCTTCCCGCGCTGCCCGGATCGGCGCCGTCAGCGGCAGCCCGGTCACCGCGACCACCGATCGGGGCGGTAGGCCGCGACGAACCCGTTTCCCGGCGAACCGGTCGGCACCCGGGTAGTCATGGGTGTGCAGCTGCCAACCGGCGAAGTTTTCGCGACCCGGGTACCAGGGCCAGAACGGCCGGCTCCAGCTGCCGGTGGCGTTGATCAGCGCTCGCGCGGAAATCTGCTCGCCGGCATCGGTGGTGGCGACCAGCCGGGTGCAGTTGACTCCTGCCATCGTCAGGGATGGCCAGCGGTGCCGCCAGGCTCCGCCGGGTCCGCTCTCGGCATCGAGGACCGATGATCGGTGCCGGTGCGCGCCAAGTGATAGGCAGCGGACAACCGGCCTGCCCTGCCCCCATCACCAGGACGTCCGTCCGCACCACCCGGCCAGATTACGGTGATGGGGAAGACCGACAGGGCCGACCAGCCGGCACCATCCATCCGGAGGCAACCGATGACGACGACCGACAGCGACTGGGTGATTGCCACGCAACCGGATACGGACATTCTGGTGATCGGCGCCGGATTGTCCGGGCTGGTCGCCGCCGCCGAAGCGGCCGACGCCGGCAAATGGGTGACGATCGTCGACCAGGAGCCCGGCGCGTCGCTGGGCGGCCAGGCCTACTGGTCGTTCGGTGGTCTGTTCCTGGTCGACTCACCGGAGCAGCGCCGGATGGGCATCAAGGATTCCGCCGAGCTGGCGCTCGCGGATTGGCTCGGCTCGGCAGCTTTCGACCGGCCGGAGGACTACTGGCCGGAGCAGTGGGCGCGGGCCTTCGTCGATTTCGCCGCCGGCGAGATGCGGCCGTGGATCAAGCAGCAGGGCATCTCGCTGTTCCCGATCGTGCAGTGGGCGGAGCGCGGCGGCTATCCTGCCGGCGGGCCCGGCAACTCGGTGCCGCGGTTCCACGTCACCTGGGGTACCGGCCCCGCAGTGGTGACGCCGTTCGTCAGGCGGGTCAACGAGCATCTCAAGACCGGCCGGATCTCGCTGAGGTTCCGGCACCGGGTCACCGCACTGACCACCGACGCCACCGGGGTGACGGGGGCGAGCGGCGAGATCCTGCAACCCTCCACCGCCGAACGTGGGGTGCCATCCAGCCGAGAGATACTGGGGGACTTCACTATTCGCGCCGGCGCCACCATCGTCACCTCCGGCGGTATCGGCGCCAACCACGAGCTGGTGCGGGCGAATTGGCCCACCGGCCACGGCCAGCCGCCGCAACACCTGGTGTCCGGAGTCCCGGACTCGACCGACGGTCTGATGCTCGGCATCACCGCGGCGGCCGGCGGCCGGCTGATCAACTCCGACCGGATGTGGCACTACCCGGAGGGCATCGTCAACTTCGCCCCGGTCTGGACGGCGCATGGCATCAGGATCCTGCCTGGACCGTCGTCGTTGTGGCTGGATGCCACCGGAAAGAGGTTGCCACCGCCGCTGTTTCCCGGTTTCGATGCCATCGGCGCGCTCCGGCACATCACCGGAATCGGCCATGATTACAGCTGGTTCCTGTTGAACCGCAGCATTATCGGACCGGAGTTCGCGCTGTCAGGTTCGGAACAGAATCCCGACCTCACCGGGAAATCGGTGCGGCAGTTGACGAAGAGCCGGCTGGCCTCCGGCCCGACACCAGCCGTGCAGGCCTTCCTTGACCAGGGAGTCGACTTCCTGCAGGCCGACACGCTGTCCGAGCTGGTGGTGAAGATGAACGAGCTCACCGGTGACGGTCTGATCGACGTCGCGGCCCTGACGCAGCTGGTGCAGCAACGAGATCTGCAGGTGCGCTCGAAGCTGGGCAAGGATCCGCAGGTAACGGCGGTGGCCGCCGCCCGCCGCTTCCTCGGCGATCGGCTGATGCGGATCGCCGACGACTGCGAGCTGCTCGACCCGAAGGCCGGCCCGCTGATCGCCGTGCGGCTGCACATCCTGACCCGAAAGACGTTGGGGGGACTGGAGACCAACCTGTCCGGCCAGGTGCTCGGCGTCGACGGAGTACCGGTCGGTGGGCTGTATGCGGCAGGCGAGGCAGCTGGTTTCGGCGGCGGCGGGGTACACGGCTACCGGGCACTGGAGGGCACCTTCCTCGGCGGCTGCCTGTTCTCCGGCCGCACAGCAGGTCGGGCCGCTGCCCGCTGACCGTCAGTCGGCAGCCGGCGACGTCAGGTACCGCTGCAGCGCCGGCGCGATCTCGGCAACCAGCTGCCGTTCCGACATAGCGACCACCGGCGGCAGCTTCAGCACATGCCGACACAGCGCAAGGCCGAGCACCTGGCTGGCGATCAGGCCCCCCCCCCCGCGGGGGGGCGTCAGCCGGATCGCCGACGCGCATCACCACCGGCGTCAGCTGGCGGGCGAAAACATCCCTGAGTCGATCCGCGGAGTCGGCGTCGGTGAGCGAGGACCGCAGCAGCGTCAGCAAGAACTCGTTGCCTGGCGAGTGTTCCCAGACGGTCAGCACATGCTGCATCAGCAATTCGCCGAGACCGGCTTCCTCGGTGGCCGCCAGATCGGGGAGCCCGAGTTCGATGGCGACCGCAGCGGCGAACAGGCCCTCCTTGTTCCGGTAGTAGCGCACCACCATGGCCGGGTCAATGGCGGCGTCAGACGCGATAGCCCTGATCCTCGCCTTGTCGAATCCGTCGACAGCGAACCGCTTGCGCGCCGCGTCCAGGATCGTCGTCGTCGGAGCCGGGCCGGCCGGCTTGGCGGCAGCCGTCACCCTCGCTGCGGCCGGCATCGACCATCTGGTTCTCGATCAGCAGGCCGAGAGCGCCAACACCTCGAGGGCGGCCGTGGTGCACGCGCGAACGTTGGAGGTGCTCGACGAACTCGGGGTGACGGCGGACCTGCGGGCTGCCGAGCCGGTTCCCGTTCACCCTGATGGTGCCGCAGGACGTCACGGAGGCGGTGCTGCTGGACAAGCTGCGTGCGCTGGGCAGCGACGTGCTACGGCCCTTCGGGGTGGTCGGGATCGATAGCGACGACGACGGGGTGCTGGTCACAGCGACCGACGCAGCCGGGGCCCGCGCGGTGCCGTCGAGGTACCGGAGGTGGTGTGGAGCTCGCGGTTCCGGGTACAGCAGCACGGCGCCGCCCATGATCAGCACCCGTCCGGACAGGTACGCCCGGCGCGGGCCGAAGATCGACCCGAGCGACCCGGCCATCGGTGCCGCGACCGCGGTGGGACGGGACGTCGCCGAGATCGAGTTCTCGACTGCGCTGCCGAAACTGGACCTAGGGACAGCAGAGGCACTCGCCGACGACGGCTTCTCGCTGTTGACGGTCGGCGTCTGGGGACCCCGATTACGATCTCGACACGCTGGCGGAGGCCATCCGTTGGCGCGATCAGCGCAACGCCGCTGCCGACCACGGCTGAACGACCGGCCACCACTGGAAGAATGGTCGGTGAACTCACTCGAATTCGCAGAATTTGACCCGAAAGATTCTGCCGCCTGCTCACCACCCCGTTCGAGGTGACGATGAGCAGACTAACGCGGCAGAAGTTGGTGAATCGGCGGGCTGGCTGCGGCCGAATTAATGAACCGGGTTCCCCTGTTCGAGTGACTGCCAGTGCACTGATCGTCGCCGCAAGGCTCCAGCCGGCCCAAAATCGGTCCGCCGAGATCACGGAACGATAAATGTGCGTGATCGGACGCTACCGAACAGCTCTATACAGACATCTATAGGTCAAGAGTTCTGGGGACGTCGGCCCATCGGGGAGCCGATCGCGTCACCGACATGGTGTGTCCAACGAGGGTGTTATGTCTGTAGCTGCAATCACGACCCGCGGGGTGGGCTTCTACGACGACGACGACGAGGAGCCGCTGGTCTCCATCGCCAACCCGTCGAGCTATTCGGGCACCAGGCTGCCGGACGGCAGAACGCTCGCCTGGCGCGAGTACGGCAGTCCGCGCGGCGTGCCCTGCGTGTTGATACCCGACCTCAGGTCGTCCCGGCTGGCGCCGGAATGGTTGCTGCACGATTCGGCCTGCCCGGACGGCGTGCGGCTGATCGCCCTGGACCGTCCAGGCACCGGTGCATCCGACCCGCTGCGCGGCGTCGACGACCCCGCCGACGATCTTGCCCACGTCGTGCAGACCCTTGCCGTCGGACGAGTGGTAATGGTCGGCATCGGCTTCGGTGCCGACGCGGCGCTGGCGCTCACCGACAAGTGGCCGTCCATGGTCACCTCCGTCTCGGCCATCTCGATGCGGACGACGACCGCCCTCGAGGACGACCGCTGGCACAATCCGCTCGCCAAGCGGCACGCCCCGCAGTGGCACGGCCCGCTGGACGCGTGGCACCGCGCTGCCGGCCGGCACAGCCTGCGGGACGAACGCAGCTGGGAGCGGGCCCGGCAACGGATGGACAGCGTCGCGGAGATCGCACTCGGAAACCGTTGGCGCGACGCCGACTTCCGTGCGGGGGTGGCCGCCGACCTGGCGTTGACCCGCGACGAAGCCGCCTTCCCGGCCCATGGCGCGACACCTGCGTGGGTGCACGAATGGTCCAGCAGAGTTCCGGTGAGCTACTGGTACGGCAAGGACGAATCGGCGACCGAGGTATCCAGAATCACCGAGATCGCGGCCGCCCGCCCGAACTGGACGGTGACACCGGTTCCAGGGTGCGGGGCACTGCTCGGTGTGTGGCCGCAGATCCTGCTCAACGCCCGCGACAGCTATCTACGGGCGCTGGTGCGCTGATCCCGCTCGGCCGCCTCGGGGTTTTGCGCTCGGCGATCAACACCCCGAGTAGCGACAGGGCCGCTCGTGCAGGAACACCGCGGCGAGGACGGCGATGACGATCGGTGACAGCTGGATCAGCATGCTGGCGGTGCCGGCGTCGATCCGCTGTTCGGCGGCATTCAGCGTCACCATGTAGAGCCCGAACCACAGCACTCCCATGGTGGCGATCGGTAGCCAATCCTTGCCGCGCGGAACCGTCAGCCGGTTTTGCCTGCCGTCAGCTCGACGCCGAAATCGCTTGCGCAGCAAGAAGATACCCAGCACCGGGGTACCGACCGCAAGCCGGCCGAGAGCCACTGCTCCCGGTGGGACGGTCTGCAGATGACGGATGGCCACGAACGCCGACGACCACAACACCAGGGTGAGGCCGACCGCCAGTACCGGCAGCAGAACGGTCCGTCGGGAGGTGTCGGGTGCGGGCACAGCTGTGCTGGTCATCTGCTCAGCAGTAGGGCCGGCAGCGTGCCGGCTCTGGCGGTTTTCGGACAGCGCATCGTGACGGCCGGCCAGCCGACGCTGGCAGCACAGCGGCGCCGCAGGCGGTCCAGTTTCCGGCCGGCTACGACGGGCGCACGGCACCCGGCCGGAAGATCCGACCGTGGGTTGATACCCGGTGACCGAGCGCCGCCTACCGTTGGACCATGGATTTCGGTCAGTTCTGGCGCGCCAACCAGCGGGTGCGCGACGCGGTGCTGCCCTCTGCACTGATCTTGGTGGGGCTCGTCCCCCTCAGCGGTGCCCCCGGCTGCCTGACGATCGTCATGGTGGCGCCGCTGTATTGGCGGCGCACCGACCCCGAAGTCGTCTTTGCGGCCACCCTGGTGCTGGCCTGCGCCCGACTAGCAGGTCGCGGCCGGCAGGACCAACTCGGAGATCGCCGAGGAGCTGTTCATGGCCGAGGCGACCGTCAAGACCCACATCGGGCAGCTGCTCGCCAAGCTGCAGATCCGGGACAGGGTCGGCCTGGTGGTGTTGGCCTATGAGACCGGAATGGTCACGGCCTAGGGTCGCCGATCAGGGTGCCGCCGGCAACTGCCTGCTGCGCAGCAGCTCGGCATACCAGCGGGACGAATCCTTCGGAATGCGTTGCTGCGTCTGATAATCCACGTAGGTGATGCCGAACCGCTTCGAGTAGCCGTAGGACCACTCGAAGTTGTCCAGCAGCGACCAGACAAAGTATCCGATCACGGTGGCGCCCGCGTCTCTGGCGTCCAGCACGGCCGCCAGGTGCCGATGCAGGTAGCTCACCCGGTCGGCGTCATGCACCGAGCCGTCGGCGTCGACGACGTCGTCGAAGGCGGCGCCGTTCTCGGTGATCATCAACGGCAATCCCGGATAATGCCGGGCCAGATCGGTGAGCAGATCCGTCAGACCCTGCGGATCGATGTTCCAGCCCATCGCGGTGTGCGGGCCGGGTTGCGGCAGGAAGTCCACCATGTCGGCGCCGACCCACGGCGACGATTCGGCGACACCGTGGCCATCGATCCGGACGGCCTGGCCGTCGCCCGAACGCTTGCGGACCCGCATCGTCGAATAGAAGTTCACCCCCAGCACCGACAACGGGACGCTGGCGGTGTCGGTGTCGCCGTCCAGCACGAAGGCCCAGTCGGTGATCTTCGCCGTATCGGCGATCAGGTCGTCCGGATAGCGACCCTCCAGCATCGGGCCGAGGAACGCCCTGTTGCCCACCGCGTCGATCTGCCGCACAGCGTCGAGATCCTCGTGGCTGTCGGGATTGTCGGGTCGGGCCACGTGCAGGTTGTGGGTGACGGACAGCCGCGCCTGATCGCCGAGTACCGACCGGATGGCCCGGCCGGCCAGGCCGTGCCCCAGGTTCAGATGGTGGACGGCGGCCAGCGCTGCGGCCGGGTCGGTGATGCCGGGTGCATGTACGCCGCTGGCGTGCCCGAGATAGGCCGCACACCACGGTTCGTTGAGCGTTGTCCAGGTACTGATCCGATCACCGAGCGCCATCGCCATGATCTCGGCGTACTCGCCGAAGCGCAGCGCGGTCTCCCTGGCCGGCCAGCCGCCCGCGTCCTGCAGCGGCTGCGGCAGATCCCAGTGGTACAGGGTGGCCACCGGCGCAATTCCGGCCGCCAGCAGCGCGTCGACCAGCCGGGAGTAGAAGTCGATGCCCTGCTGGTTGACCGCGCCGCTGCCGGTCGGCTGGATCCGCGGCCAAGCGATCGAGAACCGGTAGGCACCAAGGCCAAGGTCGCTCATCAGAGAAATGTCGCTCTGCCAGCGGTGGTAGTGATCGTCGGCGATGTCGCCGGTGTCACCGCCCTGCACCTTGCCTGGCGTGTGCGAGAAGGTGTCCCAGATCGACGGGCCACGGCCGTCCTCGGCAACCGCGCCCTCGATCTGGTAGCTGGCGGTGGCCGAGCCGAACAGGAAATCGGCGGGAAAACTGCGCGCGGGAGTCGTCATACCCTGATCCAACCCGAAGATCGGCCATTCGGTAACCCACCAGCGGTAACCCACCAGCGAGGTAGCTGCGACCACGGTCGTAGCCGACCCTCGCCGACTGCACCGCCCGGCGCACAGTCGGCCGCCGACAAGCGCGCCTGCGCTCCGATCCACAATCCGGCGCCGATTCCTACCGTCATGGACGTCGCCACAGCGCGACAGCAGCACTCATTCGGGACTGCACCCCATCGACAGCGAGGACATCTGTACGACCGCGCCAGCGCACCCGTTCAATCCACCCGTTCTCAACGGCCCGACGACAGCTACCGCAACTCCAGCGGGGGTGCGGACCGATGGTCCGGTGAAGGTCTACGGCCACGGCGACACTGCCGTTCGTGATCGGCGGCTTGGCTCCGTTGGCCAGATCCGGCGGGGCGCCAGCGGCGATGGCCGCGGCGAACGTCCGGCGTAACCCCGGCAGGTCGGCCGGGACCAGCGCCGCGCTGTTGGTCGGGGTGGGGTTGATCGTCACCCTGCAGGTGGGTGCCGCCTCGGCAAGGGCAACCATGGATGGGCTGATGGCCGAGCGTTACCCGGTCGAGGTCGGCATCTCCGATGTGAGCGGAGAACCGTTGCCGCGCAGCGTGATCGACGCGGCCGCCGCGGCCGGGCTGGATCCGGGACCGGTGGCCGGCGCGATGGCGACGCTCGACGTTCCGTCACCGGACGGCGCGAAGCAGACACTGGTGCTTGCCCCATCGGCGAAGGCGCTGACCGATGCCCGCGGCGGCGCCGGCGGACTCACCGATGCCGCCGTGATCGTCCCGAATGGAGGCCGGACCAGGGCGTTCCGGTCGGGTCCCCGCTGACGATCACCATCAATGGGAAGTCCAAGGCTTTCACCGTGACGCCCGGCCACCTCGCCGACGCCGGCGGTAGTTCGAGCGTGCTGATCTCGTCCGCGGCGCTGGCGGCGCTGTCACCGATGGCCGGGACCATTGCGACCTGGGCGATGTTGCCGGCCGCGGCCGATGCCGGCGCGGTGAACTCGGCTCTGCAGCAGGCGACCGCGTCGCACTCGTCGATCCAGGTGACGGGCACTGCCGAACAACGGGCGTCAACGGACGGCACCCTGCGCACCATGCTCACCCAGGCGACGGCGTTGCTGGCTGTTGCTGTGGTGATCGCGGTCGTCGGCATCGGGAACACCCTTGGCCTGTCGGTGCTGGCCCTGTCGTTGACGGCCGGGCTGTTGGCTTCTGTGCTGCCGGCCAGGCGGGCGGCCCGAGTACAACCGGCGGCCGCCCTTGCCGAGGTGGGGTAGCTCACTTTTCGAATCCGGGCGACGCTCGAGGAACCTCTGTTCGCTGGGTTGATGTTTCCGGGTGGTCGCCGAAGTGGGGGGTGCGCGGCCCTGGCCTGAAGTCGGGGAAGCCAGGGC
>JALYVF010000180.1 GCA_030853385.1 Actinomycetota bacterium | reverse complement strand
GAGGGAGGCGTCCAGCGGCAGCGTCACCGGGGATCCGCTGGCCCGCCGGGCCTGCACCAGCACCGAACCATCGGAATGTTCGCGGCTGAAGATGAGCGTGTCCGAGTCGGCGTACCACCAGCGCAGGCCGCCCTCCCGCAGCGCGATGTGCGCCGCCCGCAACCCGAACAGCGAGCGGTACTCAGTGTGCAGCTGTTCGTCCCGATCCGCCGGCCGATTCCATGGCATCGGGATGCGCCCCCACTCGCCGGAATCTGCTGTGAGTCCATACTCGCTGCCGGCGGTCACCATCGGCACACCGGGCAGGGTGGCCTGCAAACCGGCAGCGACGATGTGTCGCTCGCGGCTACCAACCACCGAACGGATGCGCGCGCAGTCGTAGGAGTCGAGCAGCTGCCAAGAGTGAGCGCAACTGTTCCACGACGTCTGAGCTGCGAACGCCCGCAGACTGGACAGTGCCGCTGTCCCGCCCCGGCGCGGTACACCACCGGGCACGTCAAGGAAATCGATCCTCGCGGCATCCTCGCCGGCCAGCCAGGTCCATACCGGGCGGAGGAACCCTGCGTAGTTCATCGTGCCGTCCCACCCGCCGTCGTCCAGGTCGGCGGAGGCGTCGAACATGTGCTCGGCGACCAGCGCGGCGTCCGTCCGAGTCGTGCGGACAGTGTCGCGGATCAGCTGTGCAACCTCATGGTTGCAGTCTTCGGGCCCCAATCTGCCCGTCATGTTGGCCACGTCCACCCGCCAGCCGTCATAGAACTCCAGCCAGCGGCGCACCACTGCAGTCATCTTGTCCCGCACCAGCTGGCTCCGCCAATTCAGCTTCGGCAGGCTTGGCACCCCGTACCAGGATTCGTAGCTGCCATCGAGTGCGAAGTAGAACATGTCGCGTTCGGCTGCTGCCGGGTCGGCAATGGCACGACGGAACCACTCGTGGGTGTCCCCGCAATGGTTGGTGGTGATGTCCCCGATCAACCGCATGCCGCGGGCGTGCAGCGCATCGGTCAGCCGGCGTAGTGCTGGCACGCCGCCGACGATCGGGTCGACGGTGTCGAAGGTGCTGGCGTTGTAACGGTGGTTCGATTCGGCAGGAAATACCGGTCGCAAGTAGATGGTGTTGGCGCCGAGTCCGGCGATGTGGTCGAGGTGTTCGACGATGCCATCCAGGTCGCCGCCGTAGATTTGTCGTGGAGCCAGCGGGCCGCTGCCTTGGACCGGGTCGGTGTCCCACCCGCAAGCGACCGCCCAGTCGGCGACCTGCGGCGGCGAGGTCGCGCCACCGCCACGTGCGAAACGGTCAGGGAAGATTTCGTATACCACGGCCGCGGATGCCCACGCTGGGCCCGGGTCGTAGGCAGTCAGTCGGAAGTCGTCGTTGTCGGTGACGTCGAACGCATGGACGCCGCTGGCCTGCAGCCACCGGGTACCTGCGTTGGTCGCCAACAGAAAACGGTATCGGCTGACGGGGTTGTGTACCGGCACCTGCACCGTCCACCAGGTGTGGCCGCCTCCGTAGCCGCCAACCGGTCGGCCGGTGCGCTCGGTGTCGATCTCGGCAGCAGTAAATGTCGCCGCGTCGTCCGGACGGGTGCGCAGATAGACGGCGTGAACCGCTGCCTCGGCGGGTACCCGCACCCACACCCGGACCCGCTCGCCGAGCGCAGGGTGTGCGTTGGCGGTGTAAAGCGGCGATCCGTCATGGTGGGGTGTGCAGTGCAGGGGGACGACTGGACCCGTAGCTGCCGTCATTGCGGTTGCTCCTCGGTCGTCGATGAGTGAACCGGTCTCTGCAGACGCTATCTGGCCAGGCCGACCTGGACTGAGTCGAATGGTGACTAGTTAACAAACTCGACCCGAGCGTATCGGCGGCATCGAGAAGGTGTCAACGCCTTCGTTGAGCCTCTTGCAGTGGACGCTTGTCACGTCACCTGCTGAGTACCTCCGGCCAACGCCACTCGGCGGTCCCGTGACAATTCGAAGGCACTGGTCAGTCGCTCGGCAAGCGCGACTAGGGCGAGCTGATCGTCACGGCCGAGGGGGGCGCATTGACCGTCGTGCGCCAGGCTCAGCGCGGCCTCGGCCTTCGCCAGCTGGGTGACGCCAGTCGTGGTGATGTGCACCAGAACCAGACGCTGGTCGTGACCTCCGGCGGTATTCACCAGCCCGGCGGCGGCCAAGCGGCGCACCAGCCGAGTGGCATTGCCCCTGGTACACAACAGTTGCTCGGCGAGCCTGCTGACAGCCAGCCCGCCGGGTGTGCGATTCACCGCCCGCAGCGCGATGCACTGGGTAGGTGTGAGGTCGAACGGGCGCAGGGTGTGACGGTCCGCTTCGTCGATCAACACGTAGATGGTCTGCAGCTTGCTGATCAGTGTGTCGGGGACCAATTCGCCCGCGTTGAGATCAACCATCTCCGGCTCGCATCGGCCATGTCGGCGCCGCTATTGAGTAACCAGACTGCACGGGCGGAGCTTACAAGGGCCGACGCCGCCGGCGGCGGCCGGATGCGCCGGGTCGCCAGTGCGACCCGCATTCTCCCCGCAGGGGCTGGACATCGGGTCAAAGGAGGTTCAAACTCAACTTCGCTTACTAGTCACCAAAAGGAGTGGCGGAGGCAGGTTCGACAGGGAGTGGCCAATGATTGCGTCCTGGTCCGCCGTTCGCACCCGCCGGCGCTGGGTAGCTGCAAGCATGACGGCAGCGGTCACTGCGGCACTGGCACTGCAGATCCCCGCCGACGCCGCGGCTGCCGCGAGGCCCGCGGCTCTCAGTGCGTCGCCGGTGAGTACTGCGGATATGACCAACGACGTCGTCTACCAGTTGCTCACCGACCGCTTCTACGATGGCGACACCAGCAACGACAACCCGTCGGCGGCCCCGAATGAGTCCAGCTCGAACCATTCCAACTGGCAGCTCTATTGGGGTGGCGACTTCGCCGGCGTCACCGCCAAGATGCAGTACCTTTCCGATCTGGGTGTCGGTGCCATCTGGATTTCCCCGCCGGTGCAGAACATCAACGTTCCTATCGTGGACGGCAGTGCAACATCGGCCGGTTATCACGGGTACTGGGGAATGGACTACTTCGTCCCTGACCCGCATTTCGGGTCCTGGGCGGCCTTCGACGCGATGGTCTCCTCCGCGCATGCGCATGGCATCAAGATCATCATGGACTGGGCCGCCAACCACACCTCCCCGGAGGACACCGCCAACGCAAACTATGGCGTGGACGGAGCGCTCAAGAAGAACGGTACTACCCTCAGCGAATACGACAACGATCCGAATGGATACTTTCACCACAATGGTGGCGTATCCGACTACTCCGACCGTTACCAGGTCGAGTACGAAAACCTCTTCAATTTGGCTGATCTCGCCCAGGAGAATCCGGCTGTCACTACCTACCTGGAGAACGCCGTCGACACCTGGCTCTCGCACGGGATCGACGGGATCCGGATGGACGCCGTTAAGCACATGCCTGGTGGTTTCCTGAAGAGCTACCTTGACCACGTCTATGCGAGCTACAGTGTGTTTGTCTACGGCGAGTGGGCGGACCCCTCGACGGCCCCGCTATGGGGTGACGAGGTGAAGTTCGCCAATACCGATGGTCAGTCGCTGCAGAACTTCGATCTGAACACCAGCATCCGCAACGTGTTCGCTTCCGGGGCATCGATGTCCGAACTCAACGCCGCTGTCGGCCGGCAGCAGTCGTCGTTCAACTGGTCTAACCAGCTGGTGGACTTCGTGGACAGCCAGGACGTTTCCCGGTTCCTGTCGGTGAACACCAACACCACCCTTTTCGACCAGGCAACGGTGGTGAATATGACGGTGCCAGGCATGCCATCGATCTACTACGGCGACGAGCAGTACCTGCACAACGATGCGACCAACAGTGTTGGGCAGGTCGGGGGTGATCCCTACAACCGACCGATGATGAGCTCGTTCGCCGAAACCAGCCGGAACTTCGGCATTGTGAAATCGCTGGCCGCGCTGCGCAAGTCCAACCCAGCCCTGCGCTACGGCTCGTCTACCGAGCGATGGTTGAACAACGACGTCTACGTCTACGAGCGAAAGTTCTATAACAACGTGGTCTTGGTGGCGGTGAACAAGAGCGGGACCGACTACCAGCTCAGCAACCTGAACACCGCGCTGCCAACTGGCAGCTATTCCGACGTCCTTGGGAACGCGCTCGGCGGTGGCACGTTGACCGTCGGCACCGGATCTGGCGGCAACAACCCCGCTGGCGGCTACACACTCAAAGCCGGTCAGGCCGCGGTGTGGTCGTCCGTTGCGCCAGCGCAGAGCACCCCACAGCTGGGCAACATCGGCCCGACCGTCGGGCATGCCGGCGATGTGGTGGCGGTGACCGGTGCCAACTTCGGCGCTGCCGCTGGCACAGTGACTGTCGGGGGTAGCGCGGCCACAGTCAAGTACTGGTCGTCAACTGAGGTCGACTTCACCATCCCGGCTGGGGCCGCCGCCGGGGCCGATCAGGTGCAGCTCACATCCAGCGCAGGTGTAGCGGGCAACACCATCACTGATCGCGTGGAGACCGGCGCTCAGACGCCGGTCACCTTCACCGTCACCGGCACGTCCACCTCACCAGGTGACGAGCTCTATCTGGCCGGAAATGTCGCCGAGCTGGGCAACTGGAGCACCGACACTGCCGTCGCCATCGGTCCGGCTCTTGACCCGAACTATCCGACGTGGTTCGTCATGGCCGCAGTACCGGCCGGAACGACAGTCCAGTACAAGTTCTTTATCCGCAAGGCCAATGGATCTATTGTCTGGGAAGGTGGCGCCAACCACAGCTATACGGTTCCGACAGGCGGCACCGGAGCGGTCAGCGTCGCCTGGCAAAACTGAGCTCTCGATAGATTCTCGGCACTTGTCCTGACCATCGACGTTTCGGATCGCCGCTTTCGACGGCGCAGAGCGTCATTAACCCTGGGAGAACGATGAAGCTGCGTTCCTTTGCCACTGCCGCCGTCACGGCGACGCTGGCGCTGACCGCTTGCGGCAGCAACAGCGCAAATACCACACCGACGTCGAATGGTGCTGCCGGATCGGCAGCACCAGTGGCGTCCAGCGCCGCCGGCTCGGCAGCGGTCAGTACGCCGGCGAGCGGCGCGGCTACCGGCGCCGCGAGCCCTACAAGTTCTGCCGCCAATAACGGTGCGTCGTCGGGTGCGGGCACGGCAGCCGGCAGCGGGGGAGCGGCAACGACAATCACGGTGTGGGCCGACGAAACCCGCGCCAAGCCGCTGGGCGACATCGCTAAGAAGTTCGAGGCCGACACCGGCGCAACGGTCAAGATCGTCCAGAAGGACTTCGGCAAGATCGAGGGCGACTTCATCTCCCAGGCACCCACCGGCAAGGGGCCGGACATCATCGTCGGCGCGCACGACTGGCTCGGCAAGCTGGTGCAGAACGGTGCCGTTGCACCGCTCGAACTAGGTGACAAGGCGTCGCAGTTCCAGTCGGTCGCGATCAAGGCGATGACGTATAACGACCAGGTCTACGGACTGCCGTACGCAGTGGAGAACCTGGCACTGATCCGGAACACGGCGCTGGCTCCCAACGCCCCCAAGGACTACGCCGATGCTATCGCCACCGGCAACGCGCTGGTCAAGGCAGGCAAGGCCAAGTTCCCGTTCCTGCTGCAGCAGGATCCGAACAGCGGCGACCCGTACACCATGTACCCCTTCCAGACGTCCTTCGGTGCGCCGGTGTTCGGGCTGGACTCCAAGGGTTCGTTCGACCCGAAGAACCTGGAGATGAAGGGCGCTGCCGGGGTGAAGTTTGCCGACTGGCTCGCCGAGCAGGGCAAGGCAAGAATCTTCCGCGGCACCATTACTGCGGACGTCGCCAAGAATGCCTTCCAGAAGGGCCAGTCTCCTTACATCGTTACCGGCCCATGGAACACCGGTGATTTCACCAAGGCCGGCATCAAGTTCAGCGTCGAGGCGATCCCGTCGGCCGGCGGACAGCCGGCTACGCCGTTCGTCGGCGTGCAGGGCTTCTTCGTCTCCTCGAAGTCGAAGAGCCAGCTGCTGGCGGACAACTTCGTTCTCAACTACCTGAGCACCGAGGACGTTCAGATGGCGCTGTACTCCACCGGCGGCCGGCCGCCGGCGCTGACCGCTGCCTTCGACAAGGTGAAGTCCGATCCGATCATGGCCGGATTCGGCAAGGTCGGTGCCACTGGCACCCCGCAGCCGAGCATTCCGGCGATGGACGCGGTGTGGAGCGATTGGGGTTCGACCGAGATCGCCATCATCAACGGCAAGGGCGACCCGAAGGCCCTGTGGGACAAGATGAGTAGCTCCATCGAGTCCAAGATCAACGCCGGCTGAGAATCGACAGGTGACGACAGCGCAGCGCACCCCGGCACCGGCCGCTCCAGGCCGGGGCCGGGGGGCGGAGATGGCCGCCAAGGCCGGTAAAGGCTTCTACGTCAAGCTCGTGCTGATGGCGATCGTGGATGCCCTTGGCGTCTACGGGCTGTTCGCGCTGGCCAACAACTCCTCCTGGATCCCGTTCGGGATCATGCTGGTGGCGCTGCTGATCGTCAACGTCGTCTACTTCCACCCGAAGCTCACCGCCAGCAAGTACCTAGTCCCTGGCCTGATCTTTCTGCTGGTCTACCAAATCTATTCGGTGCTGTTCTCCGGCTACATCGCCTTCACCAACTACGGCGACGGCCACAACTCCACCAAGGACGACGCAGTCGCTGCCCTGCTGACGCAGAGCGAGGCCCGGCTGCCGAGTTCACCCGAGTACCCCTTGACGATTGCCGTCAAGGGCAGCACCGTCGCGTTCCTGGTGGTAAACCCGCAGACCAAGAAGGCGCAGCTCGGCACCGCCGACAGCCCGTTGGCGGACGCTCCGGATGCCAGCATCTCTGGTGGAAGGGTGACGGCCGATCCCGGCTGGCAGGTCCTCAAGTTCGTCGACATCCTCAACCGTGGCCAGGCTTTTCAGAATCAGGTGACCCAACTGCGGGTTGCCCGATCGGACAATGCCGCGGACGGATCGATCAGAACCCAGGACGCCCAGGTCGCGTTCGTGTTCGAGTCGACGCTCTCCTACAACGCCGCGGCGGACACCGTCACCAACACCAAGTCCCGCGTCGTCTACCACGACAACGGCAAGGGCAACTTCGCCGCGCCGAACGGCTCGGTGCTGACGCCGGGCTGGAAGGTGGCGATCGGCTTCACCAACTTCGCCAACGTGCTCAGCGACGAATCCATCCGCGGTCCGTTCCTCGGAGTTTTCGTCTGGACCTTCGCGTTCTCGATCCTGGTGGTGCTGTTGTCCTTTGCGGTGGGGCTGTTCCTTGCGGTCGTGCTGAATGACAACCGGATGCGCGGGCGGCGCGTCTACCGATCGTTGTTGTTGCTGCCGTATGCGTTTCCGGCCTTCCTATCGGCACTGGTCTGGCAGGGCCTGCTGAACAAGGATTTCGGCTGGATCAATCAGATCCTGCTCGGCGGTGCGCACGTCGACTGGCTCGGCGATCCGTGGCTGGCAAGGCTGTCGGTGATCTTGGTCAACTGCTGGCTCGGCTTTCCCTACATGTTCCTGGTGGCCACCGGCGCGTTGCAGGCGATTCCGGCCGACATCATTGAGGCCGGTTCGATCGACGGCGCTACCCCGTGGCAGATCTTCCGGCGCCTCAAGTTCCCGCTGTTGATGGTGTCGCTGGCACCGCTGCTGATTACCTCATTCGCATACAACTTCAACAACTTCAACACCATCTTCCTGCTAACCGGCGGTGGCCCGAAGGATCTGTCGGCATCGATCGACGTCGGCTCGACAGACATCCTCATCACCTTCGTCTACAAATTGGCGTTCGGCGGGGTCAACAGGCAGTACGGGTTGGCCAGCGCGATCTCCATCATCATTTTCATGGTGGTGGCCGGGATCTCGGCGATCAGTTTCCGTAAGACCCGCGTGCTGGAGGACCTCAACTGATGAGTGCGAATCCTTCAACTGCGGCTCCGGTCGCACCGGCACAGAAGGCTTCGGCGGTGCTGGCGATGAAGCCGTTCGATCTGGGGCGCTGGTTCGCCACCACCGGGTGGCGACACCTGGTTGGCATCGTCGCATTGGTGGTGGCGGTCTTCCCGCTGATCTTTGTGGTCTCCGCTTCGCTGTCGAAGGTGGCGACGCTGACCGGCTCCAACGCGCTGTTCTCGTCGATCTCCCTCGACTCGTACAAGGCCTTGTTCAACGACCCGCTGCATCCGTACGGCTGGTGGTGGCTGAACAGCATGTGGATCGGTATCGTCACTGCCGTGCTGACGGTGTTCCTCGGCGCGTTGGCGGCATATGCGTTCTCCCGCTTCCAGTTCCGTGGCCGTCGCGGTGGCCTGCTCTCGCTGATCCTGGTGCAGATGTTCCCGCAGCTGCTGGCCTTTGTGGCAATCTTCCTGCTGCTGTCCGGGCTGCAGGACGTCTTCCCGGCGCTCGGCCTCGGCACCAGGTGGGGGCTGATCTTCGTCTACCTCGGCGGCGCGCTCGGGGTGAACACCTACCTGATGTACGGCTTCTTCAACACCGTGCCCAAGGAGCTCGACGAGTCGGCGAAGATCGACGGTGCCGGGCACGCTCAGGTGTTCTTCACCATCATTCTGCGGTTGGTGGCGCCGATCCTTGCCGTCATCGCGCTGCTGTCGTTCGTCGGGGTGCTCAATGACTTCCTGCTGGCCTCTATCACGCTGACCGACCCGAAGACGCAGACCCTGGCCGTCGGGCTGTACGGACTGGTTTCGGACCAGTTCAATCAGAACTGGGGGGTGTTCGCTGCCGGCGCCATCCTCGGCGCGATCCCCGTCGTGGTGCTGTTCCAGTTCCTGCAGCGCTATATCGTCGGAGGCCTGACCGCCGGCGCCGTGAAGGGCTGATCTCGACCCGATGACCGGCCAACCAGTGCACATCGTGGTGCCCGCAGCGCATCATGACGGGTCGGAATTGTATGTGCCGCAGCAAGTTCCGACGTTCGGCTCGACAGTGGCGGTGCGGGTGCGGACCGCCGATCCGCTGGTGACGGCGGTCCATCTGCGCACGGTGACGGACGGCGAGCCGGCCTGGGTGACTGCCGTCCGCGACCGACCGGCCGATCGCCGGCCGGGAGCCGAGCAGTGGTGGACGGCACAGCTACCGATCAGCGCGCCGACCACCCACTATCGCTTCCTGTTGGTGCGGTCGGGCAGTGATGGCGCAGCAGGCACAGCGCCGCAGTGGCTGAACGCGTCGGGGCTGTGGTCCCGCGACGTCCCCGACTATCACGACTTCCGGTTGGTGAGCCACGATCCTGGGCCGGATTGGGCACTCGACGCCGTGATCTACCAGGTGTTCCCGGATAGGTTCGCCCGTGCGGCCAACGCGCCGGCGGTGGCCGACATCGCGCCGGACTGGGCCAACCCCAGCGACTGGGACGAACAAGTGCTGGCGACCGGACCCGGTGTGGCGCAGCAGTTCTTCGGCGGCGACCTTGATGGCATTCGCGAGCACCTCGACCATCTGGTCGAGCTCGGGGTCAGCTGCCTGTACCTGACGCCGGTGTTCCCCGCCAGATCGAACCATCGTTACAACGCCTCGAGCTTCGACCATGTCGATCCACTGCTCGGTGGCGACGACGCCCTTGTCCGGCTGGTGACGCAGGCACATGCCCGCGGCCTGCACGTGATCGGCGACATCACCACCAATCATTCCGGCGACGATCACCCCTGGTTCACGGCGGCGCTGCAGGCCGCGCCCGGTTCGGCCGACCGCGGCAACTACTACCTGGATGACGCCGGCGGCTACCTCGCTTGGCTGGGGGTGACGAGCCTGCCGAAGCTCAATTTCTCCTCGGAAGCGTTGCGGGAAGAAGTCTATGGCCGTGGCGACTCGGTGATAGCTCGCTGGCTGCGGCCGCCGTTCGAGCTGGACGGCTGGCGGGTGGATGTGGCGAACATGACCGGCCGACGCGGGGCAGAGGACAACACCGCCGAGGTGGCACGGGGCATCAGGGACACAGTCGATGCCGTCCGACCGGGATCGGTGCTGCTGGCCGAACACGGCCACGACTACACCGCAGACCTGGTCGGCGACGGCTGGCAGGGCACCATGAACTACGCGGGCTTCACCCGGCCGGTGTGGAGTTGGCTGGCCGGCACCGCGCAGGTGCAGAGCCAGTTCCTCGGTGTGCCAGGCGGAATCGCGCACCGTGATGCTGGATCGCTGGCAGCGACCGCCGATGATTTCGCTGGGTTGGTGCCGTGGACCGTCGTCCAACGCAATTGGAATCTGCTTGACTCACACGACACTCCGCGATTCTCCGAGGTCACGGGCGATCCGACGTTGACAACGGTCGGTATCGGGCTGCTGTTCACCATGCCGGGCGTTCCGATGGTGTTCGCCGGTGCCGAGCTCGGATTGGGTGGCGTCAACGGCGAGGACTCGCGCAAACCGATGCCATGGGACGACAAGTCGCAGTGGGACGATCGGCGGCTGACGACCTACCGGGAGCTGATCGCTCTGCGCCAGCAGGTGAGGGCGCTGCGACGGGGCGGGCTGCGCTGGGTGCTGGCCGACGGTGACGTGCTGGCATATCTGCGCGAGACGCCCGACGAACGCATCCTGGTGGTCGCCGCCAGGGCGCCATGGGTGGGTGCGGACCTACCTGCCGGCTACGGCTCGCACGCCGAAATCCTCTACGGTTCAACCGATCTGACGTCGACGGCGGGGAGCCTGGCGATCCCCGGCGGGACTGCGGGAGTCAGCGTCTGGCGGCTGAGCTAGCCAGGCACCGCCGTCATCCGGTGACAGCGGCCAGGATGTGGCCTTCATCGATGCGATCCACCCCGTCGTCCAGGGCCAGCGATAGCGCGGAATGGGCCGGTAGCAACACGTTTCGCCGGATGTTCGAAGGCCAAGCCGTGTAGTGCGCGTACAGCACCTCCAACGCATCGGGGGTGAAGGCGTCGGTGGCTTCAGGCGTCTCGGTGCCACGGGCCAGCTCGATGCGCCTGGCCAGTACCGTGCCGACGGCGGCCGCGGACGGAATCGCCGGCACCCCGATGGCATCGGTCAAGAAACCTTGGGCCGCTTGGTATCCGGGATCCCGCAGGTATTCCGGATGGACGGCGATCACCGCGGCGGCGCCGAGATCCTCGGCCAACAGCCGCGGTACGTTCAGGAAGAAGTCGCGGCGTACTACGGCGATCTCGGTGCGGGTGGCGGCCAACCACCGGTCGGTGTCGTCCAGAATCAAGATGGGCACCAGCCCGTCGGAGGCAACCAGGTCGAGGATCTGCCGACCCTGATCCAGTACCTGCCCTGCGGTCGGTGCCGGCTCGTTGATCGCCCGCTGCAGCTCGTACTGCAGCTCGGGGCCGATACCCGCCGACCGCCAACCCGCGGAGAACCGGTGCGTCCGGGCCGCTTCGCTGGTGCCGGTGGCCATTCGTTCCATCTTCCGTGCCGGTCGTGACAGCTCTGGTCGATTGCCGTCGAGCATCCGGTTGATGGTGCGCACCAGATGCGCGACGAATTCGGTGGTACTGCCGACCACACTGGCCGGCTCCGGATACACCGGGACCGGGATCGGGAAGATCCCGTCCACCAGCGGCCCCAGGGTGTGCGCCACGATGCTCGACTTGCCGGCACCACTGCTGCCGAGCAGCGCGATTCTGTTCCCGGCCCGCAGCCCGGCCAACAGCGCATGTTCGCAGGACCTGGCCCCGAACAACTCGTCGAACGGCACGTGCATGTCGGACAACTCCGCGTGCCGCGGCGCCGGGTCGAAGGCGCCGTGGTCGCGCAGCAGGGTCAACAGGTCTCGGCTCATCTCGGACAGAGTCTGGCAGCTGGCACCGACAGCTGTGACGTTGCTTCAGATGGCGAAGCAACGGCACAGCGGGCCGAGCGCGTCGTCAGCTCAGCCGGTAGATCTTCCGCGGCCGGCCCTTGCCGGCCCGCTCATCGGTCGTCGTCACCAGCCCGACCTTCTCCAGTTCCTTGAGCACCTGGACGGCACGGGCCCTTGTCCACCCCAGCCGGTCAAGCAACACCGCGTCGGACGCCGATGCGCCCCCGAGGTACTCCAGCTCCGCGGCCAGCATCCTGGCCGGGACAGAGCTGCCGGCCAATGCGGCCTCACGGCGGCGCACCGTCTCCAGACCTGCGGCGGCAGCGGCCGGCTCAGCGGTGCTCAACTGTCGTGCCAATTCGATCAGCCGGCGCGGATTGCCGGCGCCGACCTCGACAACCCCGCGCAGTGCGTCGTCGCGGGCAGCTGCCTCCGACCCACCCGCTGTGATGGCCGCAGCGTCGTCGATCCTGCTGCACAGCAACGACATTGACTCGGTGTCGGTCAGGGCGGGCAGGTCGACAATGACCTCGAAGAACACGTCTGCGGGTGGCCGCAGCAGCGACGATCGGTGGGACGCAGACACCGTCACCAGCCAGCAGGCCGGGATGTTCCACAGCTCGTCGCGATGCCAGCCGAACAGTTCGAATCCGGCGTCCGCCGGTACATCGTCAATGGCGATCACCACGGTGTCAAGGCGCTCGGCCAGCAACCGAATGTCGTCGATTAGCTCTGCCGGATCGGTGGACGAGCGCCAGATCGCCGCCTGCTCGGGCTCCTCCGGTTTGCTGTCCGCCGAGAGTTCGACGGCGATCCGTCGCAACAGATCCGCTGCGTTGGTGGCGGCGCCGCCCCTGATCAGCACGTGCGGCTCGGCCAGCTCTGCCAGTACCAGGTGGCTGAACGATGTCCTGCCGGAACCCTGGGCGCCGGTAATCACGCAGTTCAACCGATCGTGTACTGCCCTGCCGGCGAGGGTGAGCTCGGCGGTGCGCCCGACGAACAGGTCGGCGTCGGCCCGGTTGCCGAGCAGGGGCCTACCTGACAGTCGGGAGCGAGTCATCTAACAATACTAACTGTAAGAACTGTTAGTCTTCCGCATCATCGCCCTCAGTACCTGCTGCTGACGGGCGATCCGGCCCAGGTCGCCGCTCGAATCGCCCTTGACGATGCGGGACTGCACCAGCCTGAGTGCCTGGTCGCCGGTCACCAACTGCGTTCCGGGACGGAAGATCACCGTGCCCTGAGGCTGGTCGCTCACCGGTGCGGTGAAGGTCATCTGCACCCCACCGAGAGCATCGACGATCGACGTGAACCCGTCGAACTGGATGGTCCTTCCAGCGCCATGATTGCGCCGAGGGCCCGTTGGCTACCGTTGGCCGGTGAGCTACCCGCAATTGACCGAAGCAGCATCGACGGCAGACGTCATCCATGCCGTCCATGCGGCCCGGGAGGCACTTGCTGTCTTACACCGTCATCCGGCGAATCTCCGAGGTTGGCCCCGTACCGCGGCGGCAGCTGCGGTGCGGGCGGCGAGGGCGTCGGCAATCCTGGACGGCGGGAGCGCTGCCATCGACTCCGCCGACGACACGGTTCGCGACCCTGTGCTGGCCGGAGCGCTGCGGGTGAGCGCAGCGTTGCCGACGTTGGCCGCTATCTGGTCACGGTCGCCGTTGCAGGCGTTGGCCAAGATGCACGCGCTGGCGGCAGCCGACCTGGTTGCCGACGCTGACGCGCTCGGTCGCCCGATGCGGGCGGCCGACAAGGTCGCTGCGGTTGCTGAGTTGGCTCGCTCCGTGGGCTGGCCGGTGCCGGTGCTGGTAGCAGTGGTCCACGGTGAACTGCTGACCGCGCGGCCGTTCGACGAGGCCAGCGGGGTGGTGGCCAGAGCTGCCGGCAGGTTGGTGGCGATGTCCGGTGGGTTGGACCCGCGCGGTCTGGGAGTTCCGGAGGTGGCTCAGCTGCGCGCCGGCGAGAACTACCGGTTGCTGGCCTCGCGATTCGCTGACGGCAGCGTCGACGGGATGGCCTGCTGGCTGGTCGCGACCTGCCAGTGGTTGCAAGCGGGGGCCCGCGAGGGGGCGTCGATCGCCACAGCCGCTGCCTGACCGGCGCGCCGGGGTCGTTGCTTGTTCGGCGCCGACCGAACAGCTAACGGGTGATTTCTTCCCCGTCCGAAGTGTCAATGCGAAGACTCACCGTGTTGTGCACCTTGGCCCCGGATTTCGTCCGATGGCGGCCCTGCCCACGGGGCCAGTGAGCGGTCGATCGACAGCCGACCTCCGGCTCACTGGCACCGCTGCCTACTGGACGGCGACCTATCGGCAGCGGCCGACAAGGGCGCCGTCTGTCCGCGGCATTCCGATGGTTGTCCGAACAAGAAGCGGCGCTCACCCTGTTCGAGTGAGCGCCGTCGAGCGCGAATCGGCCGGTGAGCAAGCTTCACCGGTATTTCGTCGTCGTTGCAGGTCGTGAGGACATTCCCCGCAGACCTTGACGGCGCACCTTCCGCGGCGTCGGCGGTGAGTGGGTACCGGTGATTCACGCGGGATTCTCCGCATCGGGGTTTGCGGAGTTTCTCTTCCACTCCGCCGCTGGCCGACCAGGGGCTCCGTATATCAAGTGATACTCCGGCCCGGCCGAGTTGGCAATAACTGGCGGCTGTTTGGTCGTTCGGCGAGTCCTGAGTGCCCGGAAAAGTGCAGCGGTTGGCTGCAACGATCAGCATGACGCTCGGGTACCTCCTATGGAGCGGATGAGGTCGCGCCACCTGAACGGCCGATCGCCAACCCTGACAATCCGTGTTCGACCTCAGATCGGGCAGAGCCGGCGAGGACTTCACAGCGACGGACAGGTGACGATCGCCCGCCACCGCGTTAGCATGTTGTTCGTCGGTTCCACCCCCCCGGAACCGACCACCCGGTTCAGTTCAACCCCCCGGAACTGAACCCCGCGGCCCCCGCCTCCCCCCTGGCGGGGGCCGCCCCTATTCCCACCAGAATCCGTGCGGAATGCTTCGCCGTGCCGCCGCGTGCGTACTCCGCGTCCTCGGCCCGTGCCGCACCCGGTTTCCCATCAACCCGATGTGGGTAGGACGCGTGATTGCCGCTCGAGGTTCCGGTGCGCCGGAAAGTCCCGGACGTGCGCTGCACGTAGCCCTCATTCCATCCACACACCGCTATCCATCCACAGCAGCGGCGCCGGTCGCTCGACGCCGACGGTCGGCGGCGATGCACTGGGCTGCACGGCCCGAGGGGGCTGGCACTGTGATGGGGGAGCACCGATGGAGAGACGACCACTGGTCATTACCGACGACAGCGCGCTGCTGGACGACATCCTGCGGATTGCCGCTGCCACTGGCGTGGAGGTGGATCACGCGACGGAAGTCGCCGCCAGAGGGCAATGGCGAGCGGCGCCGCTGATCGTCATCGACGTCGAACAGGTGCCGTTGGCGGTTCTCGCCGGCCTGCCACGGCGGGACGGGGTGATCGCGCTGGCCCGTACCGAGCCGGACTCCAGGCTGTGGGAACACTGCGTCCGGCTCGGCGTGCAGCGCACGCTGCTGGTCGGCGAGGCCGAGGACTACCTGGTAGAGATGCTGGCCGGGGCGCAGGGCGAGCTGACGGGCGACGGGCGGGCCATCGCGGTGATCGGCGCCTGCGGCGGGGCGGGGGCGTCGGTGTTCGCCGCGGCAGTGGCTGTTGCCGTTCACCGGTCCGGCCGTCCGGTGTTACTGGCCGACTGCGATCGATGGGGACCGGGACTGGATGTCGTGCTGGGAATGGAGGAGCAGGACGGCGTTCGCTGGTCGGATCTGGCAGCGCCGGCCGGCCGGTTGGCGCCCGACACGCTGCACAGGGCACTGCCGGCCCTGGCGGTAGCCCGCGGACAGATCCCGGTGTTGAGCTTCGACCGCTCGTCGGGACAGGACGTGCCGGTCTCGGTCGTCGAAGTCGTCATCGACTCGACGCGGCGAGCCGGTGATGTCGCCGTCGTCGATCTACCGCGGGCACCGACACCGGCCGGCGACCGGATGGCGGAGATCGCCGACCTCACGGTGCTGTTGGTGCCGGCGGACGTCCGGGGCTGTTTCGCCGCTCGCCGACAGGTGGTGCGGCTGTCCGACGTGGGCGCGAGATTGGGCGTGGTAGTGCGCGGGCCATCACCTGGAGGGCTAGGCGCCGACGACGTCGCCGAGGTTCTCGGGGTGCCGTTGCTTGCCTTCATGCGACCGCAGGCAAGGCTGGTCAGGGATCTGGAACTGGGTCGACCGCCAGGGGCAGACCCGCGGTCGCCGCTCGGCAAGGCTGCCCGCGCTGTGGTGGCGGCCGCCGAGGCGGTGCCGTTATGACCATCGCACCGCACACCTCCGGCAGGGCAACAGCTTCGCTACTGCCGGACGGCCTGGTCGAACGCGTCCAGAGCAGGCTGGCCGACGAGCGGTCGGAGCCGACACCGGCTGCCCTGGCGCGTGCGGTACGGGCCGAGCAGACGGCGCTGGTCAGCGACGCCGAGATGCTGCGGCTGCTACATCTGCTGCAGCGGGAGCTGGTGGGGGCAGGGCCGCTGGCTCCCCTGCTGGCCGATCCGCGGACCACAGACGTGGTGGTCAACGCCCCCGACGACGTCCGGGTGGATCGCGGAAACGGTTGGGAGACAGCGGATGTCCGCTTCGCGGACGAGGCGGCCGTGCAGCGGCTGGCTCGCCGGCTGGCCACGTCGGCGTGCCGGCGGTTGGACGAGGCGCACCCGTACGTCGATGCCCGGCTGGTCGATGGCACCCGGTTGCACGCTGTGCTCGCACCCATCGCTTCCTCCGGTACCTGCCTGTCGCTGCGCGTGCTGCGGCCGGTGCGACACAGCCTCGACCAGCTGGCTCAGGCCGGCGCGCTGCCTGGTGTCTGCCTGAAGTTGCTGCGCGCCATCATCTCTGCCAGGCTCGCCTATCTGATATCGGGAGGAACAGGATCCGGGAAGACCACCCTGTTGGCTGCGCTGCTCGCCGCTGTTCCCCACGACGAGCGCATCGTCATCGTGGAGGACGCTGAGGAATTGCGGCCGCCGCATCCACACGTAGTGCGGTTGGTGGCGAGGCCGCCGAACGTCGAGGGAGCCGGCGCCGTCGACCTGCGGGAGTTGGTGCGGCAGGCACTGCGGATGCGGCCCGACCGGATCGTCATCGGCGAGGTTCGCGGCGCCGAGGTGGTCGACTTGTTGGCGGCGATGAACACCGGCCACGACGGCGGGGCCGGAACCGTGCACGCCAACACGGTGTCGGACATCCCGGCGCGGATCGAGGCACTGGCGGCCACCGGTGGTTTCTCCAGGGACGCCGTGCATGCGCAGCTCACCGGGGCCATCCAGGTGGTCGTGCATCTGAAGCGGGCCGGCGGCGACCGCCGAGTGGCCGAGATCGGAGTGCTGCGACGCCGGGCAGATGGCACGGTCCGGCCGGTTCCGGCCGTCGTCGAGGGGGTGACGGTGGAACCAGGCGGCACCCTGCTGCGAGAGCTGCTGCTGGCCAGGGGTGTGCCATCGCCGTGGTGATCGTTCCGGGCGCCGTGCCGGCGCTGTGCTGCGCCGCTGCCGCCGGGCTGATGTGGCCGGACCCGCGGTCGGGGCGAGTGGGTCGATCGCGGCGGCGGGCGCTCTCGCTGCGGCCGCGACTGCCGGGAGTAGCGGTCGGCGGCTGTCTGTGCGGGGCGGTCGGATGGCTGCTCGGCGGTGTGCTGCCGGCGGTGGCTGCGCTGTTGTTCGGCGGCACCGCCATTCACCTGATGCGCCGGTCCTTCGGCGAGCGCGCCGGCGCGAACGAGTGGGCCGAGCTACTCGCGGCGCTACGGATGCTGGCCAGGGAACTCCGTAGTGGCGCCGCGCCAGTGGCCGCCGCCACCTCGGCCGCCACCGCAGTTGGCGGTGCGCCCGGCGAGCTGCTCACCGACCTGGCCGCCGCCGCCCGGCTCGGTGTGGACAGGGCCATGCCGGTGCGAGCAGGGCCGACAGGACAGGTTGCCGAGCGGTTGCGCGCCGGCCTGCGACTGTCGGTGCAACACGGTGTTCCGTGGGCGGCGCTGGTCGAGGCCTTTGCGGTGGACATCGCCGATCGGGTGCAGGCGGCCAGCGACCGCGGCGCCCAAGTGGCCGGTCCGCGCTTCTCCGGTTACGTGCTGGCTGCATTGCCGCTGTTCGGGCTGCTGCTCGGAGCCGGAATGGGGGCGAACCCGCTGCGAGTTCTGCTGGGGCCGGCGCCCGGCGGTCTGCTGCTGCCTGTCGGTACCGCGTTGGCCTGCGCTGGTCTGTTGTGGTCGGCGCGGATCGTCGATTCATGACGTCGGCGGTGTTGTGCCTGCTGCTGATCGTCCCGGCGCTGCTGATCTGGCCGGATCGGCCAGTACGCGGAAGGGCAGCGGCGAGACCGGAAGCCAGGCGCCCACCGGGTTGGCTGCGGAAGGTGGCCCCGGCGACCGGGATTCCGGTAGCTGCCGCCCTGCTGGTCCCTGCCTGGTGGTGGGGCGCTGTTTTCATTGCCGTTCCGCTCGGCTGGTACCTGCTGCGCAGGCCCGACCGGCCATCGGCGGCAATGTTGGTCGGTCGGCGCCGGGAGTTAGCGGGCCGGCTCGATCTGATCGCGGCCTGCCTGCGATCAGGGCTACCGGTGGCGGCAGCGTTGACCGCGGTGGGCCAGGCCTGTGGGCCGGGGTCGGCGGCAGCTGCCGGACCCCGGCGGGTGCCGCCAGCAGGGGCTGGCGCCCGGCGGGTGCC
>JALYVF010000166.1 GCA_030853385.1 Actinomycetota bacterium | reverse complement strand
CGCTGCCGACGCACCGGCGGCCGACGACGCCATCGACCTCGGCGGCAGGACGGCGCTGCCCGGCTGGGTGGACTCGCACACCCATCTGGTCTTCGCGGGCGACCGCAGCGCCGAGTTCACCGCCAGGATGGCCGGCCAGCCGTACACCGCAGGCGGTATCGCCGTCACGGTGGCGGCCACCAGGAAGGCCAGCACCGAGGAACTGCTGGACGGCGTCCGTAGGCACCTGGCGGAAATGGCCCGCGGCGGCACCACCTGCGTGGAAACCAAAACCGGCTACGGGCTCACCCTCAAAGATGAACTGCGATCGCTGCAGGCGGCGCAGCGGGCCGGCGTCGATGCCATCACCCTGTTGGGCGCTCACGCCGTTCCGGCCGAGTTCTCCGACAACCCCGACGCCTACCTCGACCTGGTGTGCGGGCCGATGCTCGAGGCCGGCAAGAAGATCGCCCAGTTCGTCGACGTGTTCTGCGAGGAAGGCGCCTTCGACGATGCCCAGGCCCGCCGGGTGCTGGCTGCCGGTGCCCGCGACGGATTCGGACTCAAGGTGCACGGCAACCAGCTCGGCGAGGGTGCGGGTGTGCAACTGGCGGTCAGCGTCGGCGCGGTCTCGGTGGACCATTGCACCTACCTCGACGAGGCCGACGTGGACGCGCTGGCGTCCTCCACCACCGTAGCCACGCTGTTGCCGGCCACCGATCTGTGTACAAGGCAGCGGCCGGCGCCGGCCAGGCGGTTGATCGACGCCGGCGCGACGGTGGCGTTGGCGTCGAACTGCAACCCAGGTTCCGGCTACACCTCGTCGATGAATCTGGTGGTGGCGCTGGGCGTCCTGCAGTGCAGGATGACGATCGACGAGGCCGTCCGGGCCGGCACCCGAGGCGGCGCGCAGGCGCTGGCCAGGGATGACGTCGGGGTGATCGGAATCGGCAAACGCGCCGATCTGCAGGTGATCGACGCGCCGGGACCGGAGTATCTTGCCTACCGGGTCGGGGTGCCGCTCACTGCCGCGGTCTGGCGACAGGGTGTGCGGGTGGTCTGAGGCGCCAAGCGCTGGCGGTCGGCGCCGGTCAGGGACGACGTTCGCCGGACCCGCGCTCGATCAGCTCGGTGCCGATCACCACCGTCACCGCTGGGATGTCGGCGCCGTCCAGCCGGTCGAGTGCCAGCCTGGCCGCAGTCCTGCCCATCTCCTCGGTGTCGTAGCCGACGACGCTGACGCCCAACAGATCCGACAGCTCGAAGTCATCGAAGCCGATCAGCGCCGGCGGCCGGGGCGCGGTGGTCGGCCCCCGGCAGGCGTCCCTGGCGTCGATCCGGCCCTGCAGCCGGGCACGTTGCAGGGCGCGTAACGCGCCGGCGGTGATCCGATTGTTCAGGGTGAACAATGCGGTCGGCGGATCCGGCCTGGTCAGCAGGTGGTCGACGGCGTCCTCGGCGGCCATCACATCGTGGGCATCCTGGCGGAACCAGCGCTGCCAGTCGTCGATGCCAGCAGCAGCCATCGCATCGGCAACGCCGTCGATCCGAGCGTGTTGGGTGGCCAGCCGCGACAGGTCGGCGATCACCGCGATCCGCCGGTGTCCCGCCGCCACCAGGTGCTCGATCGCGCTGCTGGCTCCGGCTCTGTTGTCGATCAGCACCGCGTCCGCCAGGATGCCGACCGGCGGCCGGTCGACGAACACCAACGGGACGCCCCTGCCCACCTCGTCGGCGAGGTGAGTGTGGTCGGCCGAGGCCGAGGCGATCAGCAGTGCCTGCACCCTGCGCTGCAGCAGCGCGTCGATGAGGGCATGCTCGGTGGCCGGATCCTCGTCGGTGCTGGCCGTCACCAGCTGCAGACCTCTGCTGCGCAGCTCTCTTTCGATGCCGCCGGCCACCCGCGAGTAGAACGGATTGGCCAGGTCTCCGGTCACCAGGCCGACCAGCGTCGAGCGGGCGCCGCGACGCAATTCCGAGGCGATCACGTTCAACCGAAACCCGACGGTGCGAGCGGCTTCGTGTACTCGGGCGGCGGTCGCCGGTGCCACGTAGCCTTCGCCGCCGAGGGCCCGCGACGCCGTCTTGATGCTCACCCCGGCCAGTTCAGCGACCTGCCGCAAGGTGGGCGGGCTGCCGCCAGGCAGCGCCGCAGTGCGCTCGGTCATCTCCGGATCATCCCATCGGAGCGGTCCGATCACCGGCAGGAGGGCCTACTCGGTGACGGCCGGATCGAGGTGGGCATCCAGGAAGGCCAGGGTGCGCTGCCAGGCGTCGGTGGCGGCACCGGCGTTGTAGGCGTGTGCGTTCGAATCGTTGAAGAAGGCATGCCCAACCCCCGGATAGACCGTGGCGGTAAACGGCACACCCGCCTTCGTCATGGCCTGCTCGACGTCCGGCAACGTCTGCATCAACCGGGTGTCCTGGTCGCCGTAGAAAGCCAGGACAGGGCAATGGATCTCGCCGACCGCCGCCAGCTCTGGCGGCGACCCGTAGAACGGCACGCTGGCCCGGATCCGGTGGTCCGCCGCTGCCAGCGCGAAGGCGTACGAGCCACCGAAACAGAATCCGGTGACGGCGATCCGGCCGTTCACCCGTGGATCGGCGGCCAGCTCGTCCACCAGCGAGGTCAGGACTGGCACCGCCCAAGCCGCGAAGTCGGGGGAACGGGACGCGGACATCGCGTCGCGGAGCGCCGGCTGCAGTTCGGTCCTCGCCTCTTCGCCGGCCATCCGGGCGCGTTGCAACTCCTCGCCGATCTCCGGCGTGATCCCCACCCCGCTGAGCAGGTCGGGGGCCAGCACCAGGTACCCCTGCCGCGCGAACCGGTCCGCAACGCATCTGATGTGATCGGCGAGGCCCCAGATCTCGTGGATCACCACCAGCGCACCCCTGGTGGCGGTCCCGTCGCCGGCCGGCTCCGCCCGATAGGCGCTGACACCGTTCTTGTCGGGTCCGTTTCCGCCGATCATGATCATCGTCATGCGGCCATCGTGTACCCGCCGTCCCGGCGACCACCACCCGGGTGGGTATCGAACCCACATCGATGGGAATAGACACAGCACAAGGAGCGGCGCGCCAACCGGCCCGCCGCCCCTTGTGCCTGACTCAGCTGTGGCAATGCTTCGTATGGCGGAGCATTGCCAAAGGCTGCTACTTCTTCACCAACACCCAGTTCTTGGTCACGGTCTGGCCGGCAACCACCTTGAGCCTCGCCGTCTGCGGCTTGAAGCCGTTGTCGGCGACGATCGCGGTGATCGGGTTGTTCCGCCTGTCCATCCAGCTGCCGTACTTGCCGCCGGCGTCGGTGGTGAGGGTGAATGTCTGCGCCCAGCCGTCCAACTCGACGGTGGCACCAGCTACCGGCACTGCGGCACCGGTCTTGCCGACCGTGGTCACCGTGCCGGCGATCTTGCCCCAGGTAGCGGGCGGGGTCACTTTCATGCTGACTGCGACGTTCGGCACCGAGTACGGGGTGTCGGTCGTCACGGTGACAGCGGCCGTGTACACACCCGGCTGCGCGATCGACGGATCAGCCGCATTCAGCGTCACCGTGACGGTCGCCGATGCACCGGCGGCCAGCGTTAGATCCGTCGGATCCTCCGAGAGCCACGGAACATCGGTGGTGCCGCCCTGGTCGTACCCGGCCAGCAGCTGGTCGGTGGCAACCGGCGGGGCGAACGCCCCACCCGGATTACCGCCGAGGGCGTAGAACCCGACCGCGCCGCTACCGCGGTACAACGCCGTGTTCAGGTTCGGCAGCGCGGTCCAGCTGTCGGATGCCGGGTCGTAGGAGTACCCCGTGTTGGTGATAGCGGTCGAGTTGCTGACCGCGCCGCCGACGACCAGCAGCAGACCGTTGGCCGCTGCGGAGTAGGAACCCCACAGGTCGGCGGGCAGATCCGCGGCCGCGACCAGCTGTCGGCCGCCGGATCGTAGACATACGTCTTGGTGCTGGTGGCCGCATCGGTGTTACCACCGGCGCAATAGACCTTGCCGCCGATCCCACCGCAGGCCTCCCAGGCGACAGCCTGCGGGTAGGGCGCAGCGGACGACCAGGAATCGGCTGCCGCGTCGTAGATCTGCACATCGGTGCTGCCACAGGTGGACGTGTCGCAGCCACCGACCAGGTACTCCTTGCTGCCGATCGCGGCCTTGCCCGCTGCCGCGTGCGGCTTCGGGTTTGCCGCGCCGGTCGACCAGGAATTAGCGGCCGGGTCATAGATCTCCGTCCTGCCGTCCGGTGATCCACCTGGACCCCAGCCGCCGGTCCAGACCAGCTTGCCGCCGACGTTTGCGGCGGCGCCGGCCTCGCGGGCATCGGTGCCGGGGGCCATCGCGGTCCAGCTCGCTGCCTGCGCATCGTAGGCATAGAGCTTGCTGGAGTCCGCCGTGCCGTCGAAGCCGCCGACGGAGTAGACCGTGCCGTCGATGGCTGCCGCCGAGCTGTCCTGAATGATCGACGGGTAATCGGCGATCGGGGCCCAGGCATCAGCACTCGGGCTGGCCGCCTTGGGAGTGGCCAGCTGCTTGGCATGCGACTTGACAGCCTTGGCGGCCTGCGCCTTCGCCGATCCGTTGAAGACCGTGGTCTTCACCGTCTGGGCAGGGGGACCGCCCCTGCTGGCGATCACGAAACCGCCGGCGCTCTCACCGATGGTCACCTTGGCCGGCAGCCCGCCGGTGTTCTTGACCGTCAACGTCTGGGTCGCCGTCATGCCCATCTTCAGCGTCTTGTCGATGCTGGCCGGGGTGATGCTGAGCTGGCCTGCCGGCAATGTGTAGTCCTGGTGCGTGGTCAGATTTGCCTTGACGTTCGGGGTGGCCTTCACCGTGCCGTAGCCACCCTTGGCCACGCTGAACGGCTGCGCGCCGGTGAGCGTCGAGAACAGCCAGTAGAAGCCGTCGCCGACGGCCGGATCGCCGGTCGGACCCGTCGTCGCGGTGATCGCGGCGTCGATGTCGCTGGTGACCTTGGCGCCCTTGACGAACGCCGAGGTGTTCGCGTCCTTCACCACACCTTCGAGCAGCCCGCCGTGGGTCGGCACCGGCTTGCTGTCGCCGACGAACACATTGTCGACCTCCCAGTAGTAGGCGAAGGATCCGGTGTAGTGGAACCGGACCTCGACGCTGGCCGAGGTGGCCGCGGCGCCGAGGCCGATCCTCACATGGCCGGACTGGCTGGCGCCGCCCGCGTCCCAGACGGACTTCCAGCTGGTGCCGCCGTCGGTCGACGCCTCGACGACACCGTCCGAGGTGTTGTACGGCTTGAAGTAGGTGTCGAATTCCAGCGTCGGTCCGGCCGCCTTGGACAGGTCGAACTTGGGGCTGGTCAGGTAGCTGTCCTGAGTCAGGCCGGCTCCGGCATGGTCGGAGTCCACCATGGCGAAGCCGCCGCTGCCACCGGTGAGGTTGCCGCGGCTGCCAGGATCGTTGAACACCCAGCCTGGAGAGGCCTTGTCGGTGACGGTCCAGCCGGTGGGAACCGTTGTGCCGTCAAACGTTTGGGTGGCGCCCGTTTTCTTGATCGTGTAACCGGGGATGTTCGACAACGTGCTGTCGACCTTGAGCGCCACATTGACAACGCGGTCGGCGGCGCCGATCGTCAGCGACGTCGT
Source organism: Actinomycetota bacterium (assembly GCA_030853385.1). Classification (GTDB taxonomy): domain Bacteria; phylum Actinomycetota; class Actinomycetes; order Mycobacteriales; family Nakamurellaceae; genus Nakamurella. The sequence continues at coordinate 25,340 of JALYVF010000166.1, read as the reverse complement.
CTGCGGCAGGTAGCCGGGGACAATGGCGGTGAAGGTCAGCTTGAATGTCGAACCCTGCGGCAGGTCGATGGAATAGCTGCCGTCGTAGGGGTCGGTGTAGATCGGGCCGCCCGGCATGCCGTTTACATCGATGCGGGAGTACAGCGGGTAGCCGTGGCCGGAGCCGTCGGTCACCCTGCCGGTCACCGAGTGCACGGCGGCCTTGGTCAGTGCCGCACTAGCGGTCACCGTTCCGCCGTCGGTGACGACGACGTTCTTTTGATCACGGTCTTGTACCCGTAGGCGGCGAAGGTCGCCGCGTAGGTGCCGGGCGCGGCAGTGGTGGAGTAGGTGCCGTCAACCGCAGTCTGGACGGAGCCCTGATCTCCGATGGTGACGGTGGCGCCGGCCACCGGATCACCGGATGTTGCGTCGGTGACGGTACCGCTGACGGTGCCGTGTGCTCCCTGCGCGAAGGGGCTGAAGCCGTTCGGCGTGCCCAGCCCTGTCGGTCCGTCGTACCCGGCACCAGCGGTGCAGTAGTAGGCGGGCGTGCAGCTGCCGTTGCTGCCGGTGGTGACGTCGAACAGCGCGCCGGTCTTGGCGTACGGGTAGCTGTTCGGGTAGCTGCCGGCGGCCGGTTTGCCGCCCAGGGCGTACATGCCGGAGATCAGCGGCGAGGCCAGGCTGGTGCCACCGTACTGGCTCCATTGGTCGCCCGCGTAGGTGTAGTACACCGACAGGCCGGTCACCGGGTCGGCGTCGGCGCTGACGTCGGCCAGAGACCGTTTGCTGCAACCGGTATCGGTCTGGAATGCCGGCTTGTCGAACACGATGGAGCAGCCACTGCCAGGGCCGCCGTACTGGTTGTGCCACACCGATTCGGTCCAGCCGCGGGCGGAGGAGTCCTTCACCAGGCTGGTGCCGCCGACCGCAGTGACGTCGCTCGACGCTGCCGGGAAGGCAACGCCGTAGTCACTGTCGCCGGTGCTGGCCACGATCGCCACGCCCGGATGGTTGTAGTACTCGTCCTGGACCGGCAGCAGGGAAGCGTCTTCGCCGCTGCCGGGCGTTGAGGTGTAGTTGGTGCCGTAGCTGTTGTTGACTACCTCGGCACCGGCCGCCACGGCGGTGTTGACCGCCTGGCCGAGATCATCGAAATTCGGGCTGTTGGCGACGACGAGCACGATCTTGGCGGCCGGCGCGACCGAGGTGATGGCGTCGACGTCCAGCGCCGCCTCACCGGCCCAGCCAGCGTCGGGTGCCGGGTAGTTGGTTCCGCCATGCTGGTCGATCTTCTTGAACTGGCCGGCCGCCAACGGGGCCAGCCCGAACTGGGCGCGGTAATGGACGAGGTCCGCCTCGGCTGTCGGGGCGTCGTAGGCGACCACGATGCCCACCGTCATCCCGGCGCCGGTGGCGTCGGCCGGCAGCTTGTAGGCGTCCCGGATGTCGGCCGGCGAGAGCCCGGTGGGAGCTGGGGTGTTCGGCACGATCCCGTTACGTTCCATCACCAAGGCGAAGCAGCGCGCCTGGTCCTTGGCGATGGCGTCGCTGCAGAGTGCTCTGGCCGATACCTTGCCGGCGGGGGTTGTGGTGCTGATCGGCGCCGGTTTCTTGACCGGGGTCGAGGCCTTCGGTGGGACGGAAGCCGTTGTGCTGCTTGCATTCTGGGGCGGACTGATGGCGGCAGATGCCGTCGGCGCTACGGCCAGCGTGCTGATCGTCAACGCAAACGCCGCAGCGGCTGCGGTGATCAACCGAGCGCGCCTGCGGCGGGTGCTGGTGGAGCGTGATTGCTCCAGGTTGGGTGCCTGCGGATACCCGACTCTTCTCCGCATAAATTGTCCCCTTCTATCGCCGCTCCACGCCGGCTGCGCGTACGGACATGGTTGTCCGCCGGCGATCTTGAAGTGACCTTTCGCCCTGTCGGTAAACGATGTCAAGAGGATGAGAGCTGCCTGAGAGCCAGCCAGATCAGGACCACCCGGTTGGCGGCGCAGTGGTTACCGAGGGCACACGGCACGCTGTGGCTGCGGCGGAAAGGCGCTGCCACCCACAGTGTTCGGGGCCACACTGCCAATAGGGTAGGTCGACGTAACGACAGACGTATTGCGCCACAAGCGATCACGGACGGTGAGTTGGGCATCGGTCAGGGTGCCTGGCTGGCAACTTGCTGCCAAAGGTCCAATTGCCGGCAAACGCTCGCTAGCACCCGTTCGGGGCGCAACCACTCAGGTAGTCGGCGCCGACCGATCCGGCTGCTGTCGAAAGCCGATCTGGCCACTGTCGGCGGCCTGAGAGCGTCGTCCTCCGCACTGTTGTCAGTCGCCGAAAGCAGCGGTGATGACGGCCGCCTGCTCGACCTCGTGTACCCGGTGCGAACCGGCGGACGGGGCCGCCATCGCTCGTCTGGAGACCCGGCGCAATCCGGCAAGCTGCGGCATCATCTCCGGCAGCGCCAACGCCAGGAAGGTCCAGGCGCCCTGGTTGGCCGGCTCTTCCTGAACCCAGCGAATGTCCGTGGCACCGGTGTACGGCTCCAGTACGTGCGCCAACTTGCGCCGCGGGACCGGGTACAGCTGCTCCAGCCTGATGATCGCGGTATCGGTGATGTTCTGCTTCTTCCGGTAAGCATCCAACTCGTAGTAGAGCTTGCCCGAGGTCAACAGCACCCGCCGGACGTTCTCCCTGTCCACTGTGGTGTCCGGCAGCACCGACTCGAACTTGCCCTGGGTGAAGTCTGCTACCGACGAGACGACGGCCTTGTTGCGCAGCATGGACTTCGGAGTGAATACCACCATCGGCCGGTGCACCCCGTCGAGCACGTGCCGGCGCAGCAGATGGAAGTAGTTGGCCGGCGTCGACGGCACCGCGACCGTCATCGAGCCTTCGGCGCACAGCTGCAAAAACCGCTCGATCCGGCCGGAGGTGTGGTCGGGTCCCTGACCCTCATGGCCGTGCGGTAACAGCAGCACGACGCCAGACTGCTGGCCCCACTTCGCCTCGCCGGAGGACAGGTACTCGTCGATGATCGACTGGGCACCGTTCACGAAGTCGCCGAACTGCGCCTCCCACAGGACCAGCGCGTCCCTGTTGGCGACCGAGTACCCGTACTCGAAGCCCAGTGCCGCATATTCGGTGAGCGCCGAATCGTAGGCGAGGAACTTGCCTTGTTCCTCCGAAAGATGTTGCAGCGGAACGTATTCGCTGCCGTTGTTCCTGTCGATCAGGTAGGCGTGCCGCTGCACGAAGGTGCCACGGCGCGAATCCTGACCACTGAGCCGGACCCGGCGCCCCGTCATCGCGATCGAGCCCCATGCCAGCAGCTCACCGAACGCCCAGTCGATGTCGCCGTTCCGCGACATCTCCACTCGACGATCCAGCACGGTCTTGACCCGTGGATGTGGGGTGAAGCCCTCAGGATAGGCAAGGTGAGCATCGGCGATCCGCTGCACAACGGACGCCGTCACTGCCGTTTCTACCTTCTGCGGGATCGGCTGTTCCTCCTCGATGGTCGGCGAGGCGACAGCTACTGCCTTCTCCAACTCGCGGACCTCGTTGAACACCCGCTCCAGCTGCTGGTGGTAGTCCTTCAGCGCTTCCTCGGCGTCGGCGTCCGACAAATCGCCGCGGGCGATCAGCGCCTCGGTGTAGATCTTCCGCACCGAGCGCTTGCCGTCGATGATCTGGTACATCAACGGGTTCGTCATCGACGGGTCGTCACCCTCGTTGTGTCCACGACGGCGGTAGCAGATCAGGTCGATCACCACGTCCTGCCGGAACGTCTCGCGGTATTCGACCGCTAGCTGTGCCGCCCAGACGGCCGCCTCCGGGTCGTCGCCGTTCACGTGGAAGATCGGCGCCTGGATCATCTTGGCGACGTCCGTGCAGTACTCGCTGGACCGCGATGCCTCCGGTGCGGTGGTGAAGCCGACCTGGTTGTTGATGATCACGTGCACGGTGCCGCCGGTCCGATAACCGCGCAGCAGCGACAGGTTCAGTGTTTCTGCCACCACGCCCTGGCCGGCGAAGGCCGCGTCGCCGTGAATAGCCACCGGCATCACCGTGAAGCCGTCCTCGCCGCGGTTGAGCAGGTCCTGCTTGGCCCGCACCACACCTTCCAGTACCGGGTCGACCACCTCGAGGTGTGAGGGGTTGGCGGCCAGCGTCACCAGCACGCCGCCGTCACCGAAGGGCCTGGTGTACTTGCCTTCTGCCCCTAGGTGGTATTTCACGTCGCCGGAACCGTGAGCCTGGCCAGGGTCGAGGTTGCCCTCGAACTCACGGAAGATCTGCGAATACGGCTTGCCGATGATGTTGGCCAGCACGTTCAGCCGGCCGCGGTGGGCCATCCCGATGACGATCTCTTCCAGCCCGTGCTCGGCGCCCTTGTTCAGCACCGCGTCGAGCAGTGCGATGACGGTCTCGCCGCCCTCCAGGGAGAACCGCTTCTGGCCGATGTACTTGGTCTGCAGGAACGTCTCGAAGGCCTCGGCGGCATTGAGCCGGCCAAGGATGTACTTCTGTTCGTCGACGTCCGGCTTGCGGCGTGGCGACTCGACCCGCTGCTGGATCCACTTGCGCTGCACCGGATCCTGGATGTGCATGTACTCGATGCCGGCGGTGCGGCAGTAGGCATCACGGAGCACGCCGAGCACATCGCGCAGCTTCATGAACTGCTGGGCGTTGAAGCCGCCGACCGAGAATTCGCGTTCCAGATCCCACATCGTCAGGCCGTGGCTCAACACGTCGAGATCCGGGTGCTTGCGCTGGCGGTAGTTCAGCGGATCGGTGTTGGCCATCAGATGACCGCGAGTCCGGTAGGCGTCGATGATCTCCAGCACCCTGGCCGTCTTGTCGACATCGCCGCCGGCACCGGTGCGAATGTCTTGCACCCAGCGGACCGGCTCGTAGGGCACCCGCAGCGAGGCGAACACCTCGTCGTAGAACCCGTCTTCGCCGAGCAGCAAGCCATGGATCCGCCTGAGGAACTCGCCCGACTCCGCGCCCTGGATGATGCGGTGGTCGTAGGTCGAGGTGAGTGTCATGATCTTGGAGATGCCGAGGTCGGCGATGGTGCGCTCGCTGGCGCCGGCAAATTCCGCCGGGTACTCCATCGCGCCGACCCCGATGATCGCGCCCTGGTTCTGCATCAGCCGTGGTACCGAGTGCACCGTGCCGATACCGCCAGGGTTGGTCAGCGAGATCGTGGTGCCCGCATAGTCTTCGGCCGTCAGCTCGCCCTTGCGGGCCTTGGCGACCACCGCTTCGTAGGCCGCCCAGAACTGGGTGAACGTCATGGCTTCGGCGGCCTTGATCGGGATGACAACCAGCGAACGCTGGCCGTTGCGTCCCGGCAGGTCGATGGCCAGTCCGAGGTTGACGTGCGCGGGCGTGACGACCTGCGGCTTGCTCTCCACCTCCGCGTAGTGCCTGTTCATGTTCGGGTAGCCGGCGACCGCCTTGACGATCGCATACCCGATGAGATGGGTAAAGGAGATCTTCCCGGCGCGATTGCGCTTGAGGAAGTTGTTGATGACGATGCGGTTGTCGTTGATCAGCTTGGCCGCCACTGCGCGCACGCTGGTGGCGGTAGGGATCTCCAGCGAGCTGGTCATATTGCGGGCTACGGCCGCGGCCGCACCGCGGATCGGCGTGCTGACGTCGGCCGGAGCGTCTTGCGCTGCCTTGGCGGCGGTCTTGGCGTCCTTGGCGGCCTTGGCATCGTCAGGGGTGGCGGTGGTTCTCGGCTTCGCCGTGGCGGCGGGTGCTGCCGGCTTCGGCGCGGCGGCGGCAGCGGGCTTGGTGGCGGCTGCCGGCGGTGTCGCGGCCGTAGCCGGTGCCCTGGTCGGAGGTGGCGGTGGTGGCGGCGAAGCCGGTCGGACAGCGCCGCCAGTCGAACTCGGTGCCGCTGGTCGACCGTTCGACGCCGGTTCGGCGGCTGCTGGGCCAGTCGATGCTGGGCCAGTCGATGCTGGGCCGTTCGATGCTGCGTTGTTCGATGCCGAGCCGCTCGACCCGCCATCGGCCGCACCGACGGCGCCGCCCAGTTGGGCGAAATAGTCCTGCCAGCTGGCGTCGACACTGGCTGGATCGGCGAGGTACTGCTGGTATTTCTCCTGGACGAACCAGTCGTTAGGTCCGAACTCCGGCACTTTTGCTGACGACGACGGTGACGACACGGTCGCTCTTCGCCTGCTCTCTTGCTCTCCAGGCTTGGTGAAGCCCCTATGTGAAACGCTCACCTGACGGAGTCCAGGCTAGTCCTTTCGGGCTACCGGAGTGGTCAGCGGGATGGCGGGTCGTCACTGCTGAAACCGCATTCGTACCGGCCGTTAATCCGGGACATCCCTCATGTCATCGTCGTCACATCGTCGGCAGAGTGGGTCGGCTGAGAGATAACGGCGTTGGCAGCCGGACGGCCGGGAGCCGACCGCGATGCTGCCGCCTTGCGCCGGCTCCCGACGACAGGTGACAGGATCGTCATGCTGAGCCATCGAGTCTCTGGTGGCGATCGGAGGTGGTCAGGTGACGGGCAAGCAGCTGGTGGTGGCCGGCGGCGGCCACAACGGGCTGGTGGCGGCGATCCTGGCGGCCGGCGCCGGCTACCACGTCACCCTGCTGGAGCGCAGCGATCACGTCGGCGGCGCATCGGTCGGCGAGGCTGTTTTCGCCGGCCACGACGTTCGGCTGTCCAGGTACTCGTATCTGGTCTCGCTGTTCCCGGACGAGCTGATGAGGCGCCTTGGCATCTCGGTGCGGCTGCTGTCCAGGCCGGTGTCGTCGTACACCCCATTGCGGCGCGGCGGCAAGGACACCGGGTTACTGGTGGAGCGCGTGCCGGCTGCCGACACCGCCGCCTCGATGCGCGCGCTGACCGGCTCGGACACCGAATTCGCCAGCTGGCAACAGTTGTACGGCGAACTGTCGTCGATGGCAGGGGTGATGGCACCGATGCTGACCGGACCGCTGCGGCGCCGGTCGCAGGCCAGGGACGCGGTGATCGGCGCCGCCGGATCCACCATTTGGACCGACGTGTTCGAACAGCCGATCGGCGAGATGATCACCCGCAGGCTCACCGACGACGCGGTGCGCGGAGTGGTCGCCACCGACGGTCTGATCGGTACCCATGCCTCGCTGCTGGACGAGAACCTGTTGGCGAACAGATGTTTCGTCTACCACCTGATAGGTCGGGGGACAGGGGAGTGGCTGGTGCCGGCAGGCGGGATGGGCGCGCTGGCCGACGGGCTGGCGGCCAGGGCAGTCGACGCTGGTGTTGATATCCGTTGCGGCATCGAGGTTGTCGAGGTCGACGAAGGTCCGACAGCGGTGACGGTGATCGGCCGCGACCGCGACGGTCAGTCCGTCGAGGTGACCGGTTCGCAGCTACTGGCCGCGGTAGCTCCTGCGGTGGTAGAGGGCTGGCTGGGCCGCGACTCCGAGCCGGTCGTCGGGGCCCAAATGAAGATCAACATGCTGCTGAAGCGGTTGCCGCGGATGGCATCGGGCGCCGACCCGGTTACCGCTTTCGCCGGCACCACCCACCTGCGCGAGGGCTTCGACGAACTCGAGGCCGCCTATCGGGTCTCGGCGGCCGGCGCATTGCCGGACCCGGTACCCAGCGAGGTGTACTGCCACTCGCTCACCGATGCGTCCATCCTGGGCAACGCGGCGGACGGGAGCCTTGCCACCCTGACACTGTTCGGCCTGCACACCCCGGTCGAGTTGTTCCGGGCCGATCCGGTGGCTGCCAAGAAGCAGGCTGCGGACGCTGCGTTGGCGTCGTTGCAGGAATATTTGGCGGAGCCACTGGCCGATTGCCTGGCGCTGGATACGGATGGTCGGCCCTGCCTCGACATCGCCTCGCCGCTGGATGTGCAGGCGTCGGTGGGCATGCCGGGCGGCAACATCTTCCACGGGGATCTGTCCTGGCCGTTCGCCGAGGACGACGAAGAACTGGATTCACCGGCCGCCCGGTACGGGGTGGCGGTCGCCGGCAGCGAACGGATCCTGTTGGCTGGCGCCGGTTCTCGGCGCGGCGGCGGCGTATCGGGACTGGGCGGGGCGGCGGCCGTCGACGCCCTGCTGGAGTCGGCGCTGCTGACATCGGGACGACTGCACCATCGCCGATGAAGCGGTGAGCCGGTCCAGGACCACGTCGTCGACGATCAGCTCTACCCGTAGCACCGGTAGCTGGGCGGAGAACTCTGCCCTGCGCTGGGCCCACCACTGCGCAACATCCGGCTGGCCGGATCGGTCGACAGGGTCGTCGAGCACCTTGGCGTCGGCGATCCGCGACACCCGGAAAGTGCGGCGTTGGTGCCGATGGCTGGCCAGCAGATACCAGGTGCCGCCGGCGCAGACCAGACCGGCCGGATCGACGGTGGCGGCCGGGCGCTGCGGCTTTGTTGCCTTGATAGCTGATCTGTAGCCGTCGGCCGGCGGTGACGGCGCGCTGCGCGATCGCCAGCATCGGCACCGGTTCTCGGCCCCGCAGGTACCCGTCGTCCACCACCAGGATGCGGGCGGCTTCCTGCTCGGCGACCAACAGCGACCGTGCCTCCGATCCGCTGACCCCGGACAGGTCGGTCGTCCAGCCGTCGACCAATGCGAACCCGCCGTTCCGTCCGCGCTCGGCGTAGACGGGCACGCCGGCGGTCGACAGGGCGGCGATGTCCCACAGCACCGTGCGGTCGCTGACCTCCAGCTCGGCGGCCAGTTCGGCCGCGGTCACCCGGTGCCGGGCGCGCAGCACCATCACCAGGGCCAACAGCCGGTCTGCCCGCACCGGAACAGAATGTCAGATAAATACGACAGCAGATGTCGTGTATTGGGTCGCACACACTTGTCGGTCGACCGGCGGAGGCCGCCGGCGAGGAGATCTGGAGAACGGCATGACGCAGAGCGATGTACCGGACGATGAACTGGCGGCGGCGCTGCGGGCCAGGCTGGCCGGCGTTCGGGAGGCTTGGACCGACGCGGCGCTGGCGGCGCAGGTGACGGTGCCGCCGGGAGTGGTGGTTCCGGGCGACGCCGCTGTGTGGAAGTACGCCAACGAGATCCTCGTCCATGGTTGGGATCTCGCGGTGCCACCGGCCAGCAGGTAGAGGCGCCGGCCGGCGTCGCCCAACCGGTGCTGGACAGGGCGGCCGGAATCATCGCCGCCGATACCCGCGGCGGTTTCATCCCGTTCGAGTCGCCGGTGCAGCCGTCGGCCGATGCCGGCCCCACCGAACGATTGGCCAACTGGCACGGCCACCAGCGCTGAGCCGTGGCCACAGAGCTCGCGGCGATCAGCCCAGGCCGAGGTCCTTGGTGGACTGCTCACGCATCTCGATCTTGCGGATCTTGCCGCTGATCGTCATCGGGAAGGCGTCAACGATCTGCACGTAGCGCGGGATCTTGTAGTGGGTGAGCTTCCCGGTGGCGAACTCGCGCACCGACTCAGCCGTTAAAGGTGTTGCGCCGGGACGCATCTGGATCCAGGCGCAGAGTTCCTCGCCGTACCTGGGGTCCGGTACGCCGATCACCTGGGCGTCCCTGATGTCGGGATGTGTGTACAGGAACTCCTCGATCTCACGCGGGTAGACGTTCTCGCCGCCGCGGATCACCAGATCCTTGATCCTGCCGGTGATCTGGACGTATCCGTCGTCCGCCATCATGGCCAGATCACCGGTCCGCATCCAGCCGTCGACCAGCACCTCGTCGGTCTTGTCCTGCTGTTCCCAGTAGCCGAGCATCACCGAATAGCCCTTGGTGCAGAACTCACCGATGGTGCCGCGGGGCAGCGTCTCGCCGGTAGCGGGGTCGATGATCTTGATCTCCAGGTGCGGGCCGACCCTGCCGACGGTGTTCACCTTGTGCTCGAAGGAGTCGTCGGTGCGGGTCTGCATGGAGACCGGCGACGTCTCGGTCATGCCGTAGCAGATCGTCATCTCGCCCATGCCCGCCGCGATCACCTTCTTCATGGTCTCAGCGGGGCACGGGGCGCCGGCCATGACGCCGGTGCGCACGCTTGACAGGTCGTAGGAGTCGAAATCGGGCAGCGCCCACTCGGCAATGAACATCGTCGGGACGCCATACAGCGACGTGCACTTCTCCTGCTGCACCGCCCGCAGCGTGGCGGCGGGATCGAAGGCCGGGGCCGGGATCACCATCGCCGCCCCGTGGCTGGTGGCAGCCAGGTTCGCCATCACCATCCCGAAGCAGTGATAGAAGGGCACCGGGATGCAGATCCTGTCGGCTTCGGTGTACCGACACAGTCGACCGACCAGGTAACCGTTGTTCAGGATGTTCCGATGCGACAGGGTTGCCCCCTTGGGGAATCCCGTCGTCCCCGACGTGTACTGGATGTTGATCGGGTCGCCGGGCTTCAGCTGGCGCTGAATGGCCGTCACCTCGTCGTCCGTGGCACCGGATGCCTTGCTCAGCAACGCATCCCAGCTCGGCGTCGCTATCAGCACCACCTCTGAAAGGTCGGGGCAGTCGCCCCGCACCTCCTCGATCATTGCTGCGTAGTCGCTGGTCTTGAAGCTCTCGGCGGCGATCAGATAGCTGATGCCGGCCTGCCGGAGCACGTAGCCGAGCTCGTGGGTTCGATAGGCGGGATTGATGTTCACCAGGATCGCGCCGAGTTGTGCCGTCGCGTACTGGACGAGAACCCATTCCGCGCAGTTCGGTGCCCAGATGCCGATCCGGTCGCCGCGCCGGAGACCGGTCGCGTGTAGGGCCTTGGCCAGGGTTCGCACCTGCTCGCCGAACTCGGCGTAGGTGAGCCGGCTGCCGGCGGGCACATCGATCAGCGCTTCCCGATCGCCGAAGCTGGCGATGGTCGCATCGAGGTTGTCGGCAATGGTCTGGTCGAGCAGTGCTGGCTCGTCCTCGCCCTTGGCGTACGAGAGGCGGTCGGACATGGTGCTCCTTCGGCAGCGGCGGTCACTCCCAGCATGTCCCAAACGGGCGACTGCAACAATCATCAGGTGACAAACCAGCAGGATCCTCAACCAGCGGCCCTTCTACGGCCGTCATTGTCGACCAGGGCCGTGCACACCCCCGTGCCGGTCGATGTGCAGGGCCGGCCAGTGTCGGTGCCGATCTACCAGACCACCGTGTTCGCCCACGACGATCCAGCGCTGCTCACCGATTCGCTGGACAACCCGCGCGGTGCGTTCGGCTACTCACGGATGGGCAACCCGACGGTGCGTGCCCTGGAGAATTCGGTGGCCGGGCTGGAGAACGCGGCCGGGGCCGTCGCCACCTCGTCAGGTATGGCAGCGATTCATGTTGCGCTGGGCGCGAACCTGCGGGCCGGTGGGCATCTGGTGGTGCAGAACTCAATCTACGGCGGCACCACCGGACTGCTCGCCGATCTCGCGCAGCGCTGGGACGTCCGCATCGATCAGGTGGCCGGCGACAACCCTGCGGCGCTGGCTGCGGCGCTCCGTCCCGACACCTGCGCGGTGTATCTGGAGACTATCTCCAACCCAGTGACGGCGGTGGCCGACATTGCGGCGATGAGCGCGGTGGCCCGCGCGCACGGGGTGATCACGGTGGTGGACAACACCTTTGCCTCGCCGATGCTGTGCCGTCCGCTGGATCTGGGTGCCGACATCTCGCTGCACTCGGCCACCAAGTACCTGGGCGGGCACTCCGACGTGACCGCCGGGGTGATTGCCTACGCCGACCCCGTCGCCTTCGAAGCTGGCTGGAAGTACGCGGTGGCCACCGGCGTCACCCCGGATCCGTTCGGCGCCTGGCTGGTGATCCGCGGCCTGCAGACCTTGCCGCTGCGGATCAGGGCGGCCACCGCCAATGCCACCGAGTTGGCGACGCGGCTCGCTGAGCACCCAGCGGTAGGCAGAGTGCACCATCCCTCCGTGCCCGACCATCCGCAGCACCAGCTGGCGGCGCGGATGCTGGACGGCTACGGGCCGATGCTGTCATTCGATCTGACCGGCGGCACGCGGCAGGCACAGGCCCTGCTCGGTCGGTTCACCCTGCTTCAGAATGCGACTTCGCTCGGCGGTGTAGAGACGCTCGCCATGCATCCGGCATCCACCTCACACCGGCACTACGACGATGCCGCGCTGGCGTCGGCGGGTATTGCCCGCGGCACGGTGCGGATATCCACCGGCGTCGAAGATGTCGAAGACATTTGGGACGATCTGCGCGCTGCCCTCGCCGGCTGAGCACCGCCGGCTCGCCCCCTCCCGAGGAGGTCTCGCCCCCTCCCGAGGAGGTAGCGCAGAGTTGGCAGGACACGCCGATCGCCGCCGGCGCGGCGTGGCAGTCTTGCGCTACCTGGCTGGGGACTGACACGAAAGGCGACCACGATGACGGACCGCAGCTCGACAGACCTGCTGGCTGGCGAGGCGGAGTTCCTGCAGGCGGCGATCGCCGCCGCCATCAAGGGGCGCAGCGAGGGCGGGATCCCGATCGGTGCCGCCCTGGTGCACGACGGCGCCGTGCTCGGCACCGGGTACAACAAGCGGGTGCAGCTGGGCAGCCCGACCCGGCATGGCGAGACGGATTGCCTGGAGAACATTGGCCGGCTGCCGGCGTCGGTCTACGCGACCTCCACCATGATCACCACGCTGTCGCCCTGTGACATGTGTACGGGGGCGATGCTGCTGTACAAGATTCCGCGGGTCATCATCGGCGAGAACAGGACGTTCGTCGGCTCCGAGGACCTGCTCCGCTCGCGCGGAGTGCAGGTAGTGGTGGTCGACGACCAGACCTGCGTCGAGCTGATGACGGACTTCATCGCCGCCGAGCCGAGCCTGTGGAACGAGGACATCGGCGTCGTCGACTGACGCCGGCAGCCGGTAAGCTACTGACGAGTAACTTAGTGGGTGAACCGCCGTTCACTACGGTGGTCATCTCGAGGCCATTACAACGGCAGTGCACCACAACACTCAACGGCAGTGCAGTACGAGACACGGAAAGACAGAGGCCGGTCATGGAGATAGCTGTTCTGGTGAAGCAGGTGCCCGACACGTATTCCGAGCGCAAGCTCACAAGCGACGGGATCCTGGATCGGGACGCCGCGGATGCGGTGATCGACGAGATCGACTCGCGAGGTGTCGAGGTCGCCCTGCAGCTGACGGAGGCGCACGGCGGCGAAGTCACCGTCGTCACCATGGGGCCGCAGCGCGCCACCGAGACCCTGCGCAAGGCGCTGGCGATGGGCGCCCACAAGGCGGTCCACCTGTTGGACGACTCGCTGGCTGGATCCGATGCACTGCAGACGTCGGCGGCGCTGGCCGCCGCTCTTAAGACCCTGCCGTTCGACCTAGTGATCGCCGGCAACGAGGCGAGTGACGGCAAGACCGGAACGGTGCCGGCGATGCTGGCCGAGCGGCTCGGTCTGCCGCAGGTAACCTCGGCTCGCAAGGTGACGATCGACGGGTCGACGCTGTCGGCGGAGAAGGTGATCGACGGCGGGTACGCCGAGGTCACGGCGCCGCTGCCGGCAGTGCTGAGCGTGTCGGAGAAGATCGCCGAGCCTCGCTATCCGAACTTCAAGGGCATCATGGCCGCCAAGTCCAAGCCGGTCAGCACCCTCGGCATCGCCGAGCTGGGGCTCGATGCGGCCACCATTGGGGGCGCCGCCTCGCCGTGCCAGGTGGTGTCCTCGGCACCGAAACAAGCAAGGGCCGCCGGCCAGAAGGTATCCGATGACGGCACAGGCGGCACAGGTGGCAGCCAGGCGGCCGCGTTCTTGGCCGCCGAGCGGCTCATCTGACTGCCGATCCAACGCCGCACCAAAACCCGGAAAGACAAAGGGAGACAACGAATGTCCGAGGTTCTCGTTCTGGTCGAGCATGCCGACGGTGGCGACTCAGCTGCGCTCAGGTCGATCACCGGAGAGCTGATCACCGCCGCTCGCCGGATTGGCGCCCCGGCTGCCGTCGTGGTGGGCGGCCCTGGCACTGTCGACGCGCTGGCCGCCGATCTCACCGCGCTGGGCGCGGAGAAGATCTACGCCGCCGAGTCCGATGATGTCGGCAAATATCTGGTGACGCCGCAGGTAGCGGCACTGGCGGCGGCTGTCGAGACCGCGTCACCGGCGGCGATCCTGCTGCCGGACACCGTCGACGGCAAGGACATTGCCGGCCGGCTGGCCGTGCGGCTCGGGTCCGGAATGATCACCGATGCGGTCGACATCGACGCCGAAGGGGTGGCAACGCTGTCGGTGTTCGGCGGCGCCTACATCGTCACCTGCAAGGTGCAGACGGGTGTGCCGATCATCTCGCTGCGGCAGAACTCCATCACCGCCGAGCCACAGGCCGGCGCCGGCGAGGTCGTTGCGCTGCAGTTCTCGGTGGATCCGGCCACCGCCACCACCGTGACGGCCGTGCATCTGGAGCCGGCGGGCGATCGCCCCGAGCTGGCCGGCGCGCAGACTGTGGTGTCCGGTGGACGTGGGGTGGGTGCGGCCGAGAAGTTCACCGTCGTGGAGGAACTCGCCGATTCGTTGGGTGCTGCGGTCGGGGCGTCCCGCGCGGCCGTCGACTCCGGCTACTACCCCTCACAGTTCCAGGTCGGCCAGACCGGCACCACCGTGTCGCCGCAGCTGTACATCGCGCTGGGCATCTCCGGTGCCATCCAGCACCGGGCCGGTATGCAGACGTCCAAGACCATCGTGGCCGTCAACAAAGATGCCGAGGCCCCGATCTTCGAGATCGCCGACTTCGGCGTCATCGGCGACCTCTTCGACGTCGCCCCCAAGCTCACCGAAGAGATCAACTCCCGCAAAACCTGACCCCCCGGCCCGGGGTGCAGTGGGGTGGCGGGGGTGGCCGGCGTCGTAGGTTAATGCCAGTGAACCCCAGCACGGTTTCCACGACCAGTGCTCGCGACCAGCAACAGGAGTTGTGATGGCAGTCACCGCCGACACCATTTCGTCATTGATCTCCTCCGTTCCGACAGGGTTGTTGATCGGCGGCGAGTGGATCGACACCCCCGGCGGGGTTGACGTCGAGAACCCGGCGACCGGTGAGGTGCTGGCCACCGTCGCCGACGCCACCCCCGAGCAGGGCATCAAGGCGCTGGATGCCGCCGTTGCGGCACAGAAGGACTGGGCTGCAACGGATCCGCGCGACCGCGGAGAGATGCTGCGCAAGGCCTTCGAGCTGTTGCACGAGCGGGCAGCGGACTTCGCCTTGTTGATGACGCTGGAGATGGGCAAGCCGTTGGCCGAGGCGATAGGTGAGGTGACCTACGGCGCGGAGTTCTTCCGCTGGTTCTCCGAAGAAGCGGTCAGGATCGCCGGCCGCTACTCCGTCGCCCCATCCGGTGGAACTCGACTGCTCACCATGAAGCAGCCGGTTGGTCCGGTTTTCGCCATCACGCCGTGGAACTTCCCGCTGGCGATGGGTACCCGCAAGATCGGGCCGGCCATCGCCGCCGGCTGCACCGTGGTGATCAAGCCGGCAGCCCAAACTCCACTCACCACACTGGCTCTGGCCCAGCTGCTGACCGATGCCGGGGTGCCGGGTGGGGTCGTCAATGTCGTCACCACCTCGAAGTCGGGCGCGACGAGTGAGCCGATCATTCGCGACCCGCGGCTGCGCAAGCTCACCTTCACCGGCTCCACCGAAGTGGGCCGGAAACTGATCGAACAATCGGCACAGCGGGTACTCAAGGTATCGATGGAGCTTGGTGGTAACGCGCCGTTCGTGGTGTTCGACGATGCCGATCTCGATCGTGCGGTGGCCGGCGCCATGCTCGCCAAGATGCGCAACATCGGTGAGGCCTGCACCGCCGCCAACAGGTTCATCGTGCACGAGTCGGTGAGCGAGGAGTTCGCCGGCAGGCTGGCGGCGAAGATGGGTGCGATGAAGATCGGCCCGGGGATCGACGACGACGTGCAGGTGGGACCGCTGATCGACAAGGCCGCGGTCGACAAGGTCGGTGAGCTGGTCGCCGACGCCACCGACAGCGGTGCGAAGGTCCTCACCGGCGCAAAGACGGTGGGGGACAAGGGCTACTTCTACGCACCGACAGTGCTGACCGACGTACCGTCGTCGGCCAGGATGTTCGCCGAGGAGATCTTCGGTCCGGTGGCGCCGGTCACCACCTTCTCGACCGACGACGAGGCGATCGAGCTGGCGAACCGCACCGAGTTCGGCCTCGTCGCCTACGCCTTCACCCAGAACGTGACACGAGCGTTCACCGTCGCCGAAGCGCTGGAGACCGGCATGGTCGGGCTCAACCAGGGAATCGTGTCCAACCCGGCGGCCCCGTTCGGCGGGGTCAAGGCTTCCGGGATCGGCCGCGAAGGCGGGTTGGAAGGTGTCGAGGAATACCTGGAAACCAAGTACGTCGGCATCGCCCTGTAGTCGACAACAGCCGCCACCGAGATAGCCGAAACCCGCTGCCCGACAATCACTGTCGCGCCGCCGCCGCCCGAGGGGATCCCATGTCCACCGATACCGTCCGCACCGGTCTGCCGCAGGAACGGAACCTGGTGACCGCCATTCCAGGGCCGCGCTCGATCGCGCTGCAGGCCAGGAGGACCGCGGCCGTCAGCGCCGGGATCGCCTCGACCTTGCCCGTCTATGCGGCCGACGCCGGTGGCGGGGTGATCGTCGACGTCGACGGCAATTCGCTGATCGACCTCGGGTCGGGGATCGCCGTCACCTCCGTCGGCAACGCGGCGCCGAAGGTGGTCGAGGCGGTCCGGGAAGCGGTCGGACACTTCACCCACACCTGCTTCATGGTGACCCCGTACGACAGCTATGTGCAGGTCGCCGAGAAGCTCAACGAGCTCACCCCTGGGGCCCACGCCAAACGCTCTGCGCTGTTCAACTCGGGCTCGGAGGCCGTGGAGAATGCCGTCAAGATCGGCAGGCTGGCCACCGGCCGGCAGGCAGTGGTGGTGTTCGACCACGCGTATCACGGCCGAACGAACCTCACCATGGCCCTCACCGCGAAGGTGGCGCCGTACAAGAAGGGTTTCGGCCCGTTCGCCGGCGAAATCTACCGGGTTCCGATGTCCTACCCGTTCCGCGATCCGGATGCGATGACCGGCAAAGAAGCTGCAGAGCGGGCGATCTCAATCATCAACACCCAGGTCGGTGCCGACCAGGTAGCCGCCGTCCTGATCGAACCGATCCAGGGCGAGGGCGGCTTCATCGCCCCGGCACAGGGATTCCTGCCGGCGCTGTCCGAGTGGTGCACCGGCAACGGAACGGTCTTCATCGCCGACGAGATCCAGTCGGGCTTCTGCCGCACCGGCAGCTGGTTCGGCTGCGACGACGAGGGCGTGGTACCCGACATGGTGACGACGGCCAAGGGGATGGCAGGCGGCCTGCCGCTGGCAGGCGTCACCGGCAGGGCGGAACTGATGGACGCCGTGCACGGCGGTGGCCTCGGCGGCACCTACGGCGGCAACCCCGTTGCCTGTGCCGCGGCATTGGCCGCGATCGAGACGATGGTCGAGCTGGACCTGAACGCCGCCGCCAAGCGGATCGAGCAGCTCGCCCTGCCATTGCTGGCATCGGCGGCAACGGATACCAAGCGGATCGGCGACGTCCGCGGCCGCGGCGCCATGCTGGCCGCCGAGTTCGTCACCCCTGGGACGAAGGACCCGGATCCGGCGGCCGCAGCTGCGGTGGCCAAGGCGTGCCACCGTCAGGGAGTGGTGGTGCTGACCTGTGGCACCTTCGGCAACGTGATCCGGCTGCTGCCGCCGTTGGTGATCGGCGAGGAGCTGCTGACCGAGGGTGTCGGCGTCCTCACCGACGCGGTGCGAGCCCTCTGACCCCGATGGGGCGCCTTGGCCGTCCCGACGGCCCTTACTCTTGAGGCAATGGCTTACCTCGATCACGCCGCTACCACCCCGGTCCTGCCGGTGGTGGCTGCCGCCGTCGCCGCAGCGATGACGATCGGTGGCAACCCCTCGTCGCTGCACGGATCCGGTCGACGGGCCAGGCGCCGGGTAGAGGAATCGCGAGAATCGATTGCTGCCGCGCTCGGTGCGCACCCGACCGAGGTGCTGTTCACCTCCGGTGGCACCGAGTCGGACAACCTGGCGGTGACTGGCCTGTTCCGCGCCCGGGTTGCCGCCGACGGCCACCGTCGCCGGGTGCTGGTCGCGGCCACCGAGCACCACGCCGTCCTGGACGCGGTTGAACACCTGGCTGCTACCGCCGGAGCGGAGATCGACTGGCTCGAGGTCGATGGCGACTGCCGGGTGCTGCCGGAGTCGTTCGCCGCCGCGCTGGCAGGTGACACCGGCCGTGCCTCCGGCTGTGGTTCCGGCTGTGGCTCCGCCGACATTGCGCTGGCGACGGTGATGTGGGCCAACAACGAGGTCGGCACCGCGAACGATATCGCCGCCATTGCGGCGATCGCGCACGACGCCGGCATTCCGCTGCATACCGACGCGGTACAGGCGGCGCCGATCCTCGTGGTGGACTTCGCCGCCAGCGGCGCCGCCGCACTGTCGGTGGCCGGGCACAAGCTGGGTGGCCCTGGCGGCACCGGTCTGTTGCTGCTGCGTCGCGATGCCGCGGTGGTTCCGTTGGTGCACGGCGGCGGTCAGGAACGTGGCTTGCGCTCCGGCACCCTTGACGTGGCCGGCATCGTCGGGTTGGCGGCAGCGGTAGACGACGCGGTGACGCACCGGGTTCCCCGCACCGCCGAGTACGGCCGGCTGCGCGGCCGGCTGGTCGACGGCATCCTGGCCGCGGTGCCGGATGCGGTGTTGTCCGGCGACGTCGGCGACACGGTGATTGCCGGTGGCCCAGGCCGGCTTCCGGGCCTTGCCCACTTCCGGTTCCCCGGCTGCGAATCGGAGACACTGCTGATGCTGCTGGATTCGGCAGGAGTGGAATGCTCGGCCGGTTCCGCCTGCAGCGCCGGCGTCACCCGGGCCTCGCACGTCTTGCTGGCGATGGGACTCGACGAGCCTGCCGCCCGTAGCTCGCTCCGATTCTCGTTGGGGCACACGTCTTCCGACGCTGATGTGGACGCCGTGCTGGCGGCCATTGGCCCCGCCGTCGACCGGGCGCGCGGCGCCGCCCGCCGGTCGGCTGCCCCGTATCGGGCAGCTCAGCTCCCGGTGGCGGTGACCGGATGAGGGTGCTGGCGGCGATGAGCGGCGGCGTCGATTCCGCGGTGGCGGCGGCGCTGGCCGTGGACGCCGGACACCAGGTGACGGGCGTGCATATGGCGCTGTCCCGGCAGCCTGGCACTCTGCGCACCGGATCCCGTGGCTGTTGCACGGTGGAGGACGCCTTCGATGCCCGCCGCGTCTCCGATCTGCTCGGAATCCCTTACTACGTCTGGGATTTCAGCGAGGAGTTCGCCGAAGACGTGGTCGCCGATTTCCTGTCCGAGTATCAGGCCGGCCGGACGCCGAATCCGTGTCTGCGCTGCAACGAGAAGATCAAGTTCGCGGCGCTGCTGGACAGGGCGATCGCGCTCGGCTTCGACGCCGTGGCCACCGGACATCACGTCCGGCTGGTCGACGGGGTGCTACACCGCAGCGTCGACGAGGCCAAGGATCAGTCGTACGTGTTGGCGGTGCTGACGGCAGATCAGTTGGCCCACACCATGTTCCCGCTGGGCGAGATGACCAAGACCCAGGTGCGGGCGGAGGCGGCGCGGCGAGGGTTCTCGGTAGCCGCCAAGCCGGACTCCTACGACATCTGCTTCATCCCGGAGGGCGACACCCAGGGATACCTGACCGAGAAACTGGGTGCCAGCTCCGGTCCGGTGGTCGATTCCGAGACCGGCGAGCAGCTCGGCACCCACGCCGGCCACTTCTCCTACACCATCGGCCAGCGCAAGGGTCTCGGCCTTTCTCGACCGGCCGCCGATGGTCGTCCCCGGTACGTGATCAGTATCGAGCCGGTGTCCGGCACCGTCACCGTCGGGCCGGCCTCCGGTCTGGATGTGCGGCAGATCGAGGCGGCTCACCGCATCGTCTATTCGACAGGGAAGCCGCCGACGTTTCCGCTGCGCACGGTCGCTCAGGTACGCGCCCATGGCGGCACCGTCAGCGGCACAGCGGATCTCGTCGACGGCGCCATCAGGGTCGATCTGGACGAGGCGGTCCACGGCATCGCGCCTGGGCAAACCGTTGTGCTGTACGACACTGGTGACGAATTCGTGATCGGTGCCGCCACCATCACCGGTTCACGATGACCGAATCTTCGCCGACTGCTGCCCTGCTGCCGGCGGGCGCGGCGACCGGTCAAGGCCCGCTGCCGGGTACCGACATCGCAGAGGCGGTCCGAACGATCGCCGGCGAACTGCCGGTGCTGCCGTACCTCCCCGAGCTTGCGGATCGGGGAGTAGGCGCAGACACCGTCGGCCGGACGCTGGCGCTACTGGTCGACATCCATGCCGAGGTCGTTCCGTCCGGCTGGCGCATCTGCGGTCGGCCAGGCCGCGATGCCAGCCGGGGCACGGACTTCCGGGCGTGGGACACCGACGCCGCCGAGCAGCATCTCGGCGCAGCACCGGCGATCAAGCTTCAGCTGCTCGGACCGTGGACGCTGGCGGCCAGACTCGAACTGCCGAACGGGCACCGCGCGGTCAGTGATCATGGGGCGACGGCCGATCTTGCCGCCTCGCTCGGCCAGGGGCTGCGGGACTATCTGGACGAGTTCAGCAGTCGGCTCCCAACAACGACGATGGTGCTGCAGATCGACGAACCGGACCTGAACCTGGTGTTGGGCGGAATGCTGCCCACCCCCAGCGGGTACGGGACGGTGCGATCGGTGTCCATCGACACGGTGCAGCGAGGACTGACGTCGTTCGCCGCGGGCATCGCCGACAATCCGTTGGCGATCTCCGGGGTAGCGCCAGGATCGCTCTGGGAGACGTTGCGGGGAGCGGGTTTTCGGAAGCTGGGCTGCCAGCTGGCCGATCTGACGGGCGAATCGACAGCGGTGGATGCCATCGGCGAAGCGGTCGAAGCATCCGCCCATCTGCTGGTCCAGCTCAGCGCCGCCGGCAGCTTGGACACCCTCGGACGCCGGCTGTTCGCCGGCTGGCGACGGATCGGCTTCCCGCCGGAGACGTTGCCGCAGTCGGTGATCCCGGTGGCCGGCCCTGCGCCCAGCGATCCGACGGAGCTGGCCGGCGTGTTGGCCATCGCGCGGCAGTTGGCAACGGCATTAGCCGACCCGCCGGAAAGCTGGAGCTGACCAGCTGTCCGACCAGTCACTCGGCTGCGCAGCGCGTGTTGATTTACATAGCGAGGCTATGTTAGCCTGGTCGCTATGGCTGATCCCGCGTCCAACGAGCTTGGCGCCGACCTGTTGGCCGTGGTCGCCAGGCTGAACCGTTGGGCCACCAGCCGGGCCGCGCTGCCTGTGCCGTTCGCGCAGGCCAGGCTGATTGGGATGATCGACCTGCTCGGACCGGCCAGAGTGTCGGAGCTGGCCGCCGCCGATCATTGCAGCCAGCCGACGATGACGAATCAGCTCCATCGGCTCGCCGCCGCCGGTCTGGTGACCAGGACCTCGGATCCCCAGGACGCGCGGGCCGTGCTGATCAGTCTCACCGACCAGGGGTCAGCGGCATTGCTGGCCGCCAGGCGAGCCAGGGGAGCGGCCATCGAGCCGTATGTCGGCTCCTTGTCGGTTGCCAACAAGAAACGGCTGTCCAGCGCCGTCACCGCGCTCCGGCTACTCATGGACGAACTACCGATGCACCCAGGATCCGACACCTCGAAGGATAGGAAATGACCAGCAGCAGGACTTTGAATAGGGCAGTCCAAGGCCATCAAGAGGCCCCGAGCATGTGGCGCCAACCCAAGGCGGTGTGGGCCGTCGCTTTCGCCTGCGTCATCGCCTTCATGGGTATCGGCCTTGTCGATCCGATCCTGAAACCCATTGGCGCGCAACTGCATGCGTCGGCCTCTCAGGTCTCGCTGCTGTTCACCAGCTACATGGTGGTGATTGCGGTCGCGATGGTCATCACCGGATTCGTGTCCAGCCGACTCGGTGCGAAACGCACGCTGCTGTTGGGGCTGGCCATCATCATCGTCGGCTCGGTGCTGGCCGGAATGAGCGGCTCGATCGGCGCCATCGTCGGCTGGCGCGGGTTGTGGGGACTTGGAAATGCGCTGTTCATCGCGACAGCGCTGTCCACCATTGTGGTCTCCGCCAAGGGATCGGTGGCGCAGGCGATCATCCTGTACGAGGCCGCGCTGGGGGTCGGCATCGCTGTCGGCCCACTGCTGGGCGGCATCCTGGGCAACATCTCCTGGCGCGGGCCGTTTTTCGGCGTCGGAGTGTTGATGGCCATCGCCCTGGTGGCGACGGCCTTCCTGCTGCCGCAGACACACCAGCGGCCACGTCCGATCGGGCTGGCCGAACCGTTCAAGGCGTTGCGGCACAAGGGATTACTCAGCATGGCCATCACGGCGCTGCTGTACAACTTCGGATTCTTCACCTTGCTCGCCTTCACCCCTTTCGTGATGACCGGCATGGGAGCGATCCCGATCGGTCTGGTGTTCTGCGGCTGGGGCATCCTGCTGGCCATTACCTCGGTCTTCATCGCGCCGCTGCTGCAGCGCAGGTTCGGCACGCTGAACTCGGTGATCGGAAGCCTGTCCTGCTTTGCGATCCTGCTGGCGGTGATGGCGCTGGGCACCAGCAGCACGCCGCTGCTGATCGTCTGCGTGGTGCTGGCCGGCCTGTTCCTCGGCATCAACAACACCCTGGTTACCGAGATCGTGATGAAGGTGGCGCCGGTCGAGCGGCCGGTCGCCGCGGCCGCCTACAGCTTCGTCCGGTTCGGCGGGGGCGCCATCGCACCGTGGCTGGCCGGCAAACTGGGCGAGTCGATCAGCCCGCACCTGCCGTTCTGGGTCGGCGCCGCAGCCGTGCTGGCCGGCGCTGTGCTGCTGGTCGTCACTCGCGGGTTCTTCACCCGCATCGAAGAACAGGACGCGCCGGCCGAAGGCAGCGTCGAGCTGGCGGAGTACCTGACCATCGCCGACGCCTGAACGATCTGCACCACTGGCTACCCGACCCGGACGCTGTGTTGGACTTCAATGGCGGTGTCCGGGGTGCGTCGTACAGTGACTCGGGTGACGAGCCACTCCCAGCCTGGCGCCGCTGATCGGACCCAGCTACCCGCGGCCGACGTCCCGCCGGCAACGAACCGGCGGTACAACGAGCTCGCCGAACTCATTACCGCCGCCCAGTTCCGCTACTACGTGCTGGACGCGCCGACGCTCTCGGATGCCGAGTTCGACAGTCAACTGCGTGAGCTGCAGAGCATTGAGGATTCCTATCCCTCGCTGGTGACTCCCGAGTCGCCGACCCAGCGGGTCGGCGGGGCCGGCTTCCAGACCGGTTTCGCCTCGGTGCAGCACGCCGAGCGACTGTTGAGCCTGGACAACGTCTTTTCCGCCGACGAGCTGTCCGGTTGGCTGGACCGGACCATCCGCGATCTGGGCAGCGCCGCCGACGGTGTCGGCTGGCTGACGGAGCTGAAGATCGACGGGTTGGCGGTCAACCTCACCTATACGAACGGCCGGCTGACCAGGGCGGCCACCAGGGGCGACGGCCGGGTGGGGGAGGACGTGACACTGAACGTCCGCACCATTGCGTCCATCCCGGAGCAGCTGCACGATGACGGGGCCGCCGCGGCATTTCCCATTCCCGAACTGGTCGAGGTGCGCGGCGAGGTGTTCTTCCCGCTCGAGGGTTTCGCCGAACTGAACGCCCAGCTGGTCGCCGCCGGAAAGCCGCCGTTCGCCAACCCGCGGAACTCGGCAGCCGGGTCGCTGCGGCAGAAGGACCCGAAGGTCAGCGCCTCGCGTCCGCTGGACATGTTGTGCCACGGCATCGGCGCCAGGAAGGGCTTCGACATCGACCGGCAATCGCAAGCCTACGAACGGCTGCGGGCCTGGGGTTTGCCGATCTCCGAGGACAACAAGGTGCTCGACTCACCGGCCGAGGTCGTCGACCGGGTTGCCTATTGGGCGCAGCATCGGCACGACGTAGCGCACGACATCGACGGCCTGGTGGTCAAGGTCGATCAGATCGCCTTGCAGCGCCGGCTCGGCAGCACCTCGCGGGCGCCGCGCTGGGCCATCGCCTACAAATACCCGCCGGAGGAGGTCACCACCCTGCTCAAGGACATTGCGGTGAATGTCGGGCGCACCGGCAGGGTCACCCCATTCGCCGTCCTCCAGCCGGTGCTGGTGGCCGGATCCACGGTCGGGATGGCCACTCTGCACAACGCCGACGAGGTCCGCCGCAAGGGCGTCAAGATCGGCGACACGGTGGTGATCCGGAAGGCCGGCGACGTGATCCCGGAGGTGCTCGGACCTGTCGTCGAGCTGCGCGCGGGCCGCGACGTCAGGGACTTCGTGATGCCGACGCACTGCCCGGAGTGTGGCACCGAGCTGCGCGCGATGAAGGAGGGCGACGTCGACATCCGTTGCCCCAATTCACGTTCCTGCCCCGCCCAGCTGCGAGAACGCGTCTTCCACGTGGCCGGTCGCGGCGCGTTCGACATCGAGGGAATGGGCTACGAGGCGGCGACGGCGCTGCTGACGGCCGGCGTCATCACCGACGAGGGCGACATCTTCGACCTCGACTCCGACAAGCTCAGCAAGGCGGCGCTGTTCACCACCAAGGCCGGCGCGTTGTCGGCCAACGGCCGCAAGCTGCTGGACACCCTCGACGATCGAAAACAGCAGCCGCTGTGGCGGGTGTTGGTGGCGCTGTCCATCCGGCACGTTGGCCCGACAGCGGCTAGGGCGTTGGCCCAGCATTTCGGCTCGTTGGACACGATCAAGACGGCGGCGGCCGAGTCGGTGGACGAGCTGGCGGCCGTTGAAGGGGTCGGACCGACCATCGCCGAATCGATTCACGAATGGTTCGAGATCGACTGGCACGCAGCCATTGTCGAGAAGTGGCGGGCAGTCGGAGTCCGGATGGCTGACGACGTCTCCGATCGGCCGGAGCAAACGCTGGCGGGGCTGTCGGTGGTGGTCACCGGTTCGCTGGAGACCTTCTCCCGCGACGAGGCGAAGGCGGCACTGTTGCAGCGCGGCGCCAAGGCCGCCGGTTCGGTGTCGGCCAAGACGAGTTTCGTGGTGGTCGGCGAGGCGCCGGGAACGAAGTACGACAAGGCCGTGAGCCTGCGGGTGCCGATCCTGGACGAGGCCGGCTTCCGAGTGTTGCTGGACGACGGCGTCGAGGCGGCGACGGCGATTGCTCAGGTCGGTGATCGATGACGACGCCATCCGGCGCGACAGCCGGCCGCGACCGGGTGACGATCCGACCGGCAGCGCCGGCCGACGATGCCGCGCTAGCGGAGATCACCGCCCGGGCGTATCTGCTGGGCGGACACCTGCCGAGCGACGACCATCCCTA
>JALYVF010000139.1 GCA_030853385.1 Actinomycetota bacterium | reverse complement strand
GCCCGACCAGGACACCGATCGTGGAAACGCCGGACAGACCGGCCATCAACCCTGCCCACTATCAAAACACTTAACCCGAAGATCAACTACTGCCGTCGAACCGAGACCACGGTGGATTCGGGCTAAGTACGCGATTGCCTTTGGCTACCAGTTCTTTGCGATGCAAAGGGTTGAAGCCGTCTCGGTCACGCTGGCCTCGGTCGCGTCGGTGATCGTGGCGACAATCTGGGACTGGCCGCCGCAACTCCGGAACGCGCTGGCGTAGCCAGGGTTAGGACTGTTGTCCTGGACGCTCAGCAGTTGGCCGCTGCTGAGGGTGACGGTCACCGGAGAGACCCCGCCCGTCCATTCGAAGTAGCAATCCATGTTCTCGTGCGGGGCATAGGAAACCTGTTCGCAGCCGATGCCGGCCGGAACGGTCTGCAATGGCGGGCTGGCCGAAGCGGCGGGGGCAATGGTGAGGGTGGCCGTGGCGCAGACGGCCAAGGCCAGAAGAGGAAGTTTGATCATGCACGACGTTGCCGGATGCCTTTGACCCAGTTCTAGATTTGTATCCCATTCGGTGGCAGGAAAATGTCGGGTTCATACCAGTCGGTCACGCGAGCGGAATTCTCTGTCGGTGACGAAGCAATAAGCATCGGCGATGCCTCAGGCCGACAGCTGCGCATCCAGTCGATCATGGCCGACGCTAATTCGCGGGTGATGCGGCGTATCGCGTGGTTCGATGATCGTTGTGACGCAGAAGCTCGTCCATCCGCCCAAGGCAAAGCCGGGAGATCGGATCGCGGTGTTGTCGCCGTCGTTCGCGGCCCCGGGCGCGTTCCCTGCAGTGCATGAGCAGGCCATGCGACGGCTCACTGAGCTGACCGGCTTGGTGCCGGTGGAGTATCCGACAACGCGACAGCTGGACGCGTCGCCGCAAGCACGCGCGTCCGACATCAACGCAGCCTTCTCGGACCCCGAGGTGCGAGCAATTCTGTCCACGATCGGCGGCGACGATCAGATCCGGGTGATCCCCCACCTCGACGTCGAGCTCGCTCGCACTGACCCGAAACCCTTGCTCGGCTACAGCGATAACACCAATCTCCACAACTGGTTATGGATGAACGGCATCGCGAGTTTCTACGGTGGCTCGTCCCAGGTCCAACTCGGCCCCGGCCCGCGCATCGACCCGATCCACGCCGCGTCGCTGCGAGCCGCGTTAATCACCGGGGAATCGTTGGAGCTTGTCGACCCTGGCGAGTCGGAGGATATCGGCGTTCAGTGGAACGACCCACGAGCCTTGACCTCCTTTGGCGAGCGTGACGCGACGGAGCCCTGGACCTGGAGTGGCCCGCGACGTTCGATCACCGGACGATCGTGGGGCGGTTGCATCGAGGTCATCGAATGGATCCTCACCGCAGGTCGGTTTCCCACCACGCCGGATGTTCTCGCAGGCGCAATCCTTCTGCTCGAAACCTCGGAGGAGTTGCTGCCGGCGGCGAACGTGGGCTGGATCGTGCGTTCACTCGGCGAGCGCGGCCTCATCAGCGCAGTCGATGCCGTCCTGGTTGCTCGCCCGCCTGTCTCTGACTTCGAGAAGCGACCCGATCGAGCAGAGCGCGCGCGGCTTCGCGCCGAACAAGCAACCGTGGTGATCGACGTGATCAGCAGCTACAACCCGCATGCCGTCGTCTGTGTTGGAGTTCCGTTCGGACACACCAGGCCTCAGTGGATCGTCCCGCATGGCGGTGAGATCACCGTCGACGGGGCACGACAGCGCGTCTTCGCCGACTACTCCTGACGGCTCGAATAGTTGTGATCCGAATAGTGACGGTTCTAGCGTGAACCGGTTACCGAGCGTCGCATGAGCCGTTGAAGCCTGCGGCGTTGCGCGCGATGATCGTCGGGTCGCTTGCGGCGGACGCTTTCTCCGCCTGAATTTCTTTGGCATAGGCAGCCGCGCCGCGCTTCGCCGCCGCAAGACGTTTGGCGTCCAACTCGTTCGCGAAGTGGATGTAGGCGTCAAGCGCGGCTGCCTTGGCTGTCGCTTGCGGCGGCACCGACACCCGCGCCAGGTCCCGATCGAAATCGGACAATAGCTTTGTGTGTGCGGGCACCTGCGCCAGATACTGCTGGAGCGGAATGTCGAGGCTGCCTCCCCCGGTCACCGCCACCACTTTGGGTAGCAACGCGTCGCACAACTTGTTCACTGCGTCCAGATACGTCTGAACGGCCACCGCGCTGGTAGCAGCGGGTGGCGAAGTCCCCGACTTTCCAGGCTCAGGTGTGGCCGAGGATGAGCAACCGCACACGAGCGCGCAGGTGCCGAGAAGAACGGACGCTGCCACCCGCGACCAACCGTGCGCCATGTCCTAATCCTGTGCGACGCGATTGCGGTACGGCACGCAATTCCCGTCTTCGTTGCGACTCCGTTGCCACGCCCACACATTGCGCGCCATCGATGGTCACTTTCCGGGACGTGGGCATCGGAACTAGCGGGCCAGCCTGCCGCCGGCGGGATCCCAGTGCGGCGTCGGCAACGGCCGTAGGATCGCGTGGACCGCCCACGACTGGCCTGCGGAAAGACGGTGCGATGAGGTTGAAGCCATGCTGATCTACTCGATGGGCGTCTCGGTGGACGGTTTTATCGCCGACCGGGTGGGCGGGTTCGGGTGGACGGTCCCTAGCGAGGAACAGTTTCGTTTCCACCTCGCGCAGACCCGCGAACTCGGCGGTTTTCTGTGCGGCCGCAGGCTTTACCAGACCATGCTGGTGTGGGAGACGGATCCCTCGTTGCGTGACGACGAGCTCGGGGCCGCCTTCGCCGACGTCTGGTGCGCTCTCCCGAAGGTCGTCTTCAGCCGCACGCTCGACAGCGTTCAGGGCAACGCCCGGCTCGCCCAGGCGTCGGTGGCCGATGAGGCCGCCGTGGCGCTCGACGCGACCGACAAGGACGTCGCGATCGGCGGCGCCGGCTTGGCCGCGGCAGCGATCGAGCTCGGCTTGGTCGAGGAGCTGCGGATGTTCCGCCATCCCGTCGTTGTCGGTGGCGGTACGCCCTTCCTGCCGCCGGTCACCGAGGATGTTCGGCTAGACCTGGTCGAGACCAGGACGTTCGGCTCGCGGGTGATCTACGAGCGCTACCGGCGCGCCCTCGATGAGTCGATCTGACACCGCCGTCCGAGGCGTCACCCAGTCAGAATCTGTGGTCCTTCGCCGGTGATTGCGATGGTGTGCTCGAAGTGGGCGCCGCGGGTTCCGTCGGAGCTGCGCAGGGTCCAGCCATCGTCGTCGATGCGATAGGCGTCCCGGCCACCGGCGAGGAACCACGGCTCGATGGCGATGGTGAGCCCAGGTTGCAGCCGCATGCCGCGTCCGGGACGTCCGTCGTTGGGGATGTGCGGGCTCTCGTGCATGCTCCGCCCGACGCCGTGCCCGCCGAAGTCGGTAGGCACGCCGTAGCCGGCATCGCAAGCGATTGTGCCGATCGCGGCCGAGATGTCACCGATCCGCGCCCCCGGCTGCGCGGCGGCGATCCCGGCCAGCAGCGCGGCTTCGGTGCGTTCGAGTAGCCGGGCGTCGGCGGTGCTGGTGTATCCGACGCAGAAGGAAATCGCCGCGTCACCGGTCCATCCATCGAGCGTGGCGCCGCAGTCGACGCTCAGCAGATCCCCGTCTCGAAGCTGGTAGCGGGTCGGGATGCCGTGCAGCACGGCGTCATTGACGGACAGACACACCACGCCCGGGTACGGACTGTGCGCGAAGGATGGCTGATAGTCGAGGAAGGGTGAGCTCGCTCCGGCCTCTCGCAACACCGCGCGGGCAACCTGATCGAGGTCGGTAAGACGCACACCGGCGCCAGCGGCGTCGCGGGTGGCGGCCAGCGCGCGAGCGACGACGGCTCCGGCCGCGGCCATCGCGTCGATCTCCCCGGGGGTCTTGAGTTCGACCATCGTTATGAAGCTCCCTCGTGACCGTGATTGTTATACCGGTATTAGTATCACGGTTATGGTCCGTCCGATCCTCTCCCCTGCCGAACGCGCCCGCGGCTGCCGACTCGGCGCAGCGTTGCGCCAGGCACGCGGTGACCGCAGCATGGTCGACGTCGCGGTTGCAGCCGGAATCCCCGTTGAAACCTTGCGAAAGATCGAGACTGGACGCATCGTCACGCCGGCCTTTTTCACCGTCGCGGCTCTTGGCAGCGTCCTCGGGCTCGACCTCGCCTCGCTTGCCGCCGACGTCGCGCCCGCCGCGGACGCCGCCACGGCGTAGCCACACGTCCCCGAGCGGGTTACCGACAGGACGCAATGCCTCAACTGCTCAGACCGATGGGTCGCCCTTGACGGATCCGGTGGGCCGAAGGCAACTCGACATCTTGGATATGGCGAGTCGCCAGTGCGCAATGGCTAGTGATCCTGGCAAAATAGCTGCATGGAACGTGTGCTTGGAATCGGCGGGTACTTCGTTCGGGCCGCGGACCCGGCAGCCTTGAGCGCCTGGTATCGCGATTGTCTGGGCCTGGACGCTGACGAGAACGGCCTGTGGCGTCCGGCAGCCGGGCCGACGGTGTTCGCGGCCTTCGAGTCCGGGACCGACTACTTCGGGTCCCCCGCCCAGCAGACCATGCTCAACTTCCGGGTCCGCGACCTGGACGCGATGCTCGCGCAATTGCGCGCGAACGGAGCGGACGTGGCGGACGAGACACAGGACATGGACGGTGTCGGTCGATTCGGCTGGGTCACCGATCCTGAGGGCAATCGGGTCGAGCTGTGGCAGCCCGCCTGACCGCGTAAGTGGTGACTCCACTCCCCTCATCCTCGGTGGTGCCCGCGCTGCCTCAAGCTGGGACCTCGAAGAGAATATGGCGAGGATGTCGAGGCTGGCCTGGCGGCTCCGTCCCAGAGGCAGTTGCGGTCATCGTGGCCGCACAACACCGAGGGGACTCAGCATGGCGAAGTATCTGCTGCTCAAGCACTACCGGGGCGCTCCCGACGCCGTCAATAACATCCCGATGGACCAATGGACCCCGCAGGAGGTCGAGGACCACGTGCAGTACATGGCCGACTTCGCCAGCCGGCTCGAAGGTACCGGTGAGTTCGTCGACAGCCAGGCTCTCTCGCCCGAGGGCACCTTCGTCCGGTACGACGGCGAGGGCCGGCCGCCGGTCACCGACGGGCCCTTCGCGGAGTCGAAGGATTTGATCGCGGGCTGGATGGTGATCGACGTGGACAGCTACCAGCGCGCGCTCGCACTTGCCGGCGAGTTGTCGGCAGCGCCCGGAGCCGGTGGCAAGCCGATCCACGAGTGGCTCGAAGTGCGGCCGTTCCTGAGCGCACCGCAGACGGTTACCGAGTGACCGGACCGGCCGAACCGGCCATGGCGGATCAGGCAACGGACGCCGTGTTTGCTGATTCCGATCACATCATTGAATGCATGCCAGAACTCCACGCCGCGCTACGCGGCCGACCGGCTAGTGGGTTGCGGGGTAGTTGACGAGCAGGACCAGCGACCCGTCGTAGGCGGGCTGGGTTCGCAGGCCGGCGTGTTCGGAATCCCACCTGCCGTCATCCAACGCCCCGCGGAGCGCGGCGGTGTACGTCGCTGCCCGCTCAGCCGTGACAAAGCTCCAGGCCGAGCAGGCGCTGCGGGCAGCGGGATCGAGTAGCAGTTCGGGGCGTCCGTAGTAGGCCTCGTTGAAGCCGTCCGTGCAATCCAACGGGATCGCGATCGTGCCGACCGTGCTGGTGCCACCCAACGCGTCGCCGATGTCGGTCAGGGACGGGCAACGGCGGGCCTCGGTGCTCAGCACGTCGGGTGCATAGTCGGCCAGCCAGAAGCGTTCGACGAGCGTCGGATCGCAGGTAAGGATGACTACCGGTCCAACCGTGACCCGGCGCAGTTCGGCCAGACCGGCGGCGAGGTCAGACCACTGGTGAATGCTGAAGATAGTCATCGCCGCGTCGAAGGCGCCGGTGCTGAACGGCAGGTCCTCCGCCGTCGCGTCGATCGCCCGCGGAAACTCGCTCGGCCGCTGGTCGCGCATGGTCGACGATGGTTCGACCGCGGTCACCGACCTGTCGATGGGTTCGTAGGAACCGGCGCCGGCCCCGACGTTCAGCACAGTGCGAGCCGGACCGAGTGCGTCGACAATCTGCTGTGCAATCCGCGGGTCTGGCCTTCGGTAGTCGGAGTAGGAGGTGCCGATCAGGCCGTAGTCGGCGTCGCCGGCGCTTCCGTCGCCGCTGCGCTGCGTCATCGATGTCTCCTCAGGCTAGCTCGGGGCGCTGACCTTGGCGGCGCTATAGCCAGTGATTGTCACGTGATAGTCGATCGTGAGCTTGGCTGAGGCCAAGTGCTCGTGCAGGGTGATCGGGCGTGCCTGGCTGTCGAAGGTGGCCGTGAAGGTTTTGGACGTGAGCCCTTCATCGAGGTAGCTCTGGGCCAAAGTGAAGCTGTACTGACTGGTGGCCGACGCGGTGTGATCAACATCGACGGTGCCTGTGAAGCCCTTGGCGCCAGCTCCAACAGGTGACTCTTTGAGATTCTGGGGAGCGGACAGCAGGTCGGCGTACTCGAGGGGATCCAGGCCGGCCAGCAACTGCGCAAACAGGTCGCGTCGGCTTGCCACCTGCTGAGTGTCGCTTCCGGCCGAGGGTTGGGTCAGGTTCTGCCAAGGTCCGGCACCCATCCGGAAATAGATGGTTCTGTCGATAGCCCGTACCGCCAGTACCGTCGGTGGTACGAGACCCGCCTGCAGCTTCAGATCGCTGGTGTGACCCGCATAGTCCTGCAGGTTGGTCGCGAACGAACCGGTCAGTCGGATGGTGCCGTCGGACAATTGCTCTTCCAGACTCACGGTGCCACGAAGACCCGTGTACTGCGAGGTCTCGTGCAGGACGCGGTCATAGACATTCGCGATGCTCAACGGATCGGCGCTGCCCGTACTCGACGGTGATGCCGCGGCAGCTACCGTCGTTGGCGGCGACGAGGACGCTCCGGCCGCAGCTGTCCGAGCGGTGGTGTGTCCAGCACAGCCTGCCAGCGGCAGCAGCACAGCTATCGCGGCTGATAGCGCCACTGCGCGAATCCGACCAGACCTCATATGTTCGACCCCGTTCGCTAGAAACAGCTGACGCTATCAACCAATGACCGGTGAAAGCTGCCGATATGTTCAGACGCCGCTGTCGGGTCGATCACGTGAGTAGCGGCCGGTTCTTACTGCTCAAAAAACCGCTGGCTGGCGATGGGAGGATGGATTGGTCGGTATGAGCCGATCCTGAGTCCCTGGGAGCTGAGATGCGAGCTAGTGCGGTGTTCCGGTCCGTGTCCGTCCGACTCATGGAGCCCGTACTCAATGCATTCACTCAACCTAGGGATCTTGGCGCATGTTGACGCCGGCAAGACAAGCCTGACCGAACGCCTGCTGTTCGACGCCGGGGTGCTCGACGCTCCCGGCAGCGTCGATGCCGGAACAACCCGTACCGACAGCATGGAACTCGAACGGCGACGTGGGATCACGATCCGTTCGGCGGTGACCTCGTTCGCGATCGGCGAGGTGGCCGTGAACGTCATCGACACCCCCGGCCACCCGGACTTCATCGCTGAGGTCGAACGAGCTTTGGCAGTCATGGACGGGGCGGTGCTGGTGCTGTCGGCGGTCGAGGGCGTCCAGGCCCAGTCGGTGGTCATCTGGCGGGCGCTGCGCCGGCTCGAGGTGCCCGCCATCGTGTTCATCAACAAGGTGGATCGCGCGGCGGCCGATCCCGCGCGGGTACTGGCCGAGGTCCGCCAGCGGCTGGGCTCGGGTGCTCTCGCCCTGACGGCTGTCCAGGATGCCGGGTGCTCGTCGGCCACGGTGCGCTTGCTCGCGCCGGAAAGCCCTGACGTCATCGAGGCATTGGCCGAGCTGGACGAGCGAACGCTCGATGCCTGGGCAGCCGGGCGGCCAGCACGCCGGCGGGAGGCGGTCCGTGCGCTGCGTGGCGGGGTGCGCGATGGGCGCATCACCCCGGTCCTGGCCGGGTCGGCCCTAACCGGAGTCGGGGTACCGGAGCTGACCAGCGCGATCGCCAGCTACCTGCCGTGGGCATCCGTCGACGCGGGCGCGGAGCCCGCCGGGGTGGTCTTCAAGATCGACCGGGACGAGCACGGCAAGCAGGTGTACGTCCGGATGCGCGCCGGCACGCTCGCGATTCGCGACCGGCTGGCATTGTCCGGTCGCGGTCCGCAACGCCTGACCAGCCTGCGCGTCCACGCCGCTGGCGGCCTGTCGGATGCCAAGACCGTCGTCGGTGGTCAGATCGCGGTCATCGGTGGGCCGAAGGCGGTGCGGATCGGCGACATCTTCGGCCAGCGCCGCGATGGCGGTGAGTACCGGTTCGCCCCCGCGCTGTTGGAGTCGGTGATCGAGCCACTGCGGCCGGAGCAGCGCGGTGCCCTGTTCAGTGCGTTGACCGAGTTGGCCGAACAGGACCCGCTCATCGCGCTGCGCTCGGACGCCGACAGCAACGAGATCGCGGTGAGCCTCTACGGCGAGGTGCAGAAGGAAGTCATCACGAGCCTGCTGGCCGAGGGCTACGGCATCGAGGTGCGTTTCCGGCAGACCACCGTCGTCTGCGTCGAACGGCTTCGCGGCAGTGGCTCCGCGGTGGAGCTGATCGGGACCGGCGGCAATCCCTACCTGGCCACCATCGGGCTGCGGGTCGAGGCCAGCCCGCCTGGCAGCGGCGTGCGGTTCGCGCTCGGCGTCGAGCGCGGCGCCATGCCGCCAGCATTTTTCACGGCAACCGAGGAGGGCGTCCGGGCGGCGTTGCGCCAAGGGTTGTTCGGCTGGCAGATCACCGATTGCCTGATAACCATGACGCATTCGGCCTACTGCCCACGGCAGAGCCACGCCCACCAGCCCTTCAACAAGAACGTCTCCAGCGTCGGGGCCGACTTTCGCAGCCTCGCTCCGGTGGTCCTGATGGCCGCGCTCAGGAAGGCGGGAACTCAGGTGTGCCAGCCGATCAACCGGTTCGAGCTCGAGGTGCCGTCCGGCGCGCTCAGCAGCGTCCTGTCCGCCCTGGGTCGCCTCGGTGGCACCGCACTGTCGACCGGTCCGAGCTCGCGACACACCGCCATCATCGGCACTATCCCGGCCGCGAACATCCCTACTCTGACGGCTCGGCTGCCCGGCTTGACCCATGGCGAGGGCGTGTTCACCAGCGAACTCGATCACTACGGGCCGGTGCCCGACACGCCGCCTGTCCGACCCCGGGTCGGATTCGACCCTGGCGACCGGGAACTCTGGTTCCGGGAGGTTCCCCGATGAGCCAGATTCCGCCGTCGGCAGCGGTGCTTGCGGCCTTTGGCCTCGGCCGCGATCCGGCCCCGCTGCCCGGCGGCCAGGGCAGATCCTGGCGGGTCGGGGATGTCGTCGTCAAGCCTCTGGACGCCGACCCGGCAGCCATCGAGTGGCAGGCATCGGTGCTGGGACGGCTTGATGGTCGGAGCGAGTTTCGGGTGTCCGTACCGCTGCACACGCTGACCGGCGGCTGGGTGGAAGCTGGCTGGACCGCGTGGCGCTTCCAGCCCGGAGCGCCTGCCGATCGACGGTGGATCGACATCATCGAGGTCGGAGAGCAACTGCACGCCGCGCTCGCCGCCGAAGCCGCGCCACCTTTCCTGGCCGGGCGGGCCGATCGGTGGTCGATCGGTGACAGGGTGGCCTGGGGTGAACTTCCCGCGACGGACTACGCCGGGGTGAAGCACCTCGACGTGCTCGTCGCGGCCTGTCGTCCGGTGGCCGGCCGGGACCAACTCGTGCATGGCGATCTCACCGGCAACGTCCTGTTCCACGATCAGCTGCCACCGCTGGTGATCGACCTGTCGCCGTACTGGCGGCCACCCGCCTTCGCCGCGGCTGTCGTCGTCGCCGACGCGCTGGTCTTCGAGGGCGCCATCGAAGGAGACTTCGAGCAGCTACTGCAGGACGACCAGTTTTCGCAGTATCTGCTGCGCGCACTGATCTATCGCGCCGTTACGGATCACCTCGCGCGGCCCGGGCCACCGCGCCCGGACGGCGAGGATCCCTACCTCCGCGCGGTACGGCTGGCCACCCGGTTGGCGGGCGGCTAGGGCGTGTCTCCTAAACGGTGGGGCGTTGGTCGGCGATGATCTGGGGTATGTCGCGGACGTCGGTGTTGAGTGATGAGCAGTGGGCGCGGATTGAGCCGTTGATGCCGTGTTCGGATGGGCTGCGGGGTCGGCCGTTTCGTGATCACCGGCCGGTGATCGAGGGGATCGTCTACCGGTTCCGAGCCGGTATTGCGTGGCGTGATCTACCGGAGTCCTTCGGTCCGTGGCAGACGGTGTGGAAGCGGCACCGGCGTTTCAGTGGCGACGGGACCTGGGATCAGATCTTGACCCGGCTGCTGGCTCAGGCGGACGCCTCGGGGTTGATCAACTGGTCGGTGTCGGCGGACTCCACGGTCAACCGGGCCCATCAACATGCGACGAACCTGCCCCGAGACCCCGCCAGCACAGGGGGATCTGTCGAATTACACGAATCTGCGAGTCGAACCGCCTGACCATGCGATCGGGCGGTCCCGCGGCGGGTTGAGCACCAAGATCCACCACTTGTGTGACGGGCAGATGCGCCCGTTGGTGATGCTGGTCGGGCCAGGCCAGGGCGGTGACTCGCCGATGTTCACCCATCTGCTCGAGGCGTTGTCGGTTCCCCGGATCGGTCCGGGCCGGCCCCGCACACGCCCGGACCGGGCCTTGGGCGACAAGGCCTACTCCTCACGGGCTAACCGGGCCCTGCTCCGCCGGCGCCACATCCAGGCCGTCATCCCCGAACCGGATGACCAGATCGGCCACCGTCGCCGACGCGGGCGCCAAGGCGGGCGGCCGGTCAGCTATGACCACGAGACCTACAAGAGCCGCAACACCGTCGAACGATCATTCAACCTGTTCAAGCAATGGCGCGGGCCAGCCACCAGATACGACAAACTCGCCCTCACCTACCGCGGCGGCATCGTCTTACGAGCGATCACCACCTGGCTCAAACACTTAGGAGACACGCCCTAAGTGTTGGCGGTTCCCGTCAGCCGGTGAGGTCATGGTCGGCCACGACCTCGTCGATGATCCGGCGGTTGATCGCTGCCGCGTCCGGATCGGTGTCGATGTCGCGTGCGAGGCAGATCAGGGCCTTCCACAGTGCCCAGCCACGTGCTCTGGCCCAGGTCGCCGGATCGAGGTTCATCGTGGCTCGAAACCTGGCCCGGCTCTCGCCACGGAGCATGGTCCAGGCGAGCACCAGGTCGCAGGCAGGGTCACCGACGCCTGAGGTGCCGAAGTCGATCACGGCAGCCAATCGTCCTTCGCGTACGAGCAGATTGCCGCTGGCGATGTCGCCGTGAAACCAGACCGGCGCTCGATCCCAGTTGCTACTGAGCGCGACTTCCCATACCTGTCCGATGGAGGTGGTGTCGATGCGGGCAGCCAGCGCGCCGAGCGCGTGGCGGGTCTCGGCGTCGTAGTGCGCCAGCGGTGCCCCTCGGTAGAAGGTGTGCTCCCCCGCCTGCGGTCCGCCGGTGGGGTCGATGCCTTGCAGCGCAACGAGAAACCGTGCGACATCGGTGGCCAGCGCGGGGAGGTCGGCGATCGACGCGGTCAGTGCCGGCTCACCATCGAGCCAGCGGCGGACCGACCAGGCGAACGGATAGCCGGCGCCGGGTGCTCCCTTTGCCAGCGGCACCGGCACCGGTACCGGCAACGACGGGGCAAGGACCGGCAGCCAGCGGTGCTCCTTGTGCACGGCCGGCGCGTAGCCGCTCGCGGTAGGCAACCGGACGGACATGTCCTCGCCGAGGCGGTAGGTGCGGTTGTCCCAGCCGTCATCCCTGACCGGTGACACGGTCAGCTCGCGCCAGTGCGGAAACTGATCGGCGATCAGCCGCGTCACCAGGCTCGCATCGATTCCGGCGCGTCCGTCGAGATAACGGTCCTGGGCCACGGGATCAGTCTGGGTGTCGGGTCGGCGGGTCGCAACGGTATATCCGGCGTAGCCGGCGAGGGTCGGCTACGGACGTGCCTGCGCAACTGGGTCACCACGGTGGGCTGCGTTCCAGCTCGGCCCGCTGTCGGCCTCGCTTCGTGGGGTAGTCCGAAGGTCTCGCTTCGTGGGGTAGTGCGAAGTCTCGCTTCGTGGGGTAGTCCGATCCGAAACTGGTAGGGCGTCTTTTACGTTTCGGATCGGACCACCCCACTACGCAGGGATCAGCCGGCTAGCTAGCTGTGCCGGGAGACGGCTGCCCGCCAGTTGGCCCCGCTTCGTGGGGTAGTGCGAAGTCTCGCTTCGCGGGGTGGTCAGCTAGAAGGGTGGGTTAGTCGAGTCGGCGCGGTGTGCTAGTTGTCTGGCGCGTTGGTTTCCGGCGGCGGTGATTGCTTGTTCTGCGTTGGTGATTCTGGCCTGGTCGCTGTTCTCGGTGGCCTGATGGAGTTCTTGTTGCCAGCGTTTCTCTAGTGCGGCGTAGGCGGTGTCTTCGGTGGTGTGGACTTCTTTCAGGGTTACCTGTTTCGGTGGTGGCGGCGGTTCATCACCTGGTTGGGTCCAGCGTTCGGGTGGGTAGCTGGTGTAGCCATGTTCGGTGTCGTCGGTCCAGGTGAAAGATCCGTCGGGGTTTCTGGTGTAGTCCCAGTCGCTGTCGATTTTGCAGTTGTTGTGTCTGCGGCAGGCAAGTGCACCGTTGCAGCGACACGTTTGGCCGCCTTGCAGATACGGGGTGATGTGTTCGTAGTGGCAGCGGTAACCAGGTTGGTGGCAGGTTGGGAAACAGCACACATCGTCGCGGGCGTTCACGAAGTCCCGGAGGCGCTGGCTCGGTCGGTAGTGGTCTTGGCTGATATCCAGTAACTGCCCGGTGTCGGGATCGGTGAGCAACCGGCGCCAGGTGCCTGATTGGTCGGCGGCGAGCCTGCGGGCTGTTTCGGCGGTGATTGGTCCGTAGCCGGTGAGGTGTCCGGGTTGGTCATCCAGGCAGAGCAGGGTGTCCGCGGACACGACGACCTGGATGCTGGGTTTGCGGCCCTGCATGTCGGGCAACGCATCCTGCGGTAGGCCGGACAGGACAGCATCGACGAGGAGGTCGGCCCGTTTCTGATCCATGCTCCGAGGATCGTGCGCGGGGAGCAAGGTGGCTGCGGCGGTGAGTCGGGTGTAGATCAACTGTCCCTCCACCGCACCCACCAACACCGGTAACTGGACCATGCCGTCATCAGCGGGTTGGAATCCCACCTTGCGATCAGCCAACGCTCGTTGATGACGCTGCTCCCCCGTCACCGGATCGATCGCCAGTTCCGCCCGCCGGATCGATTGCTTCAACTGCGGCACCGTCTGGGAATCCGCCCGGGCACACACCCGGGTCTCGAACTGACCGACCAGGTCCGGATCAAGGCGCCAGGACGCCTCCGCGATCACCTCGGCATGCTTACCCGAAATCACGCCCTGCTCCAACAGTCTCAGGGTGGTGGGCAGTTCCCGCACCAACGACCGAGCTGCTTTCAACCTGGCCTGCGCGGTGCGCAGCGGAACCTTCAGTACCAGCGACACGACCTCCTGCCCCAGACCTTGCTTCGTGCTGTCGGCGTTGTCGATCTCCGCGAGCACCCGAGCCTGCACCGACTCGATCCAGTTCTTCTGCTCTTCCAAACCGGCCAGCAGATCCACCTGCTCACCCGCAGACAGAACACGCGGATCCAACCGAGCCAACTCACCCGTGCGCCGAACAGCCGGCGGCACCGCAAGAAGATCCCGCAACCGCTCCGCATCCGACAACATCGCTGCATACACCGGATGCTCCAACCAGTCCGGCTCTGGAACATCCGCCAACCACTCGGCGAACTCAGGGTCGGTAGCGGCATCGAACATACTATCGATTATAGCTATTAGCACCGACAACTACCAGCAGAATCAACCAACAATCCCAAGCCAAAACCGAACCACTCTGCGTCGGCGCACCTCTCGGTCGCCGCGCAGTTTGCCGCGGGGACGCAAGCCGAGGGTCGACCTTAAGATCTAGCCAACTCCCCTAGCTGCGCACTTGCCATCCCGAGAGGGGCCGCGCACGCCTCGGACCGGCCGATCGCGTGAGCAGGTGGTTAGACCCTGAGACTCAATCGTCTCCGACCAACCGCGCACCTTTAAAGACAGGCGCTAGCCTCGCAGTCGCTCACGCAGGCCGGCAGCCAGACCCACAATGGTGAGCGCGTCCAGCAACTCACCGCCGGTCTCGGCGAGCCACCGGTGGCGGACGGTGCCGAGCCTGAGCCGCAGGTGCAGCCGGGTGCGGTCGCCTGCTGGTTCCGGCAGCAGCGTGATGGACCAGCTGAGATCGAGTTTTCCCCTTCTGGATCGGAACACCAGCGTCGTCGGCGCAGTCAGGATCGCGACCGTGAACGTCTCGTTGCGTCCGTAGTCCGGAATGACGTCGCCGACCCGCAGCTGCTGCCAGGCCGGTTGGATGGCACGGGCCGCCCGTCGCTTGGCTGGCAGAAACCGCTCGACCGAGGCCGGCAGATACCAACCCGCCCGGCGCTTGCCGAGTTGCAGCAGCCAGGGCCAGACGGCAGCGGGCGGTGCGTCCACCGTGAACGCCCGGTTCATGACGACGTTCGCGTGCGCGACGATCTCGTCCCCCGCGCGTGCCGCCGCGATCTCGTTCTGGCTTGCCGCGACAGCTGAAAACGGTGTGCGCATCAGCCTTGCCCTTCCGCTCGGCGGCCGGCCCGCCACAAGGCGATCCCGGCATCGACCAGGCTCGCGCGAGGCAACTCCGGCACCTCGGCCAGTGGTAGCCAACGTGCCTCGTCCGTCGAGCCGTTCACCTCGTTGGCGAGTTCACCACCGATTATCCGCGCCCGGTAGATCACCCGAACGCCCTTCAACGGTAGCGGTCCGCCGAACAGCCGTTCCGCCGGGACGACGTTGGTGTCGACTCCGAGCAGCCCGGTCAGCTCAACCTGATAGCCGGTCTCCTCGCGCAGCTCGCGCACCGCCGCTTCTTCCAATGATTCCGCCAACTCGACGCCGCCGCCGGGCAGGCTCCATTCCAGTTCTGGTCCGCCGTTCCAGAGCGCGAGCAGGATCTGCTGCTGGTCATTGACGATGACCGCGTACGCGGCAAGTCGGGTGTCGAAATCGGAAGAACTCATCGGCCTGACTCTAGTGATGGCTGACGTTCTCAGACGAAAGTGGCCCAGCCGGAATCATCGCGGCTGGGCCACCTCGGCCGGTGCTGGTGCGCGTGGCCCGTCAGGCGGACTCGGCGATCCAGGTTTCGAGTTGATCTAACGTGGTGTTCGGATCGGCGACCAGGTTGGCAAGCTCGTCGTCGGTGTGATTGGCCGTCGCCACCGCCGGGCAGCGATGGCAGGCCGCGACGCCGCGCTGCCGCCACCACTGGCACTGACCCCGAAGGTGGCACCGGGGAACGGAGCCAACCTCGTCCGTCGGAACCGCCAGCACCCGGTCAACCAGCGCGCAGTCCTCACCGCGCCGGTTGGCGCAGGTGCTGACGCAGTGCGAGGCGAACCGCAAGATCCTGGTCGGTTCGATCCCTTCGGGGATGTCGCCGAGAACTTCCGAGGCCGGGATCGGCTCGGCCAGGTAGGTGACCCGGCCGTCCGCACCCGACCGCACCCCGAGTACCACCGCTTCCGGCGCCCGGGCCTCGCCACTCGGACACCAGCTTCTGGTGGACTCGCCACTCTCCACGGTGCTCACCTCGTCCATCGCCAGCTCAGGCTGAGCAGGCTGGCTTGTTCACGGCGATGGACGAGGCGAAGCCCTGAGGGTGCGTGCCGATCGGCGTGCTATTCCCCTGCTCGACCGAGGCGGCCTGCGCGATGCTGGCCTTGAGCTGCTGCACCGAGGTGATTCGCGCGGCGTTGGGCTGGGCGTTGGCGGCGTCCGCGGTCGCGACCCCGACCAGGCCAACGGTGAGCAGTGCCGCGGCACCGGCGGCGGCGCGATGGGCGTTGTTCATGAAGCAGCTCCTCGATCGATGGTTGGTTTCTGGTTATTGGGTAACGGTTCCGCTAGCTGGCCGGCGGGAACGAGGGCGGCGGGGTCCAGCCACCCATCGGGTGAACTGCCAGCGGAGCGACGCTGCCCTGCTTCTCGGCCGAGGCGGCCTGCGCGATGCTGTCCTTGAGCTGCTGCACCGAGGTGATCCGCGCGGCGCTGTCCGACGGCCCGCAGATGGGTGCGGTCGCGTTAGCGGTGCCGACGCCGATCAGGCTGGCGGCGAGCAGCGCGGCGGCACCCGCGGCGGCGCGATGAGTGTTCTTCACGTGCTTCTCCTTGGGGGTTGTCTGAAAGTTGTCTGAAACGGACGGGGTGAACTCAGCTCCCGGACGGCGGCTGAGCGCCGTGACCACCCATCGGATGAACCGCCATCGGAGTGGCGCTGCCCTGCTTCTCGATTGCCGCGGCCTGCGCAATGCCGGCCTTGAGCTGCTGCACCGAGCTGATCCGCGCGCCGCTGTCTGACGGCCCACACACCGGCGCGGTGGAGGCGTTGGCGGTGCCGACACCGATCAGGCTGGCGGCGAGCAGTGCGGCCGCACCCACGGCAGTACGGTGAGTGTTTTTCACAGGGTTTCTCCTCAACGGGCCGGATAGTCAGAATGTCTGGCTGATGCTACTGGCATATCCCGTTATTTGACCCCGATTCCGGACGAGAGTTGTCGGCAGCTTGATGACTGCACCGCTCCCGATTCACAGCGGTATGCGTCGCGACTAAGAGGCCTGTCGACGGCAACTGAACTGATCGGATGAGAACCTTCCTTGACCGAGAGTTCCCCGCCTGCTGCGGTGTTGTGGTCGCGGCGTTCGTCCGACGCGAAGGAGAAGCGATGATGGTGCGGTCCCGGCAGGTTCTCTTCGTGCAGGGCGGCGGCGCGGGGGCGCACGACGAGTGGGACGACAAGCTGGTCGACAGTCTGAGGCACGGGCTCGGGGACGGCTACGAGGTCCGCTACCCGCGGATGCCCGACGAGGATGACCCGAGCTACGCCAGGTGGAGCATGGCCATCCGGCGCGAGCTGACGGCCTTGGCCGAGGGCGCAGTCATCGTAGGACATTCGGTGGGCGCGACGATTCTCATCAATGCGCTCGCGATGCGGCCACCGGAGCGGGTTGTCCGGGGCATCGTGCTGATCGCCGCGCCGTTCGTCGGGGTGGGCGGCTGGCCGGGTGATGACTTCGAAACGCCGGACGACCTCGGCGCGAGGCTGCCGCCCGGCGTGCCGGTGCATGTGTTCCAGGGACGGCAGGACGAGATCACCCCACCGTCGCATGCCGACCTGTACGCAGCCGTGATCCCGCAGGCAACGCTGCACTGGCTACCCGGACGCGATCACCAACTGAACAATGACCTGAGCGAGGTCGCCAGGACAATCACAGCTGAGGACCACGGAGTCCTCCCCAGCGGTAGCCACGAGTCCGGGTAAGACCCGGCGAGTCAGTCGAAGTACTGGACGAGACAGAATTCATGCCCCTCGGGATCTCCCATGACCAGGACGACACCCTCGTCGTAGTCATGCCGCTCACCGGACCACCGCCCGCCCAAGGTCTCGACCTGGCGACGTCCGGCGTCGATGTCCTCGACCTGGACATCGAGGTGGATGCGTACCTTGTTGTTCTTCGGCTCGGGAACTGCCTGAAAGGTCAGCCGAGGTTGCGGATCGAGCCGGGAACCAACGCTCGCCCAGCCCGGAGCGGCATGCTCGTCGGAGACCGGCCGGTTCAGCAGCGCGCTCCAGAACGAGGCGAGGCGCATTGGGTCCGCGCAGTCGACAGTGAGTCCAGACCAACGAGTTGCCATCCGGTCACTGTGTCATGACAACCTTCGCCGTGACTGGCCTCGGTGGGACGGCAGCGGTGCGCCGAACGATGATCACGCCGGCTACCGCGATCGCCCCGCCGAACACGGCGAGCACGGTGGGCCGCTCCCCCAGCCACCACCAGGACAACGCCATCGCCACCACCGGCACCAGATAGAGCGCGATGGTGCTGCGCGCGACCGTGGACCGGGTCAGTGCGTCGGACCAGACCAGGTAGCCCAGCGCGGACGGGACGACGCCGAGAAAGATCGCCGCGAGCAGGCTGGAGCCGCTGGCCGACCGGCTGTCGGAGATCAGTGCCGGGGCCGCCGGTAGCGCCAGGATCGCGCCGGCCCAGAGCGACCAGATGGTGGCCGACAAGGCGCCGAGCTGCTCAGCCAGCGGCTTGACCGCAACGTGGTAGAGCCCCTGGCACAGGGCCGCGGCCAGCACCACGAGGGCGGTGAGCCCGCCACCCACCCCGAGCGAGGCGCCGACCAGGGCGGCGCCGGCGAAGGCGACCAGGAACCCCTTCCAGCGCGCTCCGATCCGCTCGCGCAGGAAGAGCGAGGCGGCCAACACGCTGAAGATCGGTGCGGTCGTGATCAGCACGCTCGCGGTGCCGGCCGGAACCGATACCTCGCCGGTCATCAGCAGGCCCTGATAGAGCGTCTGGCCGAGCAGCCCGCAGGCGATCACCCGCCACCACTGCCGCCCGCGCGGTCGGACCGGCCGCACCAGCAGGCCGACCACTGCCAGCACCAGCGCGGCCACCAGCAGGCGCAGCAAGCCGAGCGCCCAGGGCGAGTAGCCCTCCAGGCCGACCCGGATGGCCGGAAACGCGGTCGCCCAGCTGACTACCGTGCCGGCTAATCCCAGCTCACCGCGCAGCTCTCCGACGGTTCTTCGCACGTCACCATCATGGCAACCATTCCGGCTTGCCGCACTATCAGCTAGTCGCAGCTGCCATTAGTCTGGCTACATGCTCGATGTACGCCGGCTCGAAGTGCTGGCTGCCGCCGTCCGGCTGGGGTCACTCGCCGCGGCCGCCCGGCAGTTGGGCCTCACGCCGGGTGCGGCCAGCCAGGCGATCAGGGCGCTGGAGGCTCAGGCCGGCCTCGCGTTGCTAGAGCGATTGCCACGCGGGGTCCGGCCAACCCCGGCCGGCGAGCGGCTGGCCGCGCAGGCCGAGGCGATCCTGCGCACCCTGCAGCGGGCCGAGGGTGAGCTGGCCGGCGAGCACGCCCAACTGGTCCGGCTGGCGGCCTTTCCGACCGCGGTGATCGGGCTGGTCCCGCGATTGCTGGCGCGGTTGCGCAGCCGGGCACCGGAGCTGGAGCTGCGGGTCCTGGAACTCGAACCGGCTGCCGGCCGGGCGGCGTTGCGGGCCGGCGAGTGCGAGTTGGCCCTGGTCAACCACTACTCGCTGCTCACCCCCGACCTGCACGGGCCGTGGCAGGTCAGCCATCTGCGCGACGAGCCGGTGCTTGCGGCGCTACCCCGCGAGCACCCGCTGGCCGGCCGCGCCAGCGTCTCGATCCACCAGCTCAGCGAGGATCCCTGGATCACCCAGCAGCCTGCCTCACC
Source organism: Actinomycetota bacterium (assembly GCA_030853385.1). Lineage (GTDB taxonomy): Bacteria > Actinomycetota > Actinomycetes > Mycobacteriales > Nakamurellaceae > Nakamurella. The sequence goes on along the minus strand of JALYVF010000139.1, from coordinate 3,344 downwards.
CTGCCAGGAGATCGTCCAGCAGGTCTGCGCCAGCGCCGGTTTCGCGCCCCGGGTGGCGGCGACCTGCAGCGATTACCGTTCGATCCTCGCCCTGGTCGGCGCCGGTCACGGCGTCTCGCTGATTCCCGAACTCGCGCTCACCGGCATCCGAACGTCCGGCCTGGTGCTGCTGCCGACCCGGCCCGGTACCCGGCGCCGGATAAACGCCCTCACCTCGAACCGGCCGGGCTCGCTGCCCGGAACCCGGACGGTGCTCGACGCCCTGCTCGAGAACGAGCGCCAGCCGGACTGAGTTGGTCGATGGCGATTAGGCCGTAGCGAAAAGGCAGAACGGGTGCCCGGCCGGATCGAGGTAGACCCGGACGCCCGGTTGCGGCTGGAACTCGGCCAGCCTCGCCCCGCAGGCCAGCGCGTGTTCGCCGGCGCCGTCCAGGTCGTCCACCGCGATGTCCAGGTGCACCGACATCTGCTGCTCGCCCGGGCCGGCCGGCCAGCTGGGCCGGACGTAGTTCTCCTCGTGTTGAAAGGACAATCCTGGTGCACTCTCGGAGTACCGTAGCTTCACCCAACCGGGCTCGTCCTGCTCGATCCGGCCGCCGAGCAGGCGCTGGTAGAAGTGCGCCAGCTCGCGCGGGTCGGGCGCGTCGAAGACCACGCCGGACAACGACAGTCGTGGCGTGCTGGTCATCCAGACCTCGCTGCCAATCGCTCCGCTCCTCGCTCGTTCCTCGCTGCGATGCTCACACGCACCTCCGATGAGAATGTGGATCAGACTCGGGCGGGTACCTCTGATGGTGCCTCACCGAAGCGGATGCCCTTGGCTTCGGTGCCCAATCCGGCCAGCACGATGACCGCGATCAGCACCGGAACGATGGTCACTGCCAGGGCGTAGCCGTAACTGTGCGATGCGGCAAGCCTTTCCTGGATCGGCAGGTTGAACGCGGCCAGGCAGTTGCCCAGTTGATAGGTCACGCCTGGGTAGAAACCCCTGATCTCGTCCGGGCTGAGTTCGGTCAGGTGCGCGGGGATCACGCCCCAGGCACCCTGTACGAAGAACTGCATCAGGAACGAGCCGAAGCAGACCAGGCCCAGCGTGTGCGACAGGGCGAACAGCGGGACGACCGGCAGCGCCAGGACCGCGGCCAGCATGATCGTCCGGCGGCGGCCCAGCCGCTCGGACAGGCTGCCCAGGATGCTGCCGCCGATCATCGCGCCGATGTTGTAGAGGATCGCGATGTAGATGGCGGTATTCGGCGCGAAGTGCAGGCCCTTCTTGAGGAAGGTCGGGTAGATGTCCTGGGTGCCATGGCTCATCCAGTTGAACGCGGTCATCAACAACACCAGGTAGACCATCCGGCGCAGGATCTGGGGCTGCCGCAGGATCTCGATCGGCCTGGTCTTGGTCAGCTGAACCTTTTCCCACACCTCCGACTCGGACAGCCGGCTGCGCAGGAACAGCGAAATCAGCGCCGGCAGCAGGCTCAACGCGAACAGTCCTCGCCAGCCCCAACTGGTCCAGTTGCTGATGGCCAGGTAACTCACCGCGGCGAGCAGGTAGCCGAGCGAATAGCCTTGCTGCAGCAGGCCGGAGAAGAAACCCCGCCGCTCAACCGGGATCTTCTCCATCGCCAGCGCCGCACCGAGGCCCCACTCGCCGCCCATCCCGATCCCGTACAGCAGGCGCAACGCCAGCAACCAGCTGTAGTTGGGGGCGAACGCGCAGGCGAAGCCGACGATCGAGTAGAAGCTCACATTGACCAGCAACGGCGTCCGGCGACCAGCCCGGTCGGCCCACATCCCGAAGATCGCGGCGCCGACCGGCCGCATGATCAGGGTGACCGTGGTGAGAAAGGCCATCCGCTCCAGGCTGACGCCGAAATCCTTGGCGATGTCGGCGTAGACCAGGACGACCAGGAAGTAGTCGTAGGCATCCATCGCCCAACCGATGAACGCCGCCGCGAAGGCATTGCGCTGCTCACCTGTCAGGGGCTGCCCTGGGTCGTCGGTGCGTTGCTGCTCATGGGCTTCGGCCTCCTTTGCTGAGGAGAGTGCCCAGTTTCACCCAGGGGCAAACATTGCGGCCCTACTCATACATTGCGGCGACCGCGGTGGCGAACCGGTCGGCGACCACCTTGCGACGCAGTTTCAGGCTGGGCGTCAATTCCCCGTTAGCGATGGAGAAGTCTCGATCGAGGATGGCGAACTTCTTGATGGTCTCCCACCGGTTCAGCCTGCCGTTGAGAGTGTCGACATAGCTTTGGACCAGCTCGCGGGCCGCCGGGGACGAGACGAGTTGCTGGTAGTCCTGGCCGGCCAGGCCGTGTTGCGCTGCCCAACCGGCGACCGCGTCGGGGTCCAGGGTGATCAACGCGGTGACGAAGTTGTGGCCCGCGCCGAACACCACGACCTGGCTGAGGTACGGGCAGATCCCCCGGAACATCGACTCGATCGCCGACGGTGCCACATACTTGCCGCCCGAGGTCTTGAACAGGTCCTTCTTGCGATCGGTGATCCGCAGGTAGCCGCGCTCGTCCAGGCTCCCGATGTCCCCGGTGTGGAACCAGCCGTCGGCGGTGATCGCCTCGGCCGTCGCTTCGGGGAGGTTGTGATAGCCGTCCATCACCCCGGGGCCGCGCAGCAACACCTCACCGTCCTCGGCGATCTGCACCTCGGTGCCCGGGAATGGCCAGCCCACCGTGCCCAGTTCGCTGTCGGCCAGCCGGTTGCAGAAGGACGCCGCGCTGGTCTCGGTCAGGCCGTAGCCTTCCAACACCCGGATGCCGATTGCCTCGAACCACTCGGCTATCTCGACGTTCAGCGGCGCCGAACCGGAGTTGAGGAATCGCAGCCGGCCACCGAAGCGAGCCCGGACCTTACTCAGTACCAGCCGGTCGGCGATCGCGAATCGTGCTGCCAGCACGGCTGAAACCGGCTCACCTCGGCGGCGCTTGGCGGCCACCTCACCGCCGGTCCGGACCGCCCAGCCGAAGAGCTTGGCCTTGGCGGCACCCTCGGCGGCCACCGTACTGGTCACCCGGGCATAGACCTTTTCGAAAACCCGTGGCACCGCGCCCATCACGGTCGGGCGGACGGTGGCGAGGTTGTGGGCGATCGCCTCGACCCGGCCGTCCACCGCGGTCGCGACACCGATCTGCAGCGCAACCATCAGCAGCACATTGCCGAAGATGTGGGCCAGCGGCAGCCACAGCAGTTGCAGGTCGGTCGGGCCCAGGTCGCCGATGGCTGCCACCGTGGCGGCCTCGTAGGTGAGTGAGGAATGCCGTAGCCGGACGCCCTTGGGTCGGCCGGTGGTGCCCGAGGTGTAGATCAGGGTGGCCAGGTCG
>JALYVF010000130.1 GCA_030853385.1 Actinomycetota bacterium | reverse complement strand
GAGCAGGGTGAGCAAGGTGAGCAGGGTGAGCACAGTGAGCACAGTGAGCACAGTGAGCACGGTGAGCACGGCGAGCAGGGGTGAGCAGGGTGAGCGCGGTGAGCGGGGGTGAGCAAGGTGAGCAGGGCGAGCGCAACCTGGCCGGCTTCACCGATGGCTTGGCGCTGGGCGCAGACCGACTGCTGACCGTCCTCGACCAGCCCCTAGTGCCGGTTGAGTCGCTCGATGCCGGTCGCGCCGCCCGGTGCGGTTGCGCCGCTCGGTACCGGTTGCGCCGGGCCGGTGACCGCGGCTGGGCGGCTCGGTTACGGGTCGGTTAACGCCCGCGTGTCCGCGTTGGTTCGGCCGACTCGGCTGCCTAGCGTGGCCTTGTCGGTGAGCAGGCCGGCTGAAACGACTTTCGGGAGATTCTCCATGGCAATTCGCGTCAAGACCGACCCGTCCACCGGGCAAACCAAGCTACAGTTCGTGCTGCCCGATGACGTTCACGACGGCCCGGTGTCGGCGGTCGGCACCTTCAACGGCTGGCAGCCGGGGGCGCACAAGCTGGTCCGGCGCAGCAACGGCACCCGGAGCGTCACGGTCGCGGTGCCGGCGGGGGAGCGAGTGCACTTTCGCTACCTCGGCTCCGGCGGGGTCTGGTTCGACGATCCGGACGCGTACCGGGTCAGCGGCGGCCTGCTGGACGGCTAGCGAGGTTCGTCCGGCTGGCCTGGCGCGCCAGAGTGAGCGTTCCGTCTATTGAACACGTTAGATCGACGTTAGATACTGCTCGGCATGTCAGAGTCATTGGTATCCCAGCCCCTGCCGCCTGCCGGTTGGTATCCGTCCAGCACTCCGGGGCTCGAATGCTGGTGGGATGGCACTCGGTGGACCGAAGCTCAGCGGCCGGTTCCGCAACTGTTGGTTCCGCAACTGCCGGTCCCGCCGATGCCGATGCGACAGCCGGCGTTCTCCGCAGGGTTGGCTGGTGGGCAGCTCACCTCAATCGACCGGCGGACCAACGGCGTCGAGATCGCGTTCGCCTGGATTTTCACCATACTGAGCCTGGGTTATCTGCTCCCCTGGGCGATAGCGGCCACTCGCGGAAAGTCGAACAGCGTCGCCGTTGCGCTCGTCAATCTGTTCGCGGGCTGGACGCTGGTCGGTTGGATCATTGCGCTCGTGATGGCGTGCGGAGCGCATCAGCAGCAACTCAATGTCGTGCAGGTGGTCAACGTCCCGCACTACTACTAAACCGGGACGCTGATACTGGACCCGAGGCTTTGGCCTGTTGGCCCTGTTTCGTGGGGTGGTCCGGCCCTGCTTCGCGGGGTAGTCCGATCCGAAACAGGTAGGGCGTCTTTTACGTTTCGGATCGGACCACCCCACTACGCAGTGATCGGGCGGTCTGTCCGTCGCCGGGAGCATGGGTGCCCTCAACTCGCCTGATCGGACTACCACACTGCGTGGGTGATCGGGCGGGTTAGAACGGTGGCTTGGTCAGGTCTGCTCGGTGGGCGAGTTGTCTGGCGCGTTGGTTTTGGGCTGTGGTGATTGCGTTGTGGGCATTGGTGATTCTGGCTTCGTCGTTGGTCTCTTGGGCTCGGTGGAGTTCCTGTTGCCAGCGTTTCTGTAGTGCGGCGTAGGCGGTGTCTTCGTTGGTGTGGATCTCTTCCAGGGTGATGGTTCTTGGCGGTTCTCGTCCTGGTTCATGACCGGGCTGGGTCCAGCGTTCTGGTGGGTGGCTGAGGTAGCCATGTTCGGTGTCGGTGGTCCAGGTGAAAGATCCGTCGGGGTTTCGGGTGTAGTCCCAGTCGTTGTCGATCTTGCAGTTGTTGTGTCTGCGGCAGGCAAGTGCACCGTTACAGCGACACGTCGCTCCTCCTTGCAGATACGGGGTGATGTGCTCGTAGTGGCAGCGATAACCCGGCTGGTGACACGTCGGGAAGCAGCACACGTCGTCCCGAGCATTGACGAAATCGCGGAGGCGTTGGGAGGGTCGGTAGCGGTCTTGGCTGATGTCCAAGAGTTGTCCGGTGTTCGGGTCGGTGAGCAACCGTCGCCAGGTGCCCGATTGGTCGGCGGCGAGCCGTCGGGCGGTTTCTGCGGTGATCGGTCCATACCCGGTGAGGTGTCCGGGTTGGTCATCCAGGCAGAGCAGGGTGTCTGCGGAGACCACGACTTGGATGGATGGTTTGCGGCCCTGCATGTCTGGTAACGCATCCTGCGGTAGACCGGACAGCACTGCATCGACGAGGAGGTCGGCGCGTTTCTGATCCATCGTGCGGGGATCGTGCGCGGGGAGCAAGGTCGCTGCGGCGGTGAGCCGGGTGTAGATCAACTGCCCCTCCACCGCACCCAGCAGTACCGGTAGCTGAACCATGCCGTCATCCACCGGTTGGAACCCCACCTTGCGGTCAGCCAACGCCCGTTGGTGGCGTTGTTCGCCGGTCACTGGATCGATCGCAAGTTCGGCTCGCCGGATCGATTGCTTCAGCTGCGGCACCGTCTGGGAATCCGCCCGAGCACACACCCGAGTCTCGAACTCACCCACCACGTCCGGATCCAGCCGCCAGGACGCCTCCGCGATCACCTCCGCATGCCGACCCGAAATCTGACCTCGTTCCAACAACCCCAAGGTCGTGGGAAGTTCTCGCAGCAACGACCGGGCCGTTTTCAACCTCGCTTGTGCCGCACGCAACGGCACCTTCAACACCAACGACACCACTTCCTGCCCCAACCCCTGCTTCGTGCTGTCAGCGTTCTCGATCTCCGCAAGCACCCGAGCCTGGACAGACTCGATCCAATTCCGCTGCTCTTCCAATCCGGCCAGCAGATCCACCTGCTGACCTGCAGACAACCCGCGCGGATCCAGTCGGGCAAGCTCACCCGTACGCCGCACAGCCGGAGCCACCGCCAGCAACCCAGCAAGCCGCTCAGCGTCCGACAACATCCCCGCATACACCGGATGCTCGGACCAATCCGGCTCCGGAACATCCACCAACCACTCAGCAAACTCCGGGTCGGAAGCGGCATCGAACATACTATCGATTATAGCGAGCAGGACCGACAACAACCAGCAGATGACTGACCCTGACCCATAACTAACCAGGTATCAGTTAGCCACCCGACCTGCCTTGTGCCAGGCGGAGTTGCGGAGCAGCCGCAGGCCATTGAGGCCGACGATCACGGTGGAACTCTCGTGCCCGGCAACGCCCAGCGGTAGTGGCAGGTGCCCGGCGAGGTCCCAGCTGACCAGGGCGGTGATGACAGTGCCCGCAATGATCAGATTGGCGGTAACCAGCCGGCGGGCGCGCCGGGACAGGTCGATGACCTTGGTGAGGGTGCCGAGTTCGTCCCGGACGATGACGGCATCGGAGGTTTCCAGGGCGAGGTCGGAGCCGTGCCGGCCCATCGCGAGGCCGAGGTCGGCAGCGGCCAGCGCGGGGGCGTCGTTGACACCGTCGCCGACCAGCAGCACTCGCCGTCCTGCTTGCTGCAACCGGCGGACATGGCTGACCTTGTCGGCGGGTAGCAGTCCCGAATAGCTGTCGATGATGCCGACTTCGGCTGCGAGGTGGCGCGCGGCACCGGCATTGTCGCCGGTCAGCAGGACGGGGCGGTTGCCGGTGAGCGTGCTCAACTCCGCCACGGTCCGGGCGGCCCCGGGACGCAGCTGGTCGGCCAGTGCGAGCACACCGGCCCGCCGGGCGTCGCGGAGCACGAGGACCGCCGTGTGTCCGGCGGCCTCGACGGCGGCGACGGTGGCATGGATAGGGACAAGACCACCGCAGAGCAGCGACGGCGAGCCGACCCGGATCGACTGCCCGTCGACCTGGGCGCTGACGCCGCGGCCGGGTGCCGAGTCGAAGCCGGTGGCGACGGCCAGGTCG
>JALYVF010000118.1 GCA_030853385.1 Actinomycetota bacterium | reverse complement strand
ACTCCTGGCCGCGGTTGGAGATACCGGCGACCAGCGTGTCTCGGATCGTCGCAGCGACCGTGTCCGGCACCTGCGACCCGCCGGGGGTGTCAAAGAAGGCGGCGCCGGTTGTCAGCGCGGGGAAATGTGAGCGAACCGATTCCACGTCGTAGGTCATGCCTCATCCTGCATCACTGCAGAATTCTCAGTGCAGCTGGTTCTGCGCATCGAGCAGACCGACCCTGATCAGCAGCTCGACAGCGTCCGCGGCGTTCTCCAGGTCGATTGGCAGTTCCTTGCGCTCGGCGCCGGAGAAGTCCTTGAGGACGTAGTCGGCAGGATCCTGCCGGCCTGGCGGTCGACCGATACCGAACCGCACCCGCAGATAGTCCTTGCTGCCCAACGAGTTCGAGATCGACCGCAGTCCGTTGTGGCCGCCCTCGCCACCGCTCAGTTTCACCCTGATGGTCTGCGCCGGCAGGTCCAACTCGTCGTGAATCACCACGATGCTGGACGGCTCGATCTTGAAATAGCGGGCCACGCCTGCGACCGCGCCACCGGACAAGTTCATGTACGAGCGGGGTTTGGCCACGATTGCTCTGGCCCTAGAGAGCCGCCCGATGAGCACATCGGCGCCCGCCTTGTGCGAGGAGAATCGGCCGCCGATCCTGCCGGCCAGCACATCGGCGACCATCGCGCCCACGTTGTGCCGGTTGCCGGCATAGGCAGCGCCGGGATTGCCGAGGCCGATCACCAATACCGGGTCGATGGCCGGCCCGGACGGTGCCGGCGGCGTGGCCGTCGGCAGCTGTGGCCCATCGGAGGGACGCTGCGGCGGGCCGGGCGGTGGAGACTGGGTCACCCGAACACGGTAGCGGTGAGCCGTCACCAACTACCGGAACGTGACGACTGTCAGCAGCCGCGGAGTGGGCGCGGGCGTGACGACCTACCGGCGGTGGGTGTGTTCTGCGACCACGGACCGCGCCGACCCAATCGCATCGGCGTCAGCTTCTGCCGGGTCGTCTCGGTGGCGAGCCGCAGCCTTCAGCTGCAGGGTCTGGACGCCGTCGACGGCACCCCGGTGCTGGACATCAAGCCCGCCATGCGCGAGTTCCTGCCGAGCGACATCGTCCAACCGGAATGGGTCGGCCGGCTGATGGCGGACTACCAGTAGCCGAAACGCAAAGGGCGCCACCCGCAACTCGCGGATGGCGCCCCAGCGGAGTACTGCGGAGGAGAAGGTCAGCTCTCGTCGGACTTCTCGGCGTCGGAGGATCCTTCGCCTTTGGCGGCTTCTGCCTCCGCGGCTTCGGCGAGCTCCTCGTCGCTGGCGTCCTGCTCGATGCCCAGCTCCTCCATCGCGGCTTCGTCGCCGGCCTCGAGCTCTTCGGCGGTCGGCGCGTGCTGGATGGCGACGATCAGTGCCTCCGGGTCGGAGATCAAAGTGCACGCTGCCGGCAGCTTCACCTCACCGGCCAGGAACTGGGTGCCGACGGGCGCACCGCTGATGTCGACCTCGAAGAAGCTCGGGATCCGCAAGGCGTCGACCTCGATCGACACCGACGACTGGTCGGTGATCACGATGACGCCAGGGGCTGGCTCGCCGACGACGTGGATCGCCACATCGACGGTGACCTTCTCGCCGCGACGAACCAGCAGCAGGTCGATGTGCTCGACGTAGTCCTTGAGCGGGTGCCGGACCACGGACTTCGGCAGCGCCAGTTCTTCGGTTCCGTCCAGGTCCAGCGTCAGAATCGTGTTGGCGCCGCCCTTGATGACGCGGGCGAACTCCCGCGCCGGCAGCGACAGATGCCGAGGGTCGGTGCCGTGCCCGTACAACACGGCGGGGATCTTGCCGGCCTTGCGGGCACGGCGGGCGAAGCCCTTGCCGAACTCGGTACGTGGCTCGGCGCTCAGACGGGATTCGGACACGGTGGTGCTCCTCGCTTCGACTTCGGGCTGCTGGTGCTCTTCGGGTGCGGTGCTGTTCAGGCGCGGTGGTGTTGTCGGCCCGGTTGATGAGCACAGGCGGGGACAGTCCCACCGCGTCGATCACGGCGGTCTGATCCGTCGGGACCATTCCGCCCTCGCCGAGGCAACCTCACCAGGTTACCGGTCAGCGCTCGACCGGCCAAACCGCCGACCATCGACGGTGTACAGTACGTTGAGTGATGCAGTAGCATCAGATGCATGCGCACCACACTGGCCCTGGATGACGATGTGCTGTTGGCGATCAAGGAGCGCGCGCGGCAACAGCATCGAACAGCGGGGGCGGTCCTATCCGAGCTGGCACGACTGGCTCTCACTCAGCTGCAACCGGCTGCCGGGTCGACCGCACTCGAATCCTTCTACGGGTTCGAGCCCTTCCCGCCTCGGGGACCCATCGTCACCAACGAGCTGATCGACCAACTGCGCGACGAAGAGTCGATGTGAAACGGGCGCTGCTGGACGTGAACGTCCTGCTGGCCCTGCTGGACGGCGACCACGTTCAACATGTCACGGCCCGGGAATGGTTTCGCGCCGAGGTCGCCGCTGGCTGGGCGTCGTGCGGGGTGACGCAGAACGGGTTCGTACGCATCATCTCGCAGCCCCGATATCCCAGTCCGGTACCTGCGGCCCAGGCGATAGTTCGGTTGGCAACAGCCAGTGCCGGCCCGCACCACCAATTCCTCCCCTCGTCGGTCAGCATCCTGGACAGCGGAATCGTCGATCCCTCGAGAATCCTGAGCTCACGACAGATCACAGATGTCTACCTGTTGGCCCTGGCCGTGGCGAATGACCTTCTCCTGGTGACGTTCGACCAGTCGATCCCATTGGCCGCAGTCAGCGGCGCAAGTACGGCGGACATGTTGGTCCTTCAATGAGGGACAGTTCGGCCGATCGAACGATCACCACTGCCATGCAGCGGATGATCGATGCGGGTCACCTGGTGCCGGCTGTCCGTCCCGGATTCCGCCCGCGGATGCTTGCGGGTGACGGGACGGATCGGCTGACCGACACACTCACCGCGCTGCGCGATCAAGAACGGTGATGAGCGTCTACGACCGACCACCAGCCGGCCGAAAGGGCGCGGCAACGGTGGACGGCCCACGCTTCGCAGTCAGCCGAGCAACTCGCGCAGCGCGGCGGCGAAGGCATCGACGTCGGCCTCGGTAGTGTCCCAGGCGCACATCCAGCGCACCTCACCGCTGGCCGGATTCCAGTCGTAGAAACGGAACTGCTGCCGCTGCCGATCGGCGATGTCCTTGTTGATCACCGCGAATACCGCGTTCGACTGCACCTGTTGGGTCAGCGTCACCCCGTCCAGCTCGCCGACGGCGGCGGCCAGCCTGCTGGCCATGGCGTTGGCGTGCGCTGCCGACCGCAGCCAGAGGTCGGTCTCCAGCAGGGCGATCAGCTGAGCAGAAATGAACCGCATCTTCGACGCCAGCTGCATGTTCATTTTGCGCAGGTAGATCAGCCCGTGCGCGTCCCTGCCCACCCCAGGGTCGAGCACCACCACCGCCTCGGCGCCCAACGCGCCGTTCTTGGTGCCGCCGAAGCTCAGCATGTCGACGCCCGCTTCGGTGGTGAAGGCGCGCAGCCCGACGCCGAGGGTGCTGGCCGCGTTACTGATCCTGGATCCGTCGACGTGCACCTTCATCCCCAGCGAGTGACTGTGGACGCAGATCGCCGTGATCTCCTCGGCGGTGTAGCAAGTACCCAACTCGGTGGTCTGGGTGATCGACACCGCCAGCGGTTGGGCGCGGTGCTCGTCGCCGTACCCCCAAGCCTGCCGGTCGATCAGCTCCGGTGTCAGCTTGCCGTCGGGTGTCGGAACGGTGAGCAGCTTCAGCGCCCCTACCCGTTCCGGAGCGGCGTTCTCGTCGGTGTTGATGTGTGCGGTTTCGGCGCAGACCACCGCCCCCCAGCGTGGCAGAAGTGCTTGCAGGCTCAGCACATTGGCCCCGGTGCCGTTGAACACCGGCCACACCGAGACGCCGTCACCGAAGTGCTCGGCGAACACCTGCTGCAGGTGCTCGGTATAGCTGTCTTCGCCGTAGGAAATCTGGTGCCCCCCGTTCGCATCGGCGACCGCGGCCAGCACCTCGGGGTGCACGCCGGCGTAGTTGTCCGAGGCGAAGCCGCGGCTGGCGGGGTCGTGGAGTGTCGTCACACCGTCGATTGTCCCCGGCCGGCTGTTCAGTCCGATTCGAGGGTGACGAGCCGCGGCTCGGGTTCGTCGGACAGCGCCGCGGCGACCCTGGCCAGCATGTGCGGTGTCATCGGCGGGTCAAGCGTCGGCAGCTCGTCGACAGGGCACCAGCGGGTTTCGGTGTTCTCGGCGTCGGCCGGATGTGGCTCGCCGCTGACGTAGTCGCAGCGGAAGGTGTGGTCGAGGTACTGGGTTCGGTCGCCATTCGGATAGTTCACCGTTGCGGTAACGCCGATTTGGGCCAACCGCACCACCCGCGCGGTGATCGCGGCTTCTTCCATGGTCTCCCTGACGGCCGCCGCGGCCGGATGCTCGCCAGGGTCGACGATGCCGGTGACGGGCGTCCAGGCCCCATTGTCGGATCGCTTCACCGCCAGGATCTGCTGGCCGGGGGCGCCGTCCCGCACTACCACCGCCGTACAACCGATCAGCCACAGCGGCATCGTGCCGACATGCTCGCGCAGCTCGAGAATGAAGTCGGGAATCGCCATCAGCGCCGCCTCACGGCGCAGTGGTGAGGTCGATGCGGGCGCCGTTGAGCTCGTCGGCGTCGGCGTCGAACAGACCGGCGATCCTGCTCGCCAACGCCTCGGCCGGGGTAAATCCGGCGGCGTCACCGATGGCCTTGATCACCAGGATCACCGCCGCCGACGTCTGCGGCAGCGGGTTGTCTTTGCGACCGGACTGGTTGCGGCGCAACGAATCTGCCAGCGCCCGCAGCCAGGCCTCGGCGGCCGCCTTGGCGGTGGCGTAGTTGGCGTTGCCGGCCGTCGGCTTGGCCGCTGCTGTCGCACTGACGATCACCGCCCGACCGCAGCGGGATGCCACCAGGTCGTCGTGGACAGCTTGGGTGGCGTGCCGCAAGGTGTCGATCAGGTTCGAGGACAGGAATGCCCAGTCTTCATCGGTGTTGGTGGTGAAACCCTCGCCACCCCGCCACCCACCGACCAGGTGCACCAGCCCGTCGATCGCTCCGTACCGCTCGCGCACCGACGTCGCCAGCGTGAGGACGGCAGCGGCGTCGGCGAGGTCGACGGACTTGGCGTCGACGCGGTCTGCGCTCAGTGCGGCGAGCGAGTCGGCGTCCCGTGCCACCGCAATCACCTGGTGGCCGGCAGCGGCCAGCGCCGAGCAGGCAGCCCGCCCGGCGATCCCCGTAGCGCCGGTCACCAGGACGACGAGTTCTTCGGGTTTGCTGGTCATCGTCCCAACCCTAGCCAGTGGTGCTCGATATCCTTGGTTTACTTCGCTCCGCCCTGGTAACCGATAGCGTCGGTGCACAGGGTGACGGCCGGTTGTACTGTGCGGCTCAACGGGACGCGTCGACCGGCGACGTGGCTACGGGGGTAGGGATGGCAACTGCGCCTGCGGCGCCGGCGGCGAGCTTCTCGCGTCCGTTTCGCGACAGCCCGCAGGTGTTCAGATGGTTCGCCGCTGCCGTCGGCGCTGCCGCAGCCGTCGGCTTCGTGGCAGTGCTGCTGTTCGTCGGCTGGCACAAGATCGGCTCGCTGCTCGGCACGCCGGCGGTGTGGATTCTGTGGGCACTCTCCCTGGCGGCCGACCTGTATCCGTGGGTGCCGTGGCTCCGCGACATCCAGGGCAGGGTGCTGATCAACTGGTCGGCGGTGTTGTTGCTGGCCATGATGGTCGGCTTCGGCCCGGCTGCCCTGGTCTTCTACCCGTTCGTCGCGCTGGTGGCGGTCAGCGCGCTGGCGGGTGCCTGGTGGCGGAAGGCCTTCAACATCAGCGTGATGATCATCGAGGGCCTGGTGGGCGCGCTGGTGATCCGCGTCTTCTGGGCGCTGCCCGGTTGGGATCAGTTTTCGTCGGCGGGTCGGTTGCTGATCGTCGGCGTGGTGGTTGCGGTGTTGTGGGAAGCGGTCAACGTGACCCTGATTGCCGCCGCCCAGACCCTGTCGGGATTCACCGGATGGTGGCAGGCGGTTCGTACCGGTAGCCGCCACACGGTGATGTGGCTGGCCGCCTTGATCACCGCCCCGCTGATCGCCGAACTGGCCAGGATCGCGCCGGTCATGCTGCCGATCCTGGTGGTGGTGATCGTGATGGCGCATCACAACATTGCCTCCGTCACTCGCCGCCGGGACGAGGCGAGGACGGACGCGTTGACCGGCCTGCCGAACAGGGCAGCCGCCATGGAGCGGCTGGGCCGCCGGCTCGATCATCGGGACAGGCGCGGCGTCGAGGTCACCATGATGCTGATCGACCTCGACGGGTTCAAGGCGGTCAATGACACCCACGGACATCAGGCAGGTGACGAGGTACTGGTGCAAGTGGGGGCCAGGATCACGGCGGTCGCGGCACCGGACAGCCTGGTGGCACGACTGGGCGGCGACGAGTTCGTCATCGTCTGTGGACCGCTGCCGAACGTCGCGGCGCTGGCGGCCACCATCGACGCCGCGGTGCAGCGACCGATGCAGCTCGGCAACCTGTTCGTCACGGTGGAGTGTTCGATCGGCTGGGCAACAGCACGGCCTGGAACAGAACCGATGGACCTGTTCCGGCTCGTCGATCGGAACTTGTACCGCTTCAAGCAGGCAAGCTACGGACGGGACAACAGCCAGGGCCCCGGCCCCGACCCCGACCGTCGACAAAACCGTCGGCAGGACGTCGATCAGGACCTCAGCCGGTGATACCGGCTGTCGAGCCGACGATGTCCTTCATCTTCTTGTTCAGCGCTTCGTAGAACATCGACAGCGGGAACTCGTCGTCGAGGATCTGGTCGGTAAGCCCCTTCGGCGGACCGGCAAGCGGCAGCGCATCCCGATCACCGGCGAAATACCTGGCCCAGTTGGACATCGGGTTCGGGGTGAGCACCGAAGAGACCAGCTGGTAGGCGGCAAGCCAGTGGGCCGACTTCGGCCGGTCGATGGACCTCCAGTACAGGTCTTCGATCCGGCGGCCCAGTTCCAGTACCGGCTCGGTGACGCATCCCCAGTCGATGGACAGCCGGTTGTCGGTCCAGTGCAGAACGCCATGCTGATGCAGCCAGGCGAACAGCAGCTGGCCGCCGAGCCCGTCGTAGTTGCGCACCCTGTTACCGGTGATGGCGAAGCGGAAGATGCGGTCGAAGATCACCGCATACTGCACCAGCCGTGCGTGCGGAATGCCGTCGGCCTCTAACTTCACCGACTCGCGGAAAGCCGTGAGGTCGCAACGCATTTCCTCCAGTGCGTACAGGAAGAACGGCATCCGCTGCTTGATCATGAACGGATCGAAGGGCAGATCTCCATGCATGTGGGTGCGGTCGTGGATTAGGTCCCACATCACGAACGTTTGCTCGGCCAGCTCCTGGTCGGCCAGCAGTCGGGCCGCGTCCGGCGGCACCGACAGACTGGTGACGTCGGCGGCGCCGGCCACCACCCGGCGGAACCTGGCCGCCTCCCGGTCGGCAAAGATGCCGCCCCAGCTGAACTTCGGAAGTTCGCGCATGGCAATGGTTTCCGGGAACAGCACCGCAGAGTTGGTGTCGTAGCCGGGGGTGAAGTCCAGGAATCGGATCGGCAGGAACAGCTTGTTGGAGTAGTGGCCGGCCTCCAGCTCGGCGACAAAGTCGGGCCAGATCACTTGCAGCAGAACGGCTTCGACGTTGCGGTCGGGGTTGCCGTTCTGGGTGTACATCGGGAAAACGACCAGGTGCTCGCGGCCGTCGGCCCGGTTGGCGGCCGGCTGGAAGGCGACCAGTGAGTCCAGGAAGTCGGGCTCGGCGAAGCCGCCTTCTGCCCACCGGGTGAAGTCCTTGACCAGGGCGGCCAGGTAGTTCGCATCGTGCGGGAACTTCGGTGCCAGCGCGGTGATGGTGGTGGTGATCTGGTCGACCAGGACGCCGGCAGTGGTGTGCTGGTTGGCGTCGGGGATCGAGCCGTCTTTAATCTGCAGCGGACGCAATTCGTTGACGGCCTGCTTCAAGGCCAGCCATGACGGGTCGCTGACCAACGGGTTGCCGGTCTTGCCCGAGTCGGCCGGGGTGCGCCTGGCTGCGTAGGTGACGGCGTTGAATACCAGCTCTGCGGTGGGCCCGGTCAGATCTTTGGTATCGATCGCGAGCACCACCACCCGGCCGGGTCCCAGCTCGGAGACGGTGGCGACGGGGGCGCCGCCGGCCCGCAGCAGGGCTACAGCTGGGGAGGACAGCGCCAGCGTGCCGGTGGCGCCGAGCCGTTCGGTGTCCACCCTGGCCAGTAGGTTCTCGGGGGTGAGGGCGGCGGTTTCGTCCGGCACTGCGGTGACGGGCGCGTTGTTGGGCTCCGGCGTGCCGATGATGCCGGCCGTCGACAGGTCCACGTCGGCGCCGAGCACTACCAGGCCCAGACCGCGGCGGACGGCGTCCAGCAGTTCGGCGTCGATGGCGCTGTCGGTGGCGATCACGACGTCGGCGGCGCCGGTGGCCTCGGCCTGCGGATAGCCGCGGCCGGTCAACAGGCCGGCCACGTCCTGGCCGGCCCCCATCACCTGGATGGATGGAAACAATGTCATCGCGCAGCCTCCGATCGCAAGAATCTCCTGCCAACTAGAGTATCAACAGGAGAATCTCCGTTCAAGTGTGCCGTGCACGGACATGGGTCAGCCGCGTGAGTCGATGAGACTTGCTGTCAGGAGCGTCGAGCGACGCCTAACTGGACCGTCGCACGAGCCGGACGACGGGGTCGGTGAGCGTACGACCTACTGATGTTGCTCGTACGGCCGAGATGGCGCGGCGATGCATTGGCGGGCGCGGTCGAGTCTCGACTATCAGTATGGGGCGCTCGAAGAAGGGCTGTTCAGTGAGGCGCCAGCCACGAGACTCGGCTTGATCCTTGATCACGCCCCGATAGTCTTCGACCGCCGATTCGTGGGTAAAGAAGGTCTTGCCGTGGCCGGTCGCGAAAGCGACCACTGGTGGATCATTGGCAAGGAACCGATTTGTGCCCTCCGACACGCCAGGCCATCTGACGTTGAAGTAGTCGTCAAGGATCAGTAGCCCTCCTGGCGTGAGTGCCCCGGAACTGATCGCTAGGTCGCTACGTGTGATGCCGGCGGTGTGCCCGCCATCGACGCTGAACAGTCGATAAGATTGTTGGGACAAGCCCAATAGATCCTTCGTGGTGAGGGTGGTTGAGTCCGCGCTATGAATCGTGACCGTGCTGGCAGATGGATCGAGGCGGTTGAGGTTTTCAACGAAGCGAGTGCGGTCGCCCAACCCAGAGTGATCGACGTTCTTCTCTTGGTCTTCGAACAAGTCGATCGCGACTCCGCGTTCTCCAGATCGGCGTGACAGCGCCAACAGCAAGAACAATTTGCCGTGATGGACGCCAATTTCCCCGACCGCACCGACCGCGCTCTGTGTTCGTGCGAGCTGAGCAATCAGATCCGCGGCCTCTGGACGCAGCCATCCTTGAACCCCTCCGATGTCCTTGGTGATATATCGGTCCAAAACGTCCATATGTCACACCCTTCTGATTTGGTTCGTTGCCATAGAAGGCCAAGCCAGGACCACCACATGCTCCGAGCCTGTTGTGTGGTCCTGACTAGGATGCACGCACGGTGCCCTGGCACAGTATCTGCATTTGCCTGGGAGGGGAAGAAGGTGGTTAGCAGGTCGACGCTGACGGTTGGCAGTGTCCCCGAATGCCTTGGTGTCAGATTGTGCTGCCGGTCAGGCGTCGAGGAGGCTGGTGACGGGACCCGATCGCGAAGACCTCGCGGAGCGCCAGGCCGATCAGCGGCGTCACTGTGAGCTCGGCGGGCTGTGGAATCGCTGCTCAGGCTGGATCCGCAGGGTGTCGGTGATCGCCCCGGCAGCGCCGCAGGCCGACAGCCGCTCCGCAGCCGGCTCGGGACAGCACTCCGTGCATAGCAGCCACTACGAAAGGGGGCGGCCGGCTGGCACTTCGCCGGTGACTGCAGACCTAGCCGCGATGTGGGCACGGTTGCTACTGTCACCGGCCCAGCTCGAGTGTGGAGCAGTCAGCGATGCAAAGCAGCGACGGCATCCGCGATTTCGGTGCGGTAGCGCTGTACCGAGAACCGTTCGATCGCGCTCGCCCTACCGGTGTCGGCAAGATGCTGAAACAGCGCCGAATCATCCATAATTTTGGCTATCGCTGCAGCCATGGCCGGCGCATCGTTGGGCGGCACCAGCAAGCCGGACTCGCCATCGTCGATAATGTCGACGTATCCAAGGTTCTTGGCTGCGACAACTGGCCTTCGCGCCAACTGCGCTTCGACGATGACGTTTCCAAACGACTCGCGCGATGATGGTGCGACGAGAGCGTGCACTTCATCGAGCAAGCTCCAGATTGGAAAAACGTAGCCACGAAGCTTGATCGCGCCGCTAACGTCCGGGTCCCGTATCCGGGCCTGTAGCTGTTGTTCGTACCACTCGTAACCGGCGAACGGCGTTCCACAGATTGCGAGCGTGACGAAGCGTCCTTCCTTTCGGAGTATCGCTGTCGCCTCGATCGCGACTTCGACGAGCTTTCGGGGCGACAGTCTGCCAAGGATGGCGAGGCGCAGCTCCGAGCCCGCTACATAGGGATTAGCGCGGGGATCGTCAGGGGGGTTGGGAATCCCGTTGTGGACGATCGACATCTTCCGAACCAAACGCGGGTAGACCGAGGCAACTACTGTGCGAGCCGCGTTGCCGTTGGCTACCAAGGCTGTAGCGAGCAGCAGCGGTGCCATGAGGCCGCGAAGTACCCATTTCGAGTCGCCGTCCTCCGCCTCATGCAGATGGCAGAGCACGGGGACTTTTGCCAGGCGCGCAGCGGCTATCCAGACCGGGATGGTAATGGTGTTCACGTAAACGACATCGGGACTGACAGTGTGAAGCAGACGGGCCAGCTTAAAGACACCCAGCAGATTCTGACCGATGAACGGGAAGATGCCAGTTAATGAGAGAGCGGAGCGCCGGGCGACCGGCGCAGTGTGAAATATGACCTTCGCACCTCTGTATCGGAGAAGCGGGATCAGCGGGCCGTCTTCAGGCAGGCAGACAGTGACGCTCATCTCGCGTTCGATCATTGCACTGATGCTGTCCAAGAGCTGCAGGTCAGAGCCGTAGACATCTGCCGACGGGTTTGCGACCAGTACCGATGTCATACGAGTGAGGATCTCATGCGTCGAAAAGGCTGGTGACGGACCCGTCGGCGAACACTTCACGGATCGCCTGGCCGATCAACGGTGCCACCGTGAGCTCGGTGAGCTGCGGGAAGCGCTGCTCGGGCTGGATCCGCAGGGTGTCCGTG
>JALYVF010000050.1 GCA_030853385.1 Actinomycetota bacterium | reverse complement strand
GCGCGGTACTGACCCCGCTGCGGCGCTGCCCGGCCAGCAGGATTCCACCGCCCTGCCCGGCCAGATCGAAGCCGACGGGCGCGGCCGCATCGCCGCCGAGGCCGATCGGGACGAACCCGCGGGTTGGCGCCGGCAAGGTGGAAGCCGGCACCCGCTCCGGCAGGGATTTGACCACCCAGCGGCGACCGCCGCCGTCCGCGGCCGCCGGAATCGCGACGATTGTCGTCGCTGGGACGACCAGTTGCACCTCGCCGCTCTGCGGCCCCTGTAACCAGCCACGGCCGGCCGGCGCGCCCGGCGTCGGATCACCGGTGGCGGACGGCGATCCGAGTAGCACGCTGGCAGCGAAGGCCGGCGCCACCCGGTGCTGAGACAGCCGCTGCCCACCGGCGATCGCGACCCTGATCCCGGCGGCCGGGCCCCGGCCGGCCAGCTCGGCGATCCTGGTCTGCCACTGCCCGAAGTCGACGGTGTCCAGACCGGCGGCGAGCGGATCCCAGTCGTCGATCACCAGCCCGAGCGGCCGCCCGTGCTGCTGTCCACGGCCGGCTCGAGCTGCCGCTTCGATGGTCAACAGCTCGAACAGCCGCAGTACCAGCTGCGGATCGCCAGCACCCAGATACGTTGCCACCCAACCGTTGTCGGAGAGGTCGGCGAGTGACCCGCCGCCGTCGACCAGCAGCAGCTCAGCGCCGGTGGTGGCCATCGCTTGCACCCACCTGCGCAGTGCGGCCGTCCGCCCCGATCCGGCCGGTCCGGCGATCAACAGCGAGCAGGGCGGGAGCTGCCACGGCCGCTGGGCCTGTTGATCGGGCAGGTCCAGGATGCCGAGCTGGCTGGAGTCGGCCGGCTCGATGCGCTCGGACAGCGGTGGCAGCCACGGCGCCGCTGGCAGTCGGATGGTTGCGGAGGCGATCGACGCGGAGTCGATGAGCGCGCGCAGCGGCACCGGCCCGGTGGCCGGCGGAGCCGGATCTGCGCGCAGCCGCACCGAGATCCCTTGTGCTGTCGGTGCCGTCACCCGCAGGGTCTGGAACTCCGTCAGCCGGCCTCCGGCCGTCCGCAGGTAGCCGCGCCCCGGCAGCTCGGCCGGGATACCGGCGGCCAGCGGACTGTCGATCACGTCGGTCGAGTCGGCGGCGTCGGTGACGCGTAGGCAGATCCTGGCGGCGATGTTGGCCTTGATCGCCGGGTTCACCACCCCGGCGGGACGCTGAGTGGCCAGCACCAGGTGCAGCCCGAGCGACCGTCCGCGCTGGGCGATGTCGATCAACCCGGCCAGAAAGTCGGGCAGTTCGGCCGCCAGGGCGGCGAATTCGTCCACTACGATCACCAGTCGAGGCGGCGCAGTCGATCGGTCGGCGGTCGGCACAGCAGCCAGATCGGTCGCACGGCAGGCGGCGAGAAACCTTTCCCGGCAGCGGATCTCGGCCTGCAGGCTGGTCAGTGCCCGTTCGGCCAGCCGCGGATCGAGGTCGGTGACGATGCCGCTGGTGTGCGGCAATCTGGCGGCATCGGCGAACGCGGCACCGCCCTTGTAGTCGATCAGCAGCAGCGCCAGCCGCTGCGGCGACAGACTCCCGGCCAGCCCCGCTATCAGTGTCTGCAACAGCTCGGATTTGCCGGAGCCAGTGGTGCCGGCGATCAACAGATGAGGGCCGTCCCGCGCCAGGTCGATGGACAACGGACCGGCCGCCGACACCCCGATGTCGGCCACCGGGGTGTCGGTGTGCCGCCAGCTGTCGGCGAGCTGCCGGCTGTCCGACGGCCGGGAGGTGAGCTGGCGGGGCAGGGCCGCGGTGCCGCTGTCGGCGACGCCGAGCGGCGCCAGCGCCGCGGCCAGCTCGGCGAGATAGCCAGGGCTGACGCCGATCCGGTCGCCGGGCAGGGCGTCCAGATCGACCAGGGTGCCGCAACTGGCCGGGACGGCCGCCCTGGTTCTGGTGGTGAGCACGATCAGCAGCCGCGGATCGCGGCGGCGCAACAGTTCCAGCACGACAGGATCGGTGCGCCACCGTTCGAAGTCGTCGACCACGGCGACCGTCAGCGCGACAGCCGTGGATCGACGCAGCGCCGCCGCCCACCGGTCGGCGCGCTGGTGCACGCTGCCGGGTTCGGCGCCGTCACGGCAATGCGGAAGGTCAGCCAACGGACGTAGATCGGTGCTGGTGGACAGGATCTGCACCCGCAGGTCGGCCGGCGAGTGAGCGCCGACCAGCTGCGCCAGCAGCCAGCGCGTGGTGGCCCGGTGCGTGCCGGACACCCCGATGGCGCCGGTCGTCGGCAGGCTGACCGGCAGTGGCACCACGGAAACGGTCGGTGGTTGCCGGCCTTCGAGCCTGGCCGGCCGCTCGCCGATGCTCAGCACAACGACGATGCGCTGCGCAGCACCGACGCCGATGGAAATGTCTGCCCGGCCCGACGATGCCGCTATCGGCTGCTCCCACAGCCGGACACCGCCCGCC
>JALYVF010000091.1 GCA_030853385.1 Actinomycetota bacterium | reverse complement strand
CGGGAGCGTTGCGAACCACTGGAGGCGTCCGATCTGCGGGCCGGGCAAAGGTCCGAGGCTGCTGGCGTAGCGTCGTTCGGACGAACACCCGAACGCCCGTAAAGGAGCACTGCGTGAGCCTCGACCGGCCGACCGCCCCGAATCCGTACGAGTTGCTACCCTCGGTCGGCAGCTTTCAGCTGACCAGCACGGACGTCGCCGAAGGGCAGCGGATCTCGCTGACCCAGGTGCACGATTCCGCCGGCGGCAAGAACATCTCCCCGGCGCTGTCCTGGTCGGGGGCCCCGGAAGGCACCCAGTCCTATGTCGTCACCTGCTTCGACCCGGATGCGCCCACGCCGTCCGGGTTCTGGCACTGGGTGGCCGTCAACATCCCGGCGTCGGTCACCGAGCTGCCCGCCGGTGCCGGCGGCAGCGACGAGACGCTGGCCGGTTACGCCGACGGCGCGTTCCACGTCCGCAACGACTTCTCCCAGCGGCAGTACGACGGCGCTGCGCCACCGCCGGGCGATGTGAAGCACCGGTACTTCTTCGTGGTGCACGCCGTCGATGTGCCCGCACTCGAGGTGGACGGCAACGCCTCACCCGCGGTGGTGTCGTTCAACCTGGCATTCCATACCCTGGCCAGGGCCGTACTGCGCGGCACCTTCGATCACTGAGCGGGCGACATGACGCGACATCACGACCTGGTCGTCATCGGTACCGGTTCGGGCAACAGCATTCCGCCCGGCTTCGAGGGCTGGGACATCGCCATCGTCGAGGACAACAAGTTCGGCGGTACCTGCCTGAACGTCGGCTGCATCCCCACCAAGATGTACGTGTATCCCGCCGACCTGGCATTGGGCACCACACATGCTGCGGCACTGGGAGTATCGGCGCACGTCGACTCGGTAGACTGGGCGTCGATCCGGAACCGTATCTTCGGCCGCATCGACCCCATCGCCGCCGGTGGCCAGGCCTACCGCGAGGGTGACGAGTGCCCGAACATCACCGTGTACGCCGGCCGGGGGGTCTTCACCGGCAACAAGAGGATGGACGTAGCACTGACCGACGGCGGCACCGAGTCGATCACCGCCGACGAGTGGATCCTGGCCGCCGGATCGCGCGCGGTAGCCCCCGATATTCCAGGGCTGGAGGACTCCGCCATCGCCGGCGCCGTGCACACCTCGGACACGGTGATGCGGATCGACGCCTTGCCGAAACGGATCGTGATACTGGGCGGAGGCTACATCTCCGCCGAGTTCGCACACGTCTTCGATGCGTTCGGTTCCGAGGTGACGCAGCTGATCCGGGGCGAGAAGCTGCTGGCCAAGCATGACGCCGACATCTCCGACGCCTTCACCAAGGCCGCCGCTGCCCGTTACCGCCTGCTCAGCAAGACGCACATCACCAAGGTGGCAGCTTCTGGATCCGGCCTGTCCCTTCAGGTTTCGGGTCCCGACGGCGACAGCGCCATCGATACCGACATCCTGCTGGTGGCCACCGGCCGCCGACCCAACGGCGATGAGTTGAACGTGGTCGCGACCGGCGTCGAACTCGACTTCGAAGGCAGGGTGATCGTCGATGCCCAGCAGCGCACCGGCGTCGACGGCATCTGGGCGCTGGGCGACATCTCCACTCATTTCCCGTTAAAGCATGTGGCCAATCATGAGGCCAGGGTGGTGTTCCACAACGTGCTGCATCCGAACAGCCCCGTCGAGGCGGACCATCGGTTCGTGCCGGCCGCGGTGTTCACCGAGCCGCAGGTCGCCAGCGTCGGCATCACCGAACGGCAGGCCGCCGAGCAGGGCATCGAGGTGGCCATCGCCAAGCAGGACTATGCCGGGATCGCGGCCGGTTGGGCGCGGGAGGACACCACCAATTTTGCCAAGCTGCTCGCCGACCCAGCCACCGGAAAACTGTTGGGAGCGCACATCATCGGACCGGAGGCGGCCACCGTCATCCAACCGCTGATCCAGGCTATGTCGTTCGGCCTGCCCGCCCACCAGATGGCTGGTGGCCAGTACTGGATCCATCCGGCTCTGCCAGAGCTGATCGAGAACGCCCTGCTGCAACTACCCGACCCCGCTCGACGCAGCTAGAGCGCACTGCTCCTCTTGCCGCAAGATGGGTCCCAGCTCATGTCGTCAGGTTAGCGGTGTCGACTGACGCTGTCTCAGTAGGCGATCCCTGACCGGTCAAGGTTTCCCGTTCGATAGGGGGTGACAGCAAAATGGCAACCACAAGAACATGTCCTTCCGACACGCGCTCGTGCGCTGGGACCGCGTCCGCTGACATACAAGGCGGGGGCGCAAACGCGACCGCAGCCAGCCTATCGCTCGAGTTCAGTGGTCGGATGCGAATCGGCGGCCGGCGCGGTCGTCATGCGAACTTTGATGGTCAATGCGGGCGGTAGACGACCTTCCGGTGTTCGATGCGTACCACGATGACTTCGCGCGTGTCCTCGCGCAGTCGATAGAGCACCCGGTAGGTACCGCGACGCGCGGCCCACACGGCCGCCAACTCGCCACGCAACGGCTTGCCGACGCGTCTTGGCTGCCTCACCAGAGCAGTCGTAAGAAACTCGATCACTGCAGCCGCCACCGATTCGGGCAGTTGCTCGGCTAGCGCTCGTCGAGCCGGCGGCGTGAGGACGAGTTCGTAGTCGTCCTCCTGACTCACCGGCCGAGGCGGCGGACGGCCTCGACTCCGCGGACGACGTCACCTCGGGCATAGGCGGCATCGGCCTCACGGATGTCGACGAGCGCCTCGGGGTCGCTCAGGACGGAGAGTGTTTCCTCGAGCTGGGCGAGATCGACCGGACTGATGACGACAGCCGCGTCGTGCCCGTTGCGGGTGATGATGACGCGTTCATGCTGGTGCTCGACGCGGTCGACGACCTCGGACAGGTGGTCGCGGACCGACCTCAGTGGTTCAGTGGAAGTCACGGCCACAATTGTGGCGCTTTATCGCGCGGCTGTCTACCTCGCGTGCCATACAGGATGGTTGAGCGGGCGCCTGCGTAGGTGGGACCTCCGGGGTGGTGATCCGGCTCCTGCATGCGTCACGTTCGCTTGCCGTCGGGGAACGGCGATCCGCGGAGCCTGCTTACCCTTCCTGCCGTGCGTGGATAGGGATGAAGGGCGTTCGCCGGCCGACCCGCTGGGCACCGATTTTCTCAGCCTCGGCATCAGCTTCAACATCGGGCCGCTGCACGCCTCGATCGGCGTCGACATCGGGAGCACGGAATCGACCCATATTCGAGCGCCGGAGTCGGTGTCTCAGCAGATTCCAGCGACTCACCAATTGCACCGTCAGCATCCATCAATCAAGGTGACCCGACCTCCGGCTTTAGCTCCTTTGCGCAAGCCTGCGCTGTGGGAGCTTGCGCAAACAGCGACGGAACCCAAAGTGTCGACCTCGCGGGCGGCACGGGCGTAAGTTATGATGCGACCTACACATATTAGGAGAGAACGATGTTCAGATATGCGCTGGGACTAGCCTCGGTATTGGTACAGAACCCCGCGCCGCCTCATAGCACCGCTAGTCAGCCTGGCGTTTCCTGGCTTTTCATCGTCGCTGCCGTGGCAGTCGTGGTCGTTATCGGCGGGGGTCTGTTTTTTGCGACGTAGGAAGTGACGGTTGATGGCGCGGCGGTACCGGTCCACGGGGGGCTGGGCTGCGTCCCGCTCCGTGGTTTAGGGAGTTCGCTGCGTTCTTCCTCGACCCACGGCGATCCGGACCTGGGTGGGCCGCGCCATTGGAGTGAGAAATGCTGCTAGCGACCGTGCCGGTGTCGTAACGAGAGAAGGGATGCCTCCATGCCAAGCCTTTTCTCAGCAACGTTTGTTCAAGCATCCGTTGGCGGAACTTACCGGCCGATGGAGCTCATTATCTTTGGCATCATTTTTGTGATCATTGGTGGCGCGCAAGCGGTGCGCCGCAGGCTATCCTGGCGCATGTCGAAATGGCAATATAAGAATTCCGATGCCCTACGGCCGAGTAGCGCCCGCCTTATTGCGGTCCGGGTCGGCGGTGTAATTGCGGCGGTTATTGGCCTGGTTTTGATCATAATGGGCATCTATCACTGCCCACGCGCAGGTGAACGACTTTTCCACCGAGATGGAACAAGGCGTGTGGGAGACCGAATCCGACGCTGACCCCATGGTCACCACGTCACTGCGGCTCCCCAAGTCGCTGCTGGACTGGGTACGGGAACAGTCCGCTGCCCAGCACCTGCGTCCCAGCGGGCTCATCCGCCAGTGGATCGAACAACGCCGAGAGGCCGGAGGCGCTCCGGGCATCGAGGAACTCGCAGCCCGGCTTGACCGCCTCGAACGCCAGGTGTTCACCGACACCCGAGCATCCTGACAGTCCGGAACCGACGGCCTAGAGCGGATCGTCGCAGCCGTCCCGCAGCGGCATCCCTAGCGTACTTGGGGCCACTGTCGAGGACCGGTAGGGCACCTCAACCGGGCGCAGCGGGCTTGGCTGGACCACCGCCGCGTCGCCTGGCCGCGCACCTCCAACCGGCACGTGCTCGTCAACGCCAAGACCGTGCTCAACACCGGACCTGTCAGCGGGCAACACATCCGTTTCTGCTTGGGCCCGCAACGGATTCAGCATCGCCCGCATCCGAGCCGACCGCATCCTGCACGAGGCGCTGACCGCCGTACCCGACCCGCTGCACCTATCGCTGGTCTTCAGCATCTCTCACGCCACCGCCACCCGATACGCGGCGGTTGCCGAACACCTACTCAGCGACGAACTCGAGCACCCGGTTTCGCAGTAGATGCCCGACACGTCGGACAGGTTGCCCTCCGTTTGACGGAAGTAGGCGTGCGCCCTAACATCCCGATATCGGAGGGCGGTATCGCGATGTCGGATAGAGCGGGCTTGCTGTTGCACAAGGCGCTGCAGACATTGGAACCCGACGAACGCGATGAGCTGCTGCACGCTCTCCTGCTGGGCCGCCTGGGCACGGGCACGTTTTCGCCGGCCGGATTGCTGGGCGCTGCCAGCGCTCCGCGGTTCCCGGTGAACCGGGAGCGCCTGGCGTCCCTGCTCGGGTTCGGCTTCGACGCTTCGTCGCCCGCGGGTGCTCCGCTGAAGGTGCTTCCGGTGCGGCTACCTGAAGCCAACTACGAACAGTTGCGAGACTTCTGTCAGGCCAGCGGGTTCAGCATGGCGGTAGTGATTCGGACATTGGTGGAGCGTTTCCTGGACCAACAAGCGGCTGGGAGCGGGCGAGCATGAGCGGTGCACGAGAGCTTCGCGACCAGCTGGTGGACGGCCTGGTGACGGCGGGCCGCATCCACAACCCGCGGCTGGCTGCCGCCTTCCGGACGGTGCCTCGCGAGGTGTTCGTGCCGAACGTGGAGCTATCGCAGGCATATCGGGACGAGGCCATCGTGACCCGATGGGACGGCGAGGGCCGGCCGCTGAGCTCGTCTTCCCAGCCGGCGATGATGGCGACGATGCTCGAGCAGCTCGGAGTAGAGCCCGGTCATCGAGTACTGGAAATCGGCACCGGCACTGGCTACAACTCCGCCTTGCTGGCCCGCCTCGTCGGCGCGACTGGGCATGTCGTCAGCGTTGACATCGACGAGGACGTGGCCCGGCAGGCGCGTGATCATCTCGACCAGGCCGGCTGCCCGAAGGTCGAGGTTGTGCACGCCGACGGCGCCGACGGGTGGCCGCCGGGTGCACCGTACGACCGGATCATCCTCACGGCAAGTACCCGGGACCTCGCCCCGGCCTGGCTGGCCCAGTTACCCGCTGCGGGGCGGCTGGTGCTGCCCCTATCCCTACGCGGCATGCAGCGCTCGGTGGCCCTCGAGTGGGCCGGTGACCACCTGTCCAGCGTGTCGATCGAGGACTGCGGATTCATGCCGTTGCGCGGCTTGCTCGCCGGATCGGACGCGTCGCGGCCGCTGGGCAGCCACGGGACGTTCGTAGTGGTGGACGGGGATCGCCCCGTCGACGCGGCCGCGCTGCAGGCGGCGCTGGCCCAGCCCGGCGCGCCCGTTACCGCGGAGGTCGGCGTCACCGACGCCGAGATCATGGGTGGGCTGGGCCTGTGGCTCGTGCTGCATGAACCGGACGCCGCGTTGCTCACCGCGGTCGGGGCTGCCGCCGAGGCGAACCTCGTGCCCAGTTCGATGAAGTTTCCCGGTATGACGCTAGCGTTGGCCGTTCTCGGGGATCATTCGCTCGCCGCCGTGGTCCGACCCGGCCGAGCGACCACCACCGCCGACGGTCTCATCCTGGCCGTTCAGCCTTTTGGTCCCGACGCCGGAGGACTTGCGAACCGGCTCCTTGCTCACGTACACGCCTGGGCGGCCCACGGCCGGATGGCGACCGTGGACCTGTCCATCCACGCCTACCCGCGCCCGGCGAAGAATTTCGCCGCGGCCGCAGCTGCCGTCATCGATCTGCCGCACACCCGGCTAGCTCTCGAATTCCGAAAGCCAACCGGCTGATCAACGTCGTCCTCTAGCTCGGCGACAGCCTGCTCACGGAACGGTCAGTACCTCGACGCCGCTGTCCGTCACCACCATCGTCTGCTCGAATTGGGCGCACCAGGACTTGTCCTTGGTGGTCACGGTCCAGTCATCGGACCACAGCTCCCAATCGATGCCCCCAAGAGTGATCATCGGTTCGATGGTGAAGGTCATGCCGGGCTCAAGCACCGTGCTCACAGTCGGGTCGTCGTAGTGCAGCACCACCAACCCGGAGTGGAAGCTGCCGGCGATCCCGTGCCCGGTGTAGTCGCGGACCACGCCGTAGCTGAATCGCTTGCCGTACGCCTCGATCACCCTGCCCACCACGTTCAGCCAGCGGCCGGGTGCGACGGCCTTGATGGCCCTGTTCATCGCCTGTTCGGTGCGCTCGACCAGCAACCGGACCTTGGGGGCGACCTCGCCGGCCAGGTAGGTGGCGCAGTTGTCGCCGTGCACACCGTCAAGAAAGGCGGTGACGTCGATCTTGACGATGTCGCCGTCACCGATCACCGTCGAATCCGGAATGCCGTGGCAGATCACCTCGTTCAGCGAGGTGCAGCACGACTTCGGGTATCCCCGATACCCCAGCGTCGACGGGTAGGCACCGTGGTCGCACAGGTACTCGTGCACGATGGCGTCCAGCCGGTCGGTGGTGACGCCAGGTGCGACCGCCTTCCCTGCCTCGCCCATCGCTCGCGCTGCCAGCCGGCCGGCAACCCGCATCTTCTCGATCGTCTCCGGCGTCTGTACCCAGGAACCGGTATCCCGCGCGGGGCCTGGCTTTCCGACGTACTCGGGCCGAGCGATCGACGACGGCACGGCGCGACGAGGGCCGACGGTTCCAGGCCTGACCGACGAATGGCGAAGGGCAAATGACATGGCAGCCAGGTTACGGGTCAGTGGGCGGGGACGGCGGCCAGGAAGTCGTGCAGCACGGTGTTCGTGCGCTTGGAATCGTTACCGCCGACGATCAGCGCGCTGAAGGCCAGGTCGCCACGGAAGCCGACCGTCCAGGCGTGCGCATGGATCGCGCTCTTGGCGTCGGAGTACTCGGCGGTGCCGGTCTTGGCGTACACCGCCGTCGTCGGACCGTCGCCGAGGTCCTGCAGCACCTTCGCCGTTCCGTCGGTGACGACCGCCCGCATGAACGTCTTGATGCCGGAGCGGGCCAGCGCGCTGCGGGCCGGCGCCGGCTGGTCGGAGGTGGTCTGCTGGCCCCGGATCAGCGTCGGGGTCGGCATATTGCCGGTGGCGGCGGTCGCCGCCATCAGCGCCTCGGAGAACGGCGTCACCAGGTCGACGCCCTGCCCGAAGCCATCCTCGGCCAACTCGTTCTGCGACGTCGCGACCGGGATCTGGCCGGTCAGGGTGGTGATGCCAGGGATCACGAAGTCGATGCCAACGCCGTACTGCTTGGCGGTCTTGTTCAGCGCATCCAGCGGCAACTTGGACGCCAGCTGGGCGAAGCTGGTGTTGCAGGAGTGGGCGAACGCCTCCGTCGCGGTGATGTCGCCCAGGTCGAACGATCCCTCGTTGTGGATGTCCTGCGAGTTGAGGGTAAAGACTCCGGGGCAGGGAACCACCGTTGTGGGAGTGATCAGCTTGTGGTCGATCGAGGCGGTGCCGGTGACGATCTTGAAGGTGGAACCCGGCGGATAGCGGCCGGTGAGCGCGATGGCACCCTGCGCGTTCGCTGCGGCGTTCTGCGCCACCGCCAGGATGTCCCCTGTCGACGGCTGGATGGCGACCAGCGTCGCCGGCTCCTTCAGCGTCGCCAAGGCCTTCTCGGCCGCTTCCTGGGTCTTGATGTCGATGGTCAGCATCACCTTGTTGCCGGCGCTGGCCGCCTTCTGCGCCAACGTCTTGACCTGCGCGCCGGTCGAGTCGACCGAGACGATCTGCCAACCCCCGGTGCCGGTGCTCAGCTGCTTGGCCACCGGTTGTACCTCGGCCAGTAACGCCCTGGCGAAGTCCTTGGTAGGCCCGAGGTTGCGGACCTGGGAGGGAAAGGTGAGCCCGCCGATGGCGGCCAGTTGCTGCTGAACTCCGGCGAACTCGCTCTGCCGCAGGTTGATCACCGTGTAGCCGACCTTCTTGTCGGCCTTGGCGATCCCGGTGACGATGGCCGGGACGGTGAGCGTGGTGTCGAACCGCTTCAACAACGTGACCAGGCTGGTCGCGGTCGCCGTCGGATCGCTGATCTTGGTCGGGTCGGCCTGCACCGCGAAGACGGTGACCGGCGACACCAACTGTTGGTTGTTGCGATCCACCAGGGTCCCGGTGTCGGCGTCGTTGCTGCGCACGGCGAGGGTCTGCTGCGCGCCCAGCAGCGGGTGGATGACGCTCGGCGCCCAGTCGATGGTCCAGCGGGCCTTGGCCCCGGAGCCGATGCGATGCCAGGTCCAGGACGCCGAGTACTTCCAGATCCCGATGCCGGCCAGCTGCCAGGAATAGCTGACCGGAACGGTCGCCTCGTCGTCAGCAGCGCGCTTCCAGTCGCCGGGGATGATCTGCAGGTCCTTGGGCGCCAGATCCTTCATCACCTGGGTGAGCGCCTGACCGGCCGTCCCTGGGTTGGTCGTCATCGCGGCTGCCTTGTCGATCTCGCCTGCCTGCAGGTGCGCGACGAACTGCTGGAGCTCGGTATCGGGGTCCGGTGACGGCGTGCTGGCGGCGCCGCCGTGGGTGCAGCCAGCCAGCAGCGCACCGATCAGCATCACGATCAGCGCACGGAAACGGAACCGGCGGGCCATCCTGCCAGTATCCGGGGCGGCTCGCCGGATCCGTCGAGGGACGCGCTGGCGAATGAGTGAGTTGCCGCCGGTTCGGCCGGGGCATCACTGTCAGTCGGCGGTGAAGACGCAGAACTCGTTGCCCTCTGGGTCGGCAAGTACGTGCCAACCCAGATCGCCGCCCTTGGCCCGCAGCACGGTGGCGCCGCTCGCGGTGAGTGCGTCCAGATCGTCGGTGGTGACGTCCAAGTGTACCCGGTTCTTCACCATCTTCGGTTCCGGGACGCTGACGAAGGCGATCGCCGAGAACGGGGCGCCGGCGATCGAGTCGATCCACGAGTAGTCGTGTTCGTCGTCGTGGTGCGCCGTGGCCCCGAAGACGCCGGCCCACCATTTCGCCTGTGCGGTTGCATCACTGGTGTCGAACACCAACTCCAGCAATGACTGTTCCGGCGGCTGGTCGCAGACGAACGCGCAGAACTCGCCGTCTTCGGGGTCGGCCAGCACCGTCCATTCGTCGAGGGTGTCGAGCACTGTCGCACCCAGCTCGGTGGCCTGTGCGATCGAGGTGACGTTGACGTCCAGATGCACCCGGTTCTTCGCCGTGTGTGGTTCCGGCACGCTGTTGATCCAGATGGTGTGCTGCGCCGTCGGCCCGCTGAGCCGTGCGTCGTCGCCGTTCTGGTGCAACTCGAGTCCGAGCAGCCGGGAGTAGAACTCGGCGATCAGCGCTCCGTCCTTCGCGTCGATGCACAGGTCCTTGAAAGCGGCAGGTGTCATGACGGACAGTGTAGGAAGACGGACAGTGTAGGAACCAGCACCGACGGTGCCCGCTGAGCAGTCTGCGCTAGGGCCGGAACCGTTGCGGGCGCTGGATTCTTCGGCGCGCCGGGCGCGTCTCTTGACAGCCGCGCGTCGTCGCGAGAACATTCAACCCAGCAAACTGTAAACGTTTACGGCTAGCTGTGCGCAGGGCTTTCCTGCCCCACGAATCGACAGCCCACTTCGACGGAGAAGGGGAGCCCATGGCTCTGGCGACAGCAACCGCGCCGCCGAAGGCACCGCGGACAGGAGTGCGCGGACCGAAGCGCCAGCTGTGGTTCCTGCTGTTGCCGAGCCTCATCCCGGTCGCGATCTTCAGCGTCTACCCGCTACTCAACGGCATCTGGCTCGGTTTCACCGACGCGCACGCCGGTTTCAACGTGCAGTTCGCCTTCAACGGGGTGGCCAACTACCAGCAACTGCTGCACGACAGCCTGTTCTGGAACTCCTTCAAGATCGGCCTGATCTGGGCCGTCAGCGTCACCGTGCTGCAGTTCCTGCTGGCGCTAGGGCTGGCGCTGCTGCTCAACGCCGGCCTGCGGTTCCAATGGCTGGTCCGGCCGCTCGCCCTGGTGCCGTGGGCGATGCCGTCGGTGATCGTCGCCATCCTGTGGAAGCTGATCTATCTGCCGGATGGCGGCATCCTGAACGCGGCGCTCAAGGGCCTGCACGTGATCAAGGACAACGTGGACTGGCTCGGCAGCTTCTCGCTGGCGCTGCCGGCGGTGATCGTCGTCGGGGTGTGGGCCGGTATGCCGCAGACCACCATCGCGCTGCTCGCCGGGCTGCAGAACACCAGCACCGATCTGCACGAGGCGGCAGCGTTGGACGGCGCCGGCGGCTGGCAGCGGTTCCGAACCGTCACCTGGCCGGCACTCAAGCCGGTGGCCATCGCCATCAGCTCGCTGGATTTTGTCTGGAACTTCAACTCCTTCGGATTGGTCTACGTCCTCACCGGAGGCGGGCCGGGCGGCGAGACCTCGCTGCCCATGCTGTTCGCCTACCAACGGGCCTTCGGTGACGGGGAGTTCGGCTACGCCTCGGCGCTCGGCAACGCGATGGTCGTGGTGATCATGGCGATCCTCGGCCTCTATCTGTGGCGCCAGCTGAAGGAGGCGAGCTGATGCGTACTCGTCCGGTTACCAGGGTTGGCCAGTACATCGCCCTGGCGCTCTACGTCGTGTTTCTCGGATTTCCCTTGCTGTGGCTGCTGTCCACTGCTTTCAAACCACCGCAGGAGCTCTCCACCCTCACCCCATCGCTGCTGCCCCACCACTGGACCACCGACAACTTCGCCACCGCGCTGAACGGCACGCCGCTGTGGGGTGCGCTGCGCAACTCACTGGTGGTGGCCGTCGCGTCCGCTGTCATCACCACCGTGATCGCGCTGCCGGCGTCCTACGCGTTGGCCCGCTACAAGGGCGCTGTCCGGACGGTGAGTATCGGCTGGATCCTGGTGAGCCAGGTGTTCCCGTTCATCCTGATCGTGATCCCGGTGTTCGTGCTGCTGCGCAACTTCGGCCTGCTGAACACCCTCACCGGCCTGGTGGTGGTCTACGTGGTGTGGGCGTTGCCGTTCACCCTGTGGATGCTGCAGGGCTACGTCACCGCCATCCCCAAAGACCTCGAGGAGGCCGCCGCCACCGACGGCGCCTCCCGGTTCGCCACCCTGGTGCGGATCGTCTTTCCGCTGCTGCTACCGGGCATCGTTGCCACCTCGATGTTCGCCTTCATCTCGGCCTGGAACGAGTTCTTCTTCGCCCTGGTCATCATCACCGACCCGGCGAAGGAGACCGCGCCGCTGCTGCTGGCCCGATTCGTCGGTGCCGAAGGGTCCATTCAGCTCGGGCCGCTGGCCGCCACCGCCCTCATCACCACCCTGCCCAGCTTGATCATCTTCGGCATTATCCAGCGAAAGCTGGTGTCGGGCATGATGTCCGGCTCCGTCAAGGGCTGATCGCCATGCTTTTCGACCCCCCACCCACTCCTCCATCCAACGGCTCCACCAATCGCGAAAGGGATCGATCGTGAAACGTCGACTCGCAGCTCTGTCCATCGCCACCGCCGCCGTCCTGCTGACGGCGGGCTGCGTCAGCAACAGCGGAGGAGGTTCAAGTGCGGGCGGCGGCTCGGCGGCGCCCTCGACACTCGCCGCCGATCAGAAGATCAACCTGACGTTCTCCACCTACGCCTTCCAGCCCGCGACGGTGAAGGCCACCAAGGCCATCATCAGCTCCTGGAACGCGGCTCACCCGAACATCCAGGTCACCATGCAGCAGGTGTCCGCGGACTCGGTACATGACAAGCTGGTGACCCAGTTCGCCGGAAATTCCGCGCCGGACATCATCCACGACGAGGCCGCCGACATCGCCGGGTTCAGCCGGCAGGGCTACCTCGCCGACGTCGGCCCGCTGATCCCCGCCACTCTCAAGTCGGACGTGCCCGATTCGGTGTGGGGCTCGGTGACCTACGGCGGCAAGATCACCGCCGTCCCGACCATCGCCCAGGTGTACAACCTGTTCGCCAACACCGACCTGCTCGCCAAGGCCGGCATTGCCCTTCCGACCGCCGCCAAGCCGTGGACCTGGGACGACCTGGCGGCCAACGCCAAGAAGCTGACCACCGGTGGCACCACCGGTTTCGCCTGGGGGCTGAAGTCGCCGACCGCCGGCATCATGTCGAGTTCGCTGGCCTTCGGCGGCACCTTCTTCTCCGGTGACGAGGCCAAGCCCACCATCAAGATCTCCGACAACGAGATGCAGGTGCCGAACCGGCTCAAGGCGATGCTGGACGACAAGTCGATGGCTGCCACTTCGGTGTCGCTGGCCGGAACCGACACCTTGCCCGGTTTCTATGCCGGTAAGTACGCGCTGGTGATGGCCGGCAACTACGTGGCAACGCAGATCGACACGGCTGCCCCGAAGACGTTCAGGTGGACCATGCTGCCACTACTGAAGGGCACCAGCCAGAATCAGGCGGCGGATCCGCAGACCCTGAGCATCGCCAAGCAGAGCAAGTACCCGACGCAGGCGATGCAGTTCATCGCGTACTTCATGTCGGGAGAGAACCTGGCGAAGATCTCCGAGGGCGACTCGCTGATCCCGGTATCGAAGTCCGCCATCGCCATCGCCAAGAAGGACCTGGGCGACAAGGACGGCTGGGCCGCCATTCTCGATTCGGCGTCGTCGCTGGTCGACGCGCCATGGAACAAGGCGGACAAGTTCCCGGACTGGAAGACCAACTACGCCACCCCTGCCTACCAGAAGTTCCTCGGCGGCAAGCTCGATGCCGCCGGGCTGCAGAAGGCGCTCACCGACGGTTGGGCCAAGGAAACCGGCTGACGGTGCCGATCGGCCGGCCACCGGCAGCCGATGGCCGGCCGATCTAGCGTGCCACCCTCCTTTACTGCACTACCCGCGACGAGGAACCCACGACAATGAATGCACTGCAGGACAAGGCGATCGGCGCGCTGATGGCGGCCGCGGTCGGTGACGCCATCGGTGGCGCCACCGAGGGGCGCAGCACCGAGGAGATCCTGGATCGCTACCACGGCTACGTCACCGGTGTTGTCGACTACTTCATGCCGGACTGGCGTACCGCCAAGCCGATGTCCCCGTATTACAAGGGTGATGGGCACGTCACCGACGACACCCTGATGACGAACCTGTTGGTGAAGGTGTACGCCAAGAACCGCCGGCACCTGACGGCCTTCGACATGGCGGACGACCTGGTGCCGCTGATGATGAACGAGCTCACCTGGATACCCGAGCTGGAGAAGGAGACCGTACCGATCCTGCGGGTGTTCCTGGCCGAGAAGTGGCTCGTCACCCGGTTGTACTACGGGCACATCGACCCGCGGGAGGCGGGTGTCGGCAACGTCGTCAATTGCGGCGCTGCCATGTACATGGCGCCGGTCGGCATCGCGAACGCCGGCGACCCGGTGGGTGCCTACGCGGAGGCGATCGAGCTGGCGGGCGCCCATCAGTCCAGCTACGGCCGGGAGGCGGCCGCCGTGTTCGCCGCTGCGGTCGCCGCGGCGATGGCACCGGACGCCGACGTCGATTCGGTACTGACAGCGGCCGTCGGGTTGGCCAAGGATGGGACCAAGGCTGCCATCGAGGCAGTGCTGGCCGTTGCCGAGCCCGGCACCGACTGGCGGGACGCCATTGCAGTTCTCCGGCAAGCGATCTCCCCGTTCGACACCGTCGGCGAGACCTACCGGCTGCCGGCCCAGGACTCCCGGCGGCCGAGCCGGCTGAAGTCCATTGAGGAGCTGCCGGTGGCGTTGGGCTTCCTGGCGACCAGTCGGGGCAACACCGCCGACTGCATCCTGGGCGCCACCAACTACGGCCGGGACTCCGACTCCATCGCCACCCTGGGTGGCGCCATCGCCGGGGCGCTCGGCGGCGAATCGTCCGTCCCCACCGACTGGGTGGAAGCCGTCGCCACCGGATCCAGACTCGATCTGCGAGCCGGCGGCATCGCGATGGCGACGGTCGCCGACGAGATCTTCACGGCCGACGACGCCGCCTTCCAGCGGCGCAGTGCCGGCATGCGGTCGCACTGATGCGCGTCACCTGGGTGCAGCCGGAAGACCTGGTCCGGCACGAACTCTGGCAGTCGGCCAGTGAGGGCAGGGACGCGGCGGCGATCGCTGAGATTCGTGATCGGTGGGCGGTCGCCGGCGGTGCAGTCGATCCGCCGTACGGCGGGGCGTCGGCGGAGATCGGCACCGCCGAGCAACGCGCGCTGGCCGGCGAGTTGCTGCAAGAGCTGGGCCTGCTGCCCGATCTGACGGCCGGTACCGAGCCGAGCAGCTGGCCGGAGATCAGCGCCCAACTGACCGACGCTGCCGACACCGGCGCCGCACCGACACCCTGGGCACCGAGCGAAGAATTCGCCGACAAGCTG
>JALYVF010000089.1 GCA_030853385.1 Actinomycetota bacterium | reverse complement strand
CGTCGTGGTCGCCGCGCTGCCGCAGCCGACCCCGGGTCACGCTCCGGCGGCGGGCATCGCCTTCGTTGCGTTGGCCAGCTGGCCGGCCATCTCGTTGCTGCCCTCCCGGCCCATCGCCTGGGGGGTGACGGCGCTGCTCATCGTGCTGCTCTGTTGGTTCGGCCTGCAACTGGGTGGCGGTTGGCTGGGACTGACCGAGCGGATCCTGGCCGGTGCCGAGGCTCTCTGGCCGTTGGCGCTGGCGATCACCCTGTGCGCGCGGAGGCGGACAGCCGGGCTCCGGCCAGCGCACCGGCCGCTAGCAGCGCCGTAAGACCGCAGATCGTCCAGACGGTGAGGTAACTCCCGATCGAGGGATGGGACTTTGGCGTGTCGGTGGCGGCCGGGTCTGCGATCGACCCGGTGGCGGGCCGCTGGCCAGTTCCACGCACACCAGGAAGCCGACGATGGCGGCGATGCCCTTGACCGGCAACGGGTTCGGCAGCGGATTGGAACGAGTTTCCGTTGCACCGGGGAGGCTCACACCGATTCCATCAGCCGGGAGTACCAGCGGATACCCTCGAGGTAGTCGGCGACGGCGATCCGCTCGTCCACATTGTGCAGGCTCGCCCGCTGCTCCCTGGTCATCCGGAACGGGAAGAACCGGTAGACCCGCGGCCACCGGCGATGGAAGTGCCGCGAGTCCGTTGCCGCCATCACGATGTAGGGCACCGCAACGACATCGGCTGCCACCTCGGCGAGCACGCTGACCAGCAGTCGGTACGCGTCGTCGTCGATCGGCGACACCGGGCTCGGTTCGCTCGACGAGATCACTGACACCGCAACGGTCTTGTCCTTGATGGTCCGGCGGATCCGGTCGACCGCGGCGGCTACCGTCTCGCCGACCATTACCCGCATGTTCACCATCGCTGTCGCGGTGGCCGCGATGACATTGGCGCCGGGTGCTCCGCGCAGCTGGGTGACGACGGTGGTGGTCCGCGTCATAGCCGCCGACTCCGGTCCGAGTCGCTGCAGCGCCATCGCTAGCAGCCGCGGTGAGTGGGCAGCAGCGGTGATCGCCTGCCGGATCGGGGTGGACGCATAGCCGGCCGCAGTCCGCAGCATCTGCACGCTGGCGGCAGGCATGTTGGCCGGAAAGGGGTCGTCGTCGATGCGGACGATGGCCCTGGCCAGCCTGGCGGTGGCACCTCGTTGCGCCGGGGTCGAGGCATGGCCACCGGCATCGGTGGTGCGCAATTCAACGTCGACGAGCCCCTTCTCGGCTACTCCGATCACCGCCAGCGGCTTGCTGACGCCCGGTAGCGCATCGAGGGCGATAGCGCCGCCCTCGTCGAGCACGAACCAGGGCTCGACGCCGCGGCTGCTGAGCTCGTCGACGGCCACCTTGGCAGCGGTGCCGGCCACCTCCTCGTCGCAGCCGAAGGAAAACCAGAGATCCCGATTCGGAGCAAAACCGTTTGCCAGTAACCGTTCCGCTGCCACGCATAGCCCGATCAGCGATCCCTTGCAGTCCAGCGTTCCGCGACCCCATAGCAGGCCGCCGGCGAGGACAGCATCGAACGGCGGATGGGTCCAGCTGTCGTCCGGATCGATCGGCACCACGTCGATGTGTGCCATCAGCACGACCGGCTGCTGCGCGTCGTGGCGCCCTGAGTCGGCCTTGGCGTTCGCCGGCCACCGCAGTAGCAGCGCGTCACCGGACAGCCGAACGACCTCGCAGGTGTCGTGCAGCAGCGGGAACCTGGCCGCCAATTCCTCGATGAAGTCGTCGAAGGCATCTCGGTCGTTCTCGGCGGGGTCCCGGTGCGACACGGTCGGGATGCGGACCGCGGCCCGCAGCGCCTCGACGGCGACATCGTCGGACATCGGGCCGCCAGTGGGCGTTGCGGCTGTACTCGGGCCGGTCACCCGTCGAGCCTAGAGGGCCAGCCGTCGGCGATCGGCGATCAGGCTCGCGTCATTCTGTTGGCGAAGGTGGACAGCGTGTAGGTGCCGATCCCGAGGACGACCTCGAGTGCCTGTTGCTGGTCGAATCCGGCGGCCATGAAGGTGGCGAACCGAGCGTCGGCGACATCGCCCGCGCTATCCATCACGTCGTGAACAAATGCTTGCAGGGCAGCCAGTCTCGGGTCTGTCACCGGTGCGCCGGACCGGAGGGCGGTGATCAGCTCGTGGTCCACCCTGAGCCGACGAAGGGTAGCGGAGTGCATCTCGACGCAGACGTGGCAGCCGTTGCGAACGGCGACCGTCATCACCAGCGTCTCGCGCTGGACGGGGGACAACGAGCAGCGTTCGAAGAACGAATTGGCGGCAAGGAAGGCGTCCAGCAGCTCCGGGGAGGCGGCGATCCTGGCCAGTGCCGGCGGTAGCCCGCCAAACTTTCGCTGCAACTGGTGCAGCGTCGGGCGGGCGGCCTCCGGCGCGGTAGCGACCGTGTGGTCCCGGAACGTTCTGACGTCAGTGTTGGGCTGAGAGTCTGTCCCGCTCGGTAAGGCCGTGCTGGTGTGAGTGTTGGTCATCGGATCCTCCTGTGCGATCATTTGGACAACCAAGTTAACCATAAAGACAACTGGGTTGTCTATCAGGAGAATCGATGACAGAGCCCGTGGCCGGCTTCGAACTGCCGCTGCTGCTGTTCGGTGGATTCCGCAGCCTGATCGACGACCTGCACATCGCACTGGCCGCCCAAGGGCATACCGAGATGCGGCCCGCCCACGGATTCGCGTTGCAGGCCATCGGTTCTCAGGGCGCGACCGCCGCCGATCTCGGCCGCCGGCTCGGGGTCTCCAAACAAGCAGCGGGTAAGACGATCGACCGGCTGGTGCAGCTCGGTTACGTCAGCAAGGCGGTGGATCGCAGCGATGCGCGCAGGCAGACCGTGCAGCTCACCGACCGCGGTTGGGACGTGCTGCGGCAATCGGCCTTGATCTTCGACCAGCTTCGCGCGGCCTGGGCGCAGCGTGTGGGGGAGCGAGCGCTGACCGATCTTGAGGAGTCTTTGCGCCGGGTGGTCGGGCCGGCTGCGCTGCGGCTGGACACCGCGGGTTGGTTCGGGTCGGTCTGACGCTCAGTGGATAGGTAGTTCGGAGGTGAATCCATCCCAGGCAACGCGAGTGTTCGCATCCTCCACATGCGGGCCGCGGAACTGTGCGGTGTACCCGCCGAGCTCGGCCGATTCGTTGCTCGGCAAGCAGTTTCGGTTACCGCAGCGATGCCGTCAGCAGCGGATTTCGCCCGAGCAGGGCCAGCGTCTGATGCCACGGGGTGTCGGCGGCCAGCAGCGCGTGGTCGAAGGCGGCTCCCGGAGCGTCGCGATTCCCGGTGTCCGGGATCTGTTCGGCCATTCGCAGGATGGGTCGCACCAGATCGTCGCTCGGGGTGAAGTCTTCGCCGAGTGAGCGGGCGATATCCCAGGTGTGGACGACGGTGTCGAGTAGCTGGGCGCCGATCACCACCGTCACCGGCAGCGGTCGGGTCTGGTGCAGCTCGACCTCAAGAACGGCTCCCCGCAGGTCGGCGCCGGCGAAGGCGGCGATCAGTTCGTCGGCGGAGTCCCGCCAGGATTGCTGACTAAACGGCACCGGTAGATACGCCGACCTCGGCGCGTCACCGTCCCTGATGGCCGCCGCGAAGCCACGGTGCTGGCCGACCATGTGCGCCAGCAGCTCGCCCAGAGTCCAGTTGACGCACGGTGTCGACCGGCAGAGATCGGCCCCGGCGATGCGATCCGCGTAGCCGGAGGCGATGTCCAGCCCAGTTCTGTGTAGTTGTCGTTGATCAGCGATGTCCATCGCTCTAGATAATCACAATATAGTGACGATAACCAGAAAGTGATGAACTTGTTATGATGGCGCAGTGACTACCGAGCGACAGGACCTGTTGGCCTCGTTGCTGCCTGTCACCAGGGCGCTGCGCAGGATCGAAGATGCGGCGGCAGCCGCCCACGGAGTCACCATGTGGCAGTACGCCGTGCTAGCCGTCGTGGCCGCCCGGCCAGGGATGAATCAGGCCGAGGTCGCCGCGCTGATGGACTACAGCAAGAACCGGATCATCGCCGATCTCGATCACCTGCAGCAGCATGGGCTGCTAGTTCGGCAGTCTGGCGCCGACCGCCGGTCGAACGTCTTGCGGATCACCGATGCCGGCGTCACGGTGATGCGCCGGGTGCAGGCAGACATCCATCGCGGCGAGGACGGACTGCTGACGGGACTGTCTGCCACCGCTATCCGCGATTTCCAACGCATCTCCCGCCAGCTGGGCGGGCTGGTACGCCGCCGCTGAGAGCCGGTGCGCGAGCGGCGCTGGTCATCGACTGCTCCTGCACATGGGTGAAACCGCGCGACTCGGCTGTCAATGCTTGACGGCACCGGATGCTCCCAGTGGTCCGGACTGGAATGTCGTTTCAGGGCAGTCCATCCAGAGGTTGCCATGGCCCTGTCCGCCCAGGCCCTCAGCAGTACGGGATCTGAGAGCGGACGGTGACGGCGGTGAATCGGCACCGGTAGTTCTTCCCGGGCCTGAATTGTCGGCCGGGGTGACCAAGTTGGGCAGTTGCGCTGGTACTGAGCGTGGAATGTCGGCCGGAGTGACCAAGTTGGGCAGTTGCGCCGGTGGGCAGTACCGCCTGTCGGCGTGACAGAACTCGTCAGCGGACGATCAGCACGTCGAGGTTGCGCGGGCCGTGCACACCCTCGACCCTGGACAGCTCGATGTCACTGGTCGCAGACGGCCCGGAGATCAGCGTGAGCGGCGCGGTCGGCGTCAGCCTGGCGATTCCCTCCGGCACGGACTCGACGATCTGATCGGCCCGCAGCACCACCAGGTGGCGGTCGGGTACCAGCGAGATCGCCCGTCTCCCTTGGCCTTCGGCGCCGTCGAGGACGATGGTTCCGGTCACCGCGATGGCCACCCTTGCCTGCGTGACGACCGCGTCGATGCGGTCGAGCTCGCCGGCCGACAACACGACGGGGTCGCCGTCGATTGTCACTGCCCGGCCGTCGGCGGCGCAGGCGTCAACGATCTGCTGGTCCAACCCGGCGGCGATGACGACGGATGCTGCCGGCTGCAGGGCCGCGGCTACCGCGTCGGCGAGTTCGGTTGCGGCGACCACCCGCGCCGTCGCCTGGTAGTCGTGCAACCGATCGACCAGCAACTCGATCGCCTCGGCCGATCCTGGCGCCTGGGTTCCGATGTGCCGATAGTCCCGTGGAACGACAGCGGGCGCGGTGGCGTCGGCCAGCGCCGACCGGATCTTGCCGAGCATCAACTCGCGGTTACTCATGGCGGCCGCCGCCGTCGGCCGGGCGGTTGCGCTTCCACCAGCTGCGGAAGGTCTGCGACGGCGGGGCCGGCAGATCCCTGGCACCGGTCCAGGCCGACAGCGGCCACGGTAGCGAGCGGATCCTGCCCTTCTTGCCGGCCAACAGCCGGCCGGCGGCAAGGCCCTTTTCGGCTGCGGCGAAACGTTTCTCGTCGCTCATCACCCAGGAGGCCGTCTTCATTGCCACGTCCCATCCATTCGGCACCGTCCAGCCGCCCGGCGCCGCGCGGTCGCGGTCGGCGTCGACGGCTCGGCCGCGCAGCTCGACCAGCAGGGTCGGGATGTCGATCTTGACCGGGCAGGCATCGAAGCAGGCGCCGCACAGCGTCGAGGCATACGGCAGCGAAGCGCTCGGATCGTCGTGACCGGTGATCCCGGTGAGCTGAGGAGTCAGCACCGCACCGATGGGGCCCGGGTAGACCGAGCCGTATGCGTGCCCACCCGCCCGCTCGTAGACAGGGCAGACGTTGAGACAGGCCGAGCAGCGAATGCAATGCAGCGCAGCGCGTCCCACCTCGTCCGCCAATGCGTTGGTGCGGCCGTTGTCCAGCAGCACCAGATGGAAGTTCTGCGGGCCGTCGCCGGGGGTGACACCGGTCCACAGCGAGGTGTAAGGATTCATCCGCTCGCCGGTGGACGATCGTGGCAGCAGCTGCAGGAACACCTCGAGGTCGGCGAAGGTGGGCAGCAGTTTCTCGATGCCCATCACCGTGATCAGGGTCTGCGGCAGCGTCAGGCACATCCGGCCGTTGCCCTCCGACTCGACGACAGCGAGCGTTCCGGTCTCGGCGATGGCGAAGTTGGCGCCGGAGATCGCCACCTTCGCGGACAGGAACTTGCGCCGCAGATGTTCGCGGGCAGCCATCGCCAGCTGTCGTGGCTCGTCGGTGAGATCTTTTGGTACGTCCGGCATCTCGCGCAGAAAGATCTCGCGGATCTCCGAGCGGTTGCGGTGAATCGCCGGCACCAGGATGTGCGAGGGCTTGTCATGCCCCAGCTGCACGATCAACTCGGCCAGGTCGGTCTCGATCGCCGCGATGCCCTCGGCCTCCAGATACTCGTTCAGGCCGATCTCCTGGGTGGCCATCGACTTGACCTTCAGCACCTCGTCGGCGCCGGTTGCCCGCACTAGGTCCGTGACGATCCGGTTCGCTTCCGCGGCATCGGCCGCCCAGTGCACGACGCCGCCGCGAACGGTGACCGCTGCCTCCAGCTGCTCCAGCAGCGCGGGCAGGTTCGCCATCACCTGCTGCTTGATCGCGGAGCCGCTGTCCCGCAACTGTTCCCAGTCCGGCAACTCGCCGACGACAGCGGCCCGCTTGGCCCGGATGGTGGCAGTGGCGTTCCCGAGGTTGCGGCGCAGCTGGGTGTCGGCCAGCGCCGCCTTGGCGGCCGCCGGGAACAGCTGGTCGCCGCGCAGCGGCGACTCGGGCAGCTGGGACCGCTGCCGCCGCGGAATGCCGAGGAACGTCGTCATCGGAGACCTCCGGCGACCGACGAAGCGCCCGGCCGCGCCGCGGGAGAGTCCTTGGTGGAGGCCAGGATCTGCGCCAGGTGCACGGTGCGCACGCCGGCTCGCAGCCGTGCCAGGCCGCCACCGATGTGCATCAGGCAGGACGAATCGCCGGCCGAGCACACCTCTGCCTTGGTGGAGAGCACGCTCGACATCTTGTCGGTGAGCATCGCGGTCGAGACGTCCGGATTCTTCAGCGCGAAGGTGCCACCGAAGCCGCAGCAGGACTCGGCGTCCGGCAGCTCAACCAGGTCGATCCCTGCGACAGATCGTAGTAGCCGCAACGGCTTTTCGCCCACGCGCAGCATTCGCAGCGAGTGGCACGTCGGGTGATAGGTGACCCGATGGGGGAAGTAGGCGCCGACATCCGTCACTCCGAGCACGTCCACCAGCAGCTCACTGAGCTCGTAGGTGCGGGTCGCCAGTTCGGCGGCCCGAGCGGCCAGTGCGGTGTCGCCTCCCCGGGTCGCCACCATCGCGTGCTGATGTCGCACTGAGCCGACACACGACCCCGACGGCGCCACCGCAACGTCGAAGTCCGCTGCCGAGAACACCTCGACGTGGTGTCGCACCACCGGCAGTGCTTCCCGCAGATATCCGGTGTTGATGTGCATCTGCCCGCAACAGGTCTGCGCAGCCGGAAACACCACCTGGTGGCCGAGACGCTCCAACAGACTGACGGTCGCCTTCGCGACTTCCGGGAACATCGCGTCGGCGAGGCAGGTGGCGATCAGGGCGATGCGCATGGTCGCCTTCCGTGACGGACTCTGTGGTCAGACCACAGTAACGGGTCGGCGGTTGGTGTGCATGCTGCCCACCCGGCCCGCCGGTCAATTCGTGCTGGGGGAGACGATTACCGGCGTCATCACCGCGACCATCACAGCTGCCTGCACCTCAGCGATCGC
Organism: Actinomycetota bacterium; assembly: GCA_030853385.1. Classification (GTDB taxonomy): domain Bacteria; phylum Actinomycetota; class Actinomycetes; order Mycobacteriales; family Nakamurellaceae; genus Nakamurella. The sequence goes on along the minus strand of JALYVF010000089.1, from coordinate 31,708 downwards.
CTTCCGCACCGCCACGCCGGCCCAGTCCCCGTCGCTGAGTTCGGTGACTCTGATCTTCAGCGCCTTCTTGTCGGTGTCCGGGAACAACTTCGGCAGCGCTTCGGCCGCGAGCAGCAGCGAGATCAGGGCTGCGATCCTGGCGTCAGGCCTGCCACCCCGCAACAGGGCGACGCTCAGTCCGTTGCGCAACTCCGCCTCGTGGGGACCGTCCGCCTCCGGCCAGCTGGTCCGGGTGAACAAACTCAGCACCTTGCTGCGCTCTTCCCGAACCCAGCCCTTGGCGGTGATCCGCTCCAACAGTGGCTCCTTGACCTTGCTGTCCAGCTTCTGGATCACCGTTGCGGTCCGCCGCGGCTCGTCCGAGCACGACTCCCAGGTCAACTGCAGCAACGGGTCGGCGGGCTCGGCGCCGACCGCGAAGAGCTTGGACTTTCCGCCGCTGGCATCCGGGTCCTCCGGAACGATGACGCCGTCGAGCGCAAGCTCGATAACCAGCGCCGGCCAATGAACTGGTCATTTTGGTCGAATCGACCAACGCCGGCCCGACTCCTCGTCGATCAGTAGTAGCAACAGGTCTTCGGCAATCAGATCCAGCTTGCCGACGGTACCCAGCCGGTCTGCTGGGCAACCGTGTGCGGTGGATCGCCGGACGGCTGGCGCCGGAGACCGAAGACGTACCTACACTGCCGAAGTGCGCGCGTATGAACAGGTGCTGGCCCGCATCGAGCAGGATCTGCTCGACGGGCTTATCGATGTGGGTGGACGGCTGCCGTCCGAGCGGACGTTGTCGGAGCGGTACGGCGTGTCCAGAGCAAGCGTGCGGGAGGCGATCAAGGTGCTCGAGGCGATGGGCGTTATCTGCACCAATGTCGGATCGGGGCCCGACGCCGGCGCGGTGGTGATCGCCGATCCTGCCGCGCCGATGGGTGCCGCGCTGCGCTGGCATCTGGCCAGCCGTCATCTGCCGGTGGCCGACCTGGTCGGCGCCAGGGTGTTGATCGAGACCTGGGCGGTGGAGTCGGCCGCCGGCAAGCACACCACCACGGAAGCGCTCGCGCCAGCACGGGAACTGTTGCAGGCCATGGATATTCCGGCTCTCAGCGCGGAGGAGTTCCTCGAGTTGGACACCCGGTTCCACGTCGCGTTGGCCGATGTCGGCGGGAACTCGGTGATCGCCGCCATCATGGCGGCGATGCGCAGCGGGATCAAGGCCTACGTCACCAGCGCGGTGGCTACCCGGGACGACTGGCCGGCGATGGCCGACCGGCTGCGCGCCGAACATCACGCGGTGTTGTCCGCCGTCGAGCGTGGCGACGGGCCTGCTGCCGCTGGGGCGGTGGCTGCCCACATCACCGGGTTCTACCTCGATGCGGGTGTCGGATGACGAGCGCACGTACCCCGCTTCGGGTGGCGGCGATCGACTGCGGGACGAACGCCATCCGACTGCTGGTCGCCGAGGTGATCAACGACGGTGTCCGGCCGCAGTTGGTCGACGTACACCGGGAGGAGCGGATCGTCCGGCTCGGCGAGGGCGTGGACGCCACCGGATCTCTTGCCTCGCAAGCGATCGATAGGGCCTGGATGACGCTTGCCGACTACTCGGCCATCATCAGGGCGAGCGGGGCGTTGGGGCTGCGGACGGCCGCGACCTCAGCCATCAGAGACGTCGACAACGCGGCAGACTTCGTGGAAATGGTCCGAATGACGGTCGGCCAGTCACCGGAGGTGTTGTCCGGGGCCCAGGAGGCGGTCCTCGGCTTCGCCGGTACCGTCTGCGACCTGGATGGCGCAGACGGCGACGTGCTGGTGATCGACATCGGCGGCGGCTCGACAGAGCTGGTCGTCGGTCGCCCACCGACCAGGGCTGAGGCGGCGGGCGTGATCACCGCGGCGGTGAGCCTTGACATCGGTGCCGTGCGCATCACCGAACGCATTCTGCTGGGCGATCCTCCGACCCGGCAGCAGCTCGACGCGGCCACCGGCTGGGCACAGCAACTGATCGGCGCCGCCTTGGACGGGATGGATCTGCGCCGGGTACGCCGGGTGGTGGCCGTTGCCGGCACGGCGATGACGGTGGCTGCCGCCGCCCTTCGCCACCTCTCGCTCGACGCCGCCGCGCTGCATCTCGCGACGGTGCCGATCACCGAGATCAACCGTGCAACAACGCTTCTGCTCGGAGCAACCAGGGCGCACAGAGCCGCGCTGCGGTATGTGCATCCAGGACGGGTGGACGTGATCGGTGGCGGCGCGCTGATTTTGAGTACCGCTGTCGACCAACTGCGGACTCGGATCGGCATCGACTCAATAGCGGTGTCCGCACACGACATCCTCGACGGCCTGGCGCTGTCGCTGGCCCCGCTGGTGGGCTGACCGATAACCAGCCGGATTGAACAGATTCTGCGAGATGCCAGACAGCGCAGGGTGTTCTCGGGTGCCAAGCGCTGCATGGTGCTGCTGACCAACAGGGTGCAGTCAGACGGCGACGAGCTCCCGTCGGCCCGGCCGCAGCACCTTGGCGATGGACAGTGCCTGGCCGGCCGTCAGATCCGGCAGGTAGGCATGGCCGATGGCCACCGCGATCTCGGCCAGATCGACCTGCGATCCGTAGGCCAGGTACACCGGCTCGAACGTCGGATGGAACTTGGCTTTGAAGGCCAGCAGCGACCGGAAACCGTAAGCGGGCTCCAGCATTTCGCCCAGCCGGTCCAGCGTCCTGTCCAGTCGATCCATCGGTGCCGCTGACTCCTCGACCGGCCTGGCCAGCGGTGCGACGGACAGGCTGGCAAGCTCGCAACCCTCGCGCTGGAAGGCGAGCACGCTCTCGGCGATGAGGAACTCCATCACCGGCCGGAAGCCGTCGGGGCGGCGCCGCATCACGTCGAGGGTCCAGCCGATCACCCGGCCGCCGGCGTGTACCGGCATCCAGGTGGTGACGCCGTGCACCAGCCCGTCGGTGTCGATGGCGACGTGGGTGCACATGGTGCCATCCCGCGCGTCGTCGACGGTTCCCAGGGTGAAACCCATCTCCGGCAACGGCTTTCCGTCCACCCAGGCGCGGGACACCTCGGCGATGCTGCGCAGCAGCTCGGGGTCGCCGGTCGCCAGATCGACCGCCTGGAAGCGGATTCCCTCGCGTTCCGCGCGGTTTCTGGCGGTGCGGACGTCTTGCCACGACTTGCCGGTGAAGGCCAGTTCCGGCAGCTCGATCACGGCGTCCTCGCCGATCTGGGTGTGCTTCCAGCCGCCGTCGGTGGCGTCCAGGAAGCGCTGGCTGACGGAGTACCACGCTGGTGTCCAGCCGGCTCGCAGACAGAACTGCTGGAACTCGGCCGCCGCCGGCCGCCACTTGTGCCGTGGGCCGACGGGATCGCCGATGACGATGGCAACGCCGGAGACCACCTTGTAGGCGACCGCGACGTCGCCGGTCGCGTTGAACCAGGGGACGAAGGCGGGCCAGCTGCGCTGCCAACCGAGGTTTCCGCCGCCGTAGCGGCGGATCATCGACGCCAGCCGTTCGCGTCCGGATCCGTGCCCGACCCGCCGGGACTGGTCGCGCCGACCCGGTACGTGCGACGAATAGAGCAATGGGACCAGCAGCATCAGCAGGGCGATGGCCCAGCCCAGCGACAGCAACGTCAGCAAAGCATGTGCGGCGCGAGTATGCGGCTCAATACTCGCGCTGTGGAACATCGCCCTCTCCATGATCTGGTGGGCGTGCACTTGCACGGCAGCCGGATTGATCTGGCTACGCAGCATCCACACCAGCAGCGTCGATCCGGCGGTGAAGGCGCCGACCGCCACCAGCAGCCGCGGCAGAGTGCGGCGCAGCGCGCCGGTCGGCAGTCGCCACGGCCAGAAGCCGCGTCCGGCAATGAGCGCGGCAAACATCAAACCCCACAGCAACATGTCTGCCGGATACCGTCCGACATGACCGACGCTGGCCTGCGTCATCGACAATCCGATGACGGCCAGAGCCGCCCACCAGGCCAGCGGCAGTCCACGGCGCAGAGCGTCCGCGACGATCAGCACAATGCCGGCGAAGACCGTGGCGGCGGCGATCACACCTGGACGGATGGCCCCGGCCGGCAGGCCGTTGCCGAAGATGCCGCCGTTGCCTGGGTAGATCGCCGTCACCAGCCGCGATGCGGCCAGCACGACCATGCCCCAGGCGATTCCGGAGCGAACCAGCTTGATCCGAGGCACCGGAGGGAGCTTTGCCTTGCGTAGACCGGGCACCGACGCTGCCAACAACGGTCCGGCGGCCAGCCCGGTAAACCAGCCGAGTAGATGCTCGGCGTCCCAGAGCAGGCCGGAGCGCAGCACCATCACCAACAGGTAGGCGCCGACGACCCAGCGCAGCCGGCGGCGGACGGCCGGCCGCATCAGACAGCTGGCCGCGGCCAGCACACCAACGATGCCCGCCGACATGCCGAGGTCCGTCTGGTGGGCTACCAGGCTGGCCCACGGCCAGTTCAGCCGTTCGGCGACCGACAGCGCAGCCGCCGCCCCGAGGGTGCCGGCGAGATGGGCGAGGATCACCACCACAGCCGCCCGCAGCGATCCAACACGGCGTTCGTAGTAGCCGACGGCCAGCGCCACCAGCGGACACATGATCAGGTCCATCACCGGTGCAGGCAGGAAGCTGGCGCCAACGGCGAAGCGCCAGAACTGGTCGCTGTTGAGTGCCGGCAGGCCGTAGCCCAAGCGCGCGTAAAGCTCGTCCCCGGTGGCCCCGCCGAGGGCGCTGGTCAGCGCTGCGGTCGCCAGCATCGCCGCGAGCAGGCTGCTGGTGAACGGTGCGCGGCGGACTAGAGCTGGCAGGGCGTGCATGGCCCGCAGACCGCGGGTGCCGACGGCCAGCCTGGCCTTGCTGCCCCGCCGCGTCGGGCGGGCAGACTCGCCCCTTGTTACCACCCCGCCATCATCCACCACATTCGTGTCCACTTCATGTGGACGAGGCGAGCAGCGATCGGTTCCGCGATCCGGGTCACTCGTCACCGAAATGTTGCACTGGGCGTCGCAGTGAGGGGTCGGCGCGCTGGTCACGGTCGATCTCCAAGGTCGTCGAAAGCGAGAGTTCCTGCATCGGTGATGCACGTCGACGCTATGGAGATGCACCACACAGTCGACGGCCCCCGAGGGGGCGATGCAGGGTGGTGCTGGGTGGACATGGGCTGCGTCCGACCGATGCCGGTAACGGACAAATCGAAGCATGAGATCGGCGTCAGTTGCCGCTCGGGCGCGGCTGTCCCGGCAATTGTGTCCTAACCGTCATCGCGTGTTCACCGGGGATCCTCTACGTTGCCCATACCGATGCTCCCCTGTGAGCCCCCTTGGCCGCCGCGGACGACCCGATCAATACCAGGAGGGAAATAGATGCGCATCAAGGGCACGGTCTCGACGGCCGGTCTCGTGCTACTGACCGCGGTCACGCTCGCCGCGTGCGGTAGCAACGCCACCACGGGGGGCAGTTCGGGCGGCAGTGCCAGTTCGCCTGCTCCGGCTTCATCGGCGGCCAGCAGCCCGGCGGCCTCCGCTGGTAGCTCGGCCGGTACGGCCATGAGTTCGGCGACCTCGGCCGATACCGCGATGAGTTCGGCCAGCTCGGCGCCGGCCAGCGCATCCGGTGGCGGCGCGCCCGTCACCAAGCCGGACAAGCTGACCCTCGCGCTGGTTCCCTCCAGCAACGGCTCCACCATTATGGGCAGCGCCAAGCCGCTGACCGACTACCTCACCCATACCCTCGGCATCCCGGTGACGGCTTCGGTCACCAAGGACTACCCGGCGGCCGTGGAGGCCATCGGCGCCGATCAGGCACAGATCGCCTTCCTTCCGGTGCTGCCGATGCAGCAGGCGGTGAGCAGGTACGGAGCCATCCCGGCGCTGCAGGTGGTGCGGGCCGGCAAGACCACTTACCACACCCAATTTTTCACCAACGAGCCGTCGAAGTATTGCGCGGCCACACCGGCGGCAGCGGGCAAGGATGGCTACCTGTACTGCAACGGCACCGGCGGGAAGGCCGACGGCCCGGCGGGTCTGGACTCGTTGAAGAAGATCGAGAAGGGCACCAAGATCGCCTTCGTCGAGCTGACGTCGTCGTCGGGCTACATCTTCCCGGCGCTGGATCTGAAGAACGCCGGCATCGATCCGGCGTCCGCCGTCACTCCAATCTTCACCAACGGCCACGACAAGGCGGTGTTGGCGGTCTACAACGGCCAGGCGCCCGTCGGAGTCTCCTTCGACGACGCCAGGGAACTGGTCGCCAAGGCCAACCCCGATGTCGGCAAGAAGCTGACGGTGTTCGCGCTGTCCGAAGAGATCCCGAACGACGGTGTCGTCGTCGGCAAGAGCATCGACCCGGCCTTCGAGAAGCAGATTTCGGATGCCATCGTGGCGTTCTCGAAGACCACCGACGGGAAGAAGACGCTCAACGATCTCTACCAGATCACCGACTTCGCGCCGGCCGACCCGAAGAGCCTGGACATCGTCGCGCAGGCAGCGGCCAAGCTGGGCCTGAACTGACCGCGCATCGAGTCACGTCAACCCGCGGCCGGCGCGCCTAGCCGGCCGCGGGTTGCGTGTTTCCGCCCTACAAGTAGACGGAGTAGCCATGGCCAGCACGCCGACCGATCCCGCCGCCACGTCCGCCGTCCCGCCGTCGGCGGCCGCCGAGCGGGGGGCCGGCATCGAGTTCGCCGATGCGACCATGCGCTACCCGAACGGGACGGTGGGGCTCAAGGGCATCGACCTATCGATCGAGCCAGGCGAGATGGTCGTAGTGGTCGGACTGTCCGGCGCCGGCAAGTCAACGCTGATCCGTTCGATCAACGGGTTGGTGACGCTGACCGGCGGTGACGTGCGGGTCGACGACGCCAGCGTCGTCTCGGCCAGCGGTCGACGTCTGCGGAAGATCCGCAGCGACGTCGGAATGATCTTCCAGAGCTTCAACCTGGTGACCAGGACCAGCGTGTTGAACAATGTGTTGATGGGCCGGCTGTACGCCAATTCGACCTTCAATACGTTGCTGGGCATTACCTCTGCCGCCGACAAGGCGATCGCGATGGATGCCCTTGCCAGGGTGGAGATCGCGCACAAGGCCTACGACAGGGCGGGTGAGCTGTCCGGTGGGCAGCAGCAGCGGGTTGCTATCGCCAGGGCGCTGGCCCAGCAGCCGAAGGTGCTGCTGGCCGACGAGCCCGTCGCCTCCCTCGACCCGCCGACCTCCCAGGTGGTGATGCGCGACCTGCAGCGGATCAACCGCGACCTCGGCATCACCGTGTTGGTGAACCTGCACTTCCTTGATCTGGCCCGCAGTTTCGGCGATCGGCTGATCGGGTTGCGGGCCGGCGAAGTGGTGTACGACGGTCCAGGCTCGAAGGCCGACGAGAAGGTGTTCGAGGACATCTACGGCCGCTCGCTCACCGGCCAGGACGTGATGGCCAGCGAGGCAGCACTGTGACGACCCCGAGTCTGACGAAGCCGCCTTCCGCCGCGCCGCCGACCGCGTCGCCGGTGCTGCCCGGGCGGCGACCGTTCCCGGTCGGCAGGGTGGTCGGCGTGCTGGTGGTGGTGGCCATCACCGTCTGGGCCTGCCTGCCATCGACCGGCATCGGCTTCGACGTCAGCACCATCATCAACAACTTCTCCAATGTCAACCGCAATGTCCGTGCGTTGCTGCACCCGGCGTGGAGCTGGTGGACCCAGCCACTGAAACCGTTGCTGGAGACGGTGGAAATGGCCGTCATCGCCACCGCGGCCGGTGGTCTGGTGGCGCTGCCGTTGAGTTTCTTCGGCTCGCCGATGACCACTCCGTCCAGAGTGGCGGTTCGGATCTTCCGGTTCCTGCTGTCGATCCTGCGAGCCATCCCCGACCTGTTGTTGGCGCTGCTGTTCGTGGCGATGATCGGGGTAGGAGCGCTGTCCGGGATTCTGGCGCTGTTCCTGTTCACCATCGGCATCATCGTCAAGCTCACCAGCGAGGCGATCGACGGTGTCGACACCGGACCGATGGAGGCGGCCAGATCCACTGGGGCCGGCTGGATCCAGGCCGACAAGGTCGCTATCCTTCCGCAGATCCTGCCCACCTTCGCCGGCACCGCGCTGTACGTCTTCGAGCTGAACATCCGGGCATCGGCCGTGCTCGGGCTGGTCGGCGCTGGCGGCCTCGGCGACACCATCAACACTGCCCGCAGCTTCTTCCATTACGACAGGGTCAGCATCATCGTCTTCGAGCTGCTGGTCGTGGTGATCGTGCTGGAGATGGTCTCGCAGACGCTGCGGAAGAGGTTGTCGGCATGACGAGCCTGGACACCGCACATGCACCGGAAGCACACCCAAAAGCACCGGAGCTGTTGCCGCGCAAGAAGATTGGCATCGGTGGTTGGATCGGCAGGGCGGCCTGGCTGGTCGTCACCATCGCGGTAATCCTCAGTGTCTGGCACATCGACATCGAATGGTCGAACCTGCTGGATCTGCCCAAGCAGATCGGCCACTACTTCAACCTGATGTTCCTGCCCGTGCAGCCGAATGTCACCGGCCAGGCACTCGGCGCGATGGTCGACTCCATCCAGATGGCCTGGGTGGGAACCGTGATCGCAGCAGTGATCTCGCTGCCGCTGGCGTTCCTGGCGGCCAGCAACCTGGTGCCGTTCTGGGTGCGGTTTGTGCTGCGGATGGTCTTCAACGTGATTCGGGCGGTGCCGGAACTGGTACTGGCCGTGCTGATCCTGTCGGTGACAGGACTGACGCCGTTCACCGGCGCGCTGGCCATCGGCATCCACTCGATCGGCACCCTCGGCAAGCTGACCGCCGAGGTGATCGAGGATGCTCCGCGCGGCCCGATGGAGGCCGCCACCGCGGTGGGTGCCAGCTGGGCACAGCGGATCAGGACAGCGGTCTGGCCGAGCGTTGCGCCGCAGATCATGTCGGTGTGGCTCTATCGCTTCGAGGTGAACATCAGGGCGTCGGCGGTATTGGGCGCGATCGGCGCCGGCGGTATCGGCTCGATGATGTCGGACTACATCACCAACTACCAGTTCCCCGAGGTCGGGATGATCCTGATCGTACTGGTGGTGGTGACGGTGCTGGTCGACCTGTTGTCCGGTGCGGTGCGCACCTCGCTGGTGACCGGCCGCAAGCCATGGGACCGCTGGACCCGGGGCAGCCGGGGTGCGGCCACCATCGCCAAGGCGTCGCTGGTGTCCGTTGAGCCGTCGATACCGCGTCCATGACAGCGCCAGCCAACCCGAATCGGGTGACAGCGCCAGCCAACCCGAATCAGGGGCCCGCCGCGGCCACTACGAAATCGGCCAGATCCTGCGACTGCTGGACTCGCGATTCCTCGTGCGGATACATCATGTGGCCGCCAGCGCCCACGGATAGTCGCGCTCGGCGAGTGCGCGGGCCTCGTCGATCACGTCCTGCAGCTCGCGATCGCCGTGCAGGCCATGGAAATGGGCCAGCGCGGCGTAGGTGGGCAGGTAGCCGACGTACGGCACATCGTTGCCGTCCGAGAAGACGATCGAGCCCATGTCCGGCACCGTCGAGACCAGCATCAGCCCGTTCAGCGTCATTCCGAATCGATGGGACAGATGGCCGGCCAGGGCCGCCGCGCGCAGCGTCCCGTACGACTCGCCGGCCAGGACCTTCGGCGACAGCCACCGACTGTTGCGAGTTGTCCACAGCCGGATCGTCTCGGCGACGGCGTCCCGATCGGCCGAGAAGCCATGGTAGTCACCAGGTTTGCCGCCGGAGACCGCTCTAATGTAGCCGGTGGACATCGGGTCGATGAACACCAGATCGCTGTGCGCCAAGAGACCTTCGGCATTTTCGACCAGTCGGTACGGCGGCGGAACCGGGTCGCAGGCGTCACCGGCCAGCACCCGCTGCGGCCCCAGCGGGCCAAGATGCAGCCATCCGGACGAGCTGCCTGGTCCGCCGTTGAAGGCGAACGTCACCGGACGGGTCGCGGGGTCGACGTCGTCGGCGACGCAGCGCACCACGAACATCTCGACCTTGGCCCGGTGGCCGTCAAAGGTGCCGTCGGTGAGCACCTCCTGCTTCAGCACGATGCGGCCGGCCGTCGCGGTGTAGCCGAGTTCTCTGTCGGCAGCGGTCAGCGTGTGCTGGGTGCTGACGACATCGTCGATCGGCTCCGGCGGATGCTGTTGGCCGGCCGAGTACCTGGATTCCGGTGCGGCGTTGCTGCTCTCACCGCTGGGCGGTGTCGTCGCGTTCGCTGCATCGGCTGCCATCCCAGCGAGGTCACTGCTGCCGACATTCCGTCCATCTGCGACCATCTGCTGGTGACGCTGCCCGAACGGCCGGAGCTGGATCGGCTGGCCCCCGGCAAGGTGAGCGCGGCCGGCGCCATCGCCGAGCTGGACACGCTGGTTGCTTCGTGCAGTGCCTGCCCGCGGCTGGTGGCCTGGCGAGAGCTGGTGGCCGCCACCCCACGCGCCTCGTACGCCGGCGAGACCTATTGGGGCAGAGCAATTCCCGGCCTCGGCCCGGCTGACGCGAGGATCGGGATTGTCGGATTGGCGCCGGCAGCACATGGCGGCAACCGCACCGGCCGGATGTTCACCGGCGACCGCTCGGGTGACGTGTTGTTCGCCGCCCTGTATCGGGCCGGGCTCGCCTCTCAGCCGCACTCGATCTCTGCCGACGACGGGCTGACGTTGACCGATGTCCGGATCACCGCTCCGGTGCACTGCGCGCCGCCGGCGAACAAACCGACCACGCTGGAGCGCGACACCTGCGCGCCGTTCCTGCAACGCGAACTGGAGCTGCTGGACAGCATCGCGGTGATCGTGGTGCTCGGCGCCTTCGGCTGGCAGGCGCTACTCGGCTCGCTGGCGGCGACCGGCTGGCAGATTCCGCGCCCGCGTCCGAAATTCGGCCACGGCGCCGAGGCAGTCGTCGAGCGGGCCGGCCGGCGGCTGACGCTGCTGGGGTGCTACCACGTGAGCCAGCAGAACACCTTCACCGGCAAGCTCACCCCGACCATGGTGGACGACGTATTGGCCCGAGCGAGCGCCATCGTCGGCCGACTGGTCGGCTGAACCTCGGCGCGGATGGGTGTGGGTTGGCGATCAGCCCGGCTGTGACCTTCGAGCGCGCGCGTCGTCGAGAGCGTCTTTCGGCGCCAGATAGCTGACGAGTACATACGTTCGGCGATCCTCGGAATCGCTGGGGTGACGATCGCGCGCATTCCACCGACGCCGCAACTCACGGGACTCCTGCTGGAAGGCGGCGAACTCCATGTCGGTGAGGTTCAGGTACACCTCGTGGTTGGACACCGCTTGTTGGTCCTGCGGCTCGCTGTCGGCCGCGGCCAAGTCGGCATCGAACCAGTCGTCCAGCTGCTGATGAGCGGCAGTTCGGGCAACGAGTACCAGCTTCGCCAGGGCATCCCGATCGGCCGCAGACTGACCTCGGTCGCCTTTCATCACAAACCCTCGTGGGCTCGACGAACGCCACCACCGTTCCCGCTGATCGCGATGGGCCGTGTCGTCGGGCTCGACGAAGCCGTATCGGGCCAGTTGCCGCAGGTGGAAGCTCACGCTGTTCGCGGGTGCACCGATGATCTCGGCCAGATCGGCTGCCCTGGCGGACGGCCGCTGCGCAAGCTCTCTGATGAGCTGGATGCGAATGGGATGGCTGAGCGCCCGCCACGCTTTGGGGTCGGAAACCTCCCTGGCTACCTCCCGATCCCGATCTGTCCGCACGGAACCAGCCTAACGAACCTGCACAAGATAATTGCGCAAGTATATTGCGCAAATATCTCGGCTAGTCCAGGGTGGATGCATGAGCCGCGCCGGGGGATCCGCACTGAGCACTGCAACCACGACGCCGTCCCGCCGGCAGTTGTGGTCGATCCCGTCGTGGCGGTACGCGTTCCCGGCCAGTGTGGTGTCCCGGCTCGGCGCTTCGTGTTCGACACCACGGTGGTGTTGTGGATCGGCACCGAGATCGGCCGTTGCAAGCCGTGGGCACCGGTCGCCGTGAGCGGGGTGATGACCGCCGCGGCGTTGCCGATTCTCTTCGTCGGCCCGCTCGCCGGGGTGTTCGTCGACCGGCTGGATCGACATCGAATTCTGGTGTTGAGCAATCTGGTTCAGGCGGTGGCGATGGCCAGCTTGTTGCTGGTCGGCCCGTTCGGTGCGGCGTTGGGCACGGCCGGGCAGCTCAGCTGGATCTACGCGGCCATCGCCGTTGCCAATGGCGCCGGGCAGTTCTTCGTGGCGGCTCGGACGACGATGATCGCCAAGACGATCCCGGATGGATTGCGCACGATGGCGTTCTCGATGCAGGGCTCGGCGAACACCTTGTCCGCCATTATTGGTCCGCCGTTGGCGGCGCCGTTGCTGTTCAGTGCCGGAGTCAACTGGGCGCTTGCCCTCAACGCGGGCTCCTTTTTGCTTTCCTCGTGGTTGCTGAGCAGGGCGCCGTGGGACTCGCAGCCAGACGGGTCCGCGGCTGGACAGCCGTTCTGGTCGTCTCTCCGATCCGGGTTGTCGGCCATCGGCTCGAACACGATGCTCGTCTGCATCGCGGTGTCGATCACCGTGGTGGCAGCCGGGACCGGCGCGATCAATGTCCTTGAGGTCTTCTTCGTCACCGACGTGCTGCATCGAAACGGTGCGTTGCTTGGCATTTTGATGATGGCCTTCTCCATCGGCACGCTGCTCGGGGTGGTGATCGCTCCGTGGGTAGAGCGGCGGGTCAACGCCGCACGCCTCTATGTTCTGGGCTTGATTGCAGTCGGCCTGCTGGTGGTGCTGTTTTCCCGGACGACCACGTTTGGGGTATCGCTGGCGGTCTACACACTGCTCGCGCTACCGATCGGGATCATCAACACGGTCCTCTTCCCGCTTTTCATGCAATCCATTCCCGCAGCGCTGCTGGGGCGAGCCTCCGCCGTGCTGAATATTGGTCCCACCATCGCTTCGTTGGTGACGATGGCCGGCACCGGCTGGTTGCTGAGCACCGTCCTTGCCGGCGTGGATGCGCACATCGCCGGTATGCATTTCGGACCCGTCGACACCGTCTTCACCGTCGCCGGCCTGCTGATTCTGCTGACGGGTCTGGCGGTGGCCAAGCCGATCACGGCCAGCGCCAGCACGCCCGCACCAGGGGTGGCACGATCCGACAGCCTGGAGTCCTGAGCGATCCAGCAGGTTCGGTCGGTTGCCGGCGTCGGCCGTCGACGTCCTACCCTCGACGTGCCGGCCCTGTCGGCATGCGCCCCCGTAGCCCAACTGGCAGAGGCAGGCCCCTTAAAAGGGTCACAGGTGTGGGTTCGAATCCCACCGGGGGCACCGGCTGTCGAACGGCGTGCAAGCACTTCCCGACGGCAGGTCAGACGGTCGGGGTCGGCGACGAACATCCCCCGTGGGAACCAGAGACGACAGCTGAGCGTTGACGCGGTGAGCGTTGCCGGGGACAACGACCGATGTTCGCCCGAACTCGGGCAAGGACCGGTAGCGTTCGAACCAGTAGCGATCAAGCAGACCCGACCGCACAACGGAGGACACCGTGCCGAGCAACAACCCTGCCTTCCGGAACATGCAGAAGGTGATCGGCGGCCAGCAGGCGCCGAGCGCCGACTACCTGCAGCAGATGTACAACCAGCCCTCGGCCACCGGCTACGGTGCGCCAGCCCAACAGCGTTACCTGACCCTGGACGACGTGGTGGCCAGGACCGCTACGTTGCTCGGCACCGCCATCGTAGCGGGGGTGATCACCGCCTACTTGAAGGCTTACGTGCTGACCATCCCGGCGTTGGTGATCGGGCTGGTGTTGTCACTGGTGATCATCTTCAAGCGGTCGTCGAACCCGGCGCTGATCCTCGGGTACGCGGTGGCCGAGGGAGTGCTGCTCGGCGCGATCACCGGTGTGTTCGAGGGCCAGTGGCCGGGAATCGCGATGCAGGCCATCATCGGCACCGTCGGCGTCTTCGCCGGCATGTTGGTGGTCTACAAGACCGGCGTCATCCGGGTGACGCCCAAGTTCACCAAGGTGCTGCTGGGAGCGATGATCGGCGTCATCGTGCTGATGGCGGCCAACTTACTGGTCGGCATGTTCGGCGGCAACCTGCACTTGCGCGACGGCGGCACCCTGTCGATCATCTTCTCGATCGTCTGCATCGTCATCGCCGCGTTCAGCTTCATGCTCGACTTCGAGACCATCCACCAGGCCATCAAGGGCGGCGCGCCGGCCAGCACCGCCTGGTATTTCTCGTTCGGGCTGATGGTGACGTTGGTCTGGCTGTACCTGGAGATCCTGCGACTGCTCGGGTACATGCGCAGCAACTGACGCTGTTGATCCACCCTGTCAAAGGCCCGCAGCCGGGCGAACTGATTCGCCGGCTGCGGGCCTGGTCGTTTTCGTCGTGGCAGCACGGGGACCGGATCGCCGCGGCTCGGCTGGCCGGGCAGCGGCTCGCCGACCTGGCGGCCGACGCCGAGCGGCGACCGCGCAGCGCCGTGCCCGGGTTGTCGTTCACCGCGCTGGCCGATCAGCTGGCGGTGCTCTTCGATGACGCGATCGCCGCCGGTGCCGGCGACGAGGGTGCTGCCCTACTCAAGATGCTGGCCGCCGACCTCGGCCTCGGCTGACACGGGTGCTGGCTGGCGCTGCCGCCGTTTTCGATGTCGATCATGACGCGCTGCCCGGCAATTCGGACAGCTCATCGGCGTTTCGCGGGCTGTGAGCCATGATCAACATCGAAGTGGGTGCAGCGGTTCCTGCCAGCCAGCAGCACGTAACGCCCGCTCGACCATCGAAGCGAATGCCCGATAATCGGTGTAGATGTCCCGAGCTGTCGGATAAAACATCCGCCACTCGCCGTCGGTGATCGCGTTGTGCCGCCGGCGGTCCTTCGACATCCTGCCGTCTCCGGTGTGGAACTCCTGGCCCTCGTAGTCGGCACCGACCCGATACTGCTCCCAACCAAGATCCAGAAACTTGACGCCAGAACTCGTCAGCACCCTGATTTGCAGATCGGGCGCGGGCAGACCGTAAGCGAGCAGCCGGGCCCTGGTGCGCGACTCCATCGGCGATGCGCTGCGGCAATCCAGGTAGGGCAGCCAGCGACGGACCTGCACCACGCCCCGACGCCGGGCGGCGCGCTCAAGCGCTGCGGCGACCTGGCAGGGTTGCAGCCCAACGACCGCGGCAGCGTCGAGGACTGCCAGTACGTCGATCTCGCCCACCGCCGTAGCCACGTCTACGACCGTGTCGGCCCTGTCGGTGACGCGCATGCCTGGCCACGAGCTGATGGGCGATCGAGGTGGCGCCTGGTGCAGGACGACATCCCTGGGAACGCTTACCGAATGCCCGGAAGCCGTCGTCACGTGAAGCTTCCCGTCGTCGACAAGGTTGATGCCGAAGAACCGAGCGGCGCTGAACGAACACGCAATGATCGGTTCACCTATCTGTGTCTGCGCACGGGTAAATCGAGCCTGGAGATCGGACCCGGCATCGGGCACCTGCAGCCACCCACGACCGATAGCCGTGAGCCGTCCCGTCCGCACCCAGGTCGAGATGCGTTCCCACCGATACTTCTGCCGCAGCTGACCTACGTGAATAACACCGCCCTGCTGATCGGCCAGGTGCTTCATGCTCGGATCCATCGGTCAACGCTGGCCGGTCAGCGCCACTTGGGCCACGAACGGGCTGAAGAATGGGGACAGCCTGATGTCGGTGGACAACTCGCCTTGGCCGATTCCAGTCCCACGCCGTTGTTGATCATGACTTCCTGCACGCAAAAAGCCGCCGATTAATCCGCTTTGCCGGGCAGGGAGCCATGATCATCGAAAGAAGGGGGTGGGTGGATGGGCTGATCAGCCCGCAACGCCGCGCTCGGACAACGCCCGCATCGCGCCGGCGACGACGTCGCCGATCATCACATCCACCGCCCGGGCATAGCCGGCGGCGGACGGGTGGAAGCCGTCGGCGTAGAACAGGTCGGGTCGGCCGCGGAAGCCGGGGGAGACCAGCCGGCCGATCGGCACCGCGATCCCGTCGGCATCCCGGACCGCCCGCTCCTGCAGCACCGCCAGCCGATGCGACCACCTGGTTACCAGGGTGCGCAGCGGCTGCGGGATCGGCGCGATCACCCCGAAGTCGGGGCAGGTCGCCACCACCACCTCGATGCCCTGGGCGCGGAGCGCGGCAACGGCCGCCCCCAGCCAGCGCGCCGCCCGGTGCGGTGGCACCTGGCCGGTGATGTCGTTCGCGCCGATGACGATCACCGCCACCTCCGGCCCCTGTTCGATGGCCGAAGCCAGCTGGGCGTCGAGCTCGACCGACATGGCCCCGACCCGGCCGTGGGTGGACAGTCGCACCGGCAGCTGCAGCGCCGCCGCGGTCCGGCGGGCCAGCAGCACGCCAGGCAGTTCGTCCGATGTCGCACAGCCGTAACCGACGGATGTCGAGTCGCCGAGCATGGTGAGCGTCAGGCCGGCGGGTTCGCCGACCACTGCGCTGCCGTCGGGTCGGTAGACACCGTCGCCGCCCAGTGGCGGGATGTCGCCGGCGCTGGGGGCGCCGGCCGGGATGGCGCCGGCAGCGACGGCCGCCTGCACGGCGGCGTCCTCGACGCTGCGGGTGGCGTCCTTCGCCTGCGCTCGGATGGCCGCCCAGGTCACCCCTGCTACGCCGAGGAAGCCCGTCATCGTCGCCGCGGCCAAGACGGTCGCGGCCGGAAGGCCGATTCTCTCGCCCCTGTCGTGCACGTCCCCGCCACCCTTTCGACTCGCCCACCGCTACCGCCACCGTCACCGCCGAACTGCTGCTGCCGCTGCTGCTGCGAATTGTGCCCGAGGATTGCCGTGGTCGTTGGCGATCCGGACGGGCCGATAGCCTTGCGGGAGCAGCTGGACATACCCAGCAACCAAACGGCAGACGACGGTGTCGGCAGACGAGCCGTGGTCGGGCAGGCCCGAGCCAGCGGCCGGCGAAGGAGAAGACGTGCGCTACGCGAACTCGGTGATGGACCTGGTGGGTGGGACCCCGTTGGTCAAGCTCAACGCGCTGACCAAGGGACTCAAGCCGCTGGTGCTGGCCAAGGTGGAGTACCTCAACCCGGGTGGCAGCGTCAAGGACCGGATCGCGGTGAAGATGATCGACGCCGCCGAGAAATCCGGCGAGCTGAAGCCCGGTGGCACCATCGTCGAGCCGACCAGCGGCAACACCGGCGTCGGACTGGCTTTGGTCGCCCAGCAGCGCGGCTACCACTGCGTGTTCGTCTGCCCGGACAAGGTGAGCCAGGACAAGCGCAACGTGTTGCGCGCCTACGGCGCCGAGGTGGTGGTCTGCCCGACGGCCGTCGCGCCGGACGATCCGGACTCCTACTACAGCACCTCGGATCGGCTGGTCATCCAGATCGACGGGGCCTGGAAGCCGGACCAGTACTCGAACCCGAACAACCCGGCCAGCCACTACGAGTCGACCGGTCCGGAGATCTGGGCCGACACCGACGGCAAGGTCACCCATTTCGTCACCGGCGTGGGGACCGGCGGCACCATCTCGGGGACCGGGCGCTACCTCAAGGAGATGTCCGCCGGCGCGGTGAAGGTGATCGGCGCCGATCCCGAGGGCAGCGTCTACTCCGGCGGTACCGGCCGGCCCTATCTGGTGGAGGGCGTCGGTGAGGACTTCTGGCCGGCGGCGTACGACCGCACCGTCACCGACGACATCGTCGCGGTGTCCGACGCCGACTCGTTCGACATCACCAGGCGGCTGGCCCGCGAGGAGGGCCTGCTGGTCGGCGGGTCCTGCGGGATGGCCGTCGCGGCGGCGTTGAAGGTCGCGGCGACGCTGACCGAGGACGACGTGCTGGTGGTGCTGCTGCCCGACGGCGGGCGCGGTTACCTGTCGAAGATCTTTTCCGACAGTTGGATGGCCTCCTACGGATTCCTGGCGCGCGACGACAAGGCAACCGTCGGCGATGTGCTGCGCTCCAAGAGTGGTCAGCTGCCGGCGCTGGTGCACACCCACCCAGCGGAGACGGTGCGCGACGCTGTCGAGATCTTGCACGAGTATTCGGTCTCCCAGATGCCGGTGGTGAACGCCGAGCCGCCGGTGATGGCCGGTGAGGTCACCGGTTCGGTGTCCGAAAAGGCTTTGCTGGACGCGCTTTTCACCGGCCGGGCGCAGCTGGCGGACCGGGTGTCTGCGCATATGGATGCGCCGTTCCCGTTGGTCGGCGCCGGCGAACCCGTTGAGTCGGCGCGGCATGCGCTTGAGTTGTCCGACGCGGTGATGGTGGTGGAGGACGGCAAGCCGGCCGGTGTGCTGACCAGGGCAGATCTGCTCGCCTTCGTGGCGCGCTGACGGGAGTTTCGGTGACCACACAGCACCCGACGACACAGCAGGCGACGCCACAGCACCCGACGACACAGCAGGCGACGACGCGGGTCGGGTACGAGCACTCCGACGGCTTCGCCACCAGGGCCATCCACGCGGGCCAGGAACCCGATCCGCACACCGGGGCGGTGGTGGTGCCGATCTATCAGACCTCCACCTACGCGCAGGATCAGGTGGGGGTGACCCGCTCCGGGTACGACTATTCGCGGGCCGGCAATCCCACCAGGACCGCGTTGGAAACGGCACTGGCGTCATTGGAGGGCGGCCGCAGCGGGCACGCCTTCGCCTCCGGGATGGCAGCAGCGGACACGGCAATCAGGTCGATGCTCAAGCCGGGTGATCACCTGGTGATACCGAACGATGCCTACGGCGGCACCTTCCGGCTGATCGACAAGATCTGCGTGCCATGGGGTTTGACCTATTCGGCGGTGCCGCTGGCAGACCTGGACGCCGTCCGGGCGGCGTTCACCCCTGCCACCAAACTGATCTGGTGCGAGACGCCTACCAATCCGCTGCTGGGCATCGCCGACATCGCCGGGCTGGCCGAGATCGCTCATGCGGCTGGAACAAAGTTGTTGGTGGACAACACCTTTGCCACCCCGTACCTGCAGCGGCCGCTGGAGCTCGGTGCCGACGTGGCCATGCATTCGACCACCAAGTACATCGGCGGCCACTCCGATGTGATCGGCGGTGGACTGATCACCTCCGATCCCGAACTGGGGGAGGCGTTCGCCTTCCACGCCAAGTCGATGGGCGGCATTGCCGGCCCGTTCGACTCGTGGTTGACGCTGCGCGGCGCGAAAACCCTTGCGGTACGGATGGATCGGCACTGCGACAACGCCGAGGCGATCGTCGAGCTGCTGCTCGGGCAGCGCAAGGTCGGCAAGGTCTACTACCCCGGCCTGCCCGACCATCCGGGCCACGATGTCGCGTCCGTCCAGATGTCGCGGTTCGGCGGCATGGTGTCGTTCACCGTTGCCGGTGGCCAGGAGGAGGCCGTCAAGATCTGCTCCCGCACCAGGCTGTTCACCCTCGGGGAATCCCTCGGTGGTGTCGAGTCGCTGATCGAGCATCCTTCTCTGATGACGCACGCCAGCGTCGTCGGGTCGGCGCTCGAGGTGCCGTCCGACCTGATCCGGCTGTCCGTCGGGATCGAGGACATCGCCGACCTGCTGGCCGACCTGGCGGACGCGCTGGCGTGACGGCGACGCGATCGTCGGCCACCACGCGATCGTTGGTGTTTGCCGAAACACCGCGGCCTGGCAGGCGAGCAGTCAGAATCGGTAGTCATGCGCTCAGACAAGGATCGAACAGACCCGCGGCCGGCCGGCAGCCCGGCCGCTGGTGACGAGGTGCAGGTGGTGTCCTGCGCCATGGTGCGGGACGCCGACGAGGGCGAGCAGAGGATCGAAACCATCGACAGCAACGACGGCACCGATGTCGACGTGCTGCTGATGCGGGACGGCGACCCGGCCGCCACCCGCCGGGTGACCACCGACGACTTCGACCCGTCGGACACCGTCGATCCTGATCAGCAGATCGAGGAGCTCGACCTGTCACGATGCGCGTTGGCCATCTCCATCGAGTCGGGCCGGATCGACGTCGCGCTGATCGCCGGCCATGGCGAAGCCGTGTCCGCACAACGCATTCCGGCGGCAGCGCTGACCAGCGGCCGCGACCACGCAGACGCGATCTTCGGCATCCTCACCGAGTCGATCGACGCGGTGCTGCATGCGGTCGGGATAGAGCCGGAGGACGCCGGGGTGCTGCCGGGAATCGGGGTGGTCGCCAGCGGCCGGGTGGACCCGCAGGGCGGTACCGTCAGCCCGGCCGGTGGCCCGCCGTCCGCAGAGTTGGCAGAGTCGGTAGCCCCGACGTTCACCTCCGCCCTCGGCGCCTGGCAGTCGTATCCGTTGCGGGACAGGCTGTCCGAGCACTACGGCATCGGTGTCAGGCTGCTGTCGCCGGCCACCGCGGTGTGCGCCGGCGAACATTGGCGGGGTGCGGCGCGCGGTCGCCGCAACGTGCTGGGCATCGTGCTCGGGCACGGCATCGACGGGGCGCTGGTGATCGATGGCCGGTTTGTGACGGGAACGACGGGCAACGCCGGCCACATCGGGCATGTCTGCGTCGATCCGTATGGGCCGAACTGTGCCTGTGGTGGTCGCGGCTGTCTGCAGGCGGTGGCCGGCGGCGCGGCCATCGCGGACTGGGCTCGCAGCCACGGCGGCGATTCGCTGGCCGACGCGGCTGCGGTGGCCGAGGCTGCCAGACGCGGGGATCCGGTGGCACTGGCGACGTTCCGTCGGGCGGGCGAGGCGATCGGGCAGGCCGTCGCGGGGGCGGTGACGCTGCTGGACCTGGATGTGGTGGTGATCGGCGGGCCGCTGGCCACCGTTGGTCCGGTGTTGTTCGACCCGATGACGGACGGCTATCAACGGTTTGCCGCGCTGAGCTACGCCGCGCCGCCCCGGCTGGTGCCGGCATTGCTCGGCGGGGAGGGTGGACAGGTGGGGGCCGCCGCCGCGGTGCTCGAACCTGATACCTACCCGGTGGGCTGACCCGTCGGCTCATGGCAGGATCGCCACCATGCCCCAGGTCAGCGTCGAGGAGATCCGTAGCGCTCGCGAGCTCATCCGTCCCGTCATCCGGTTCACCCCGATGGAGTCGTCGCGGCCGCTGGAGACACTGGTCGGCGGCCAGGTGCACCTCAAGTGCGAGAACCTGCAGCGCACCGGCTCGTTCAAGATTCGCGGCGCCTACACCAGGATCTCCAGGCTCACCGACGAGGAGAAGGCGGCGGGAGTGGTGGCCGCCAGCGCCGGCAACCATGCCCAGGGGGTGGCCCTGGCGGCAGCCCTGCTCGGGATCAAATCGACCGTTTTCATGCCGATCGGCGCGTCCATCGCCAAGTTGGAAGCGACCAAGGCCTACGGCGCGACCGTGCACATGTTCGGCGTCGACCTGTCGCAGGCGCTCGACGAGGCCAAGCGGTTCGTCGAACAGACAGGTGCGGTGCTGGTGCACCCGTTCGATCACCCCGATGTGCTGGCCGGGCAGGGCACCGTCGGTTTGGAGATCCTGGAGCAGGTGCCGCAGGTCAAGACGATCATCGTCGCGCTCGGCGGCGGCGGCCTGATCTCTGGGATCGCGGCCGCCGTCAAGCCGCAACGACCCGATGTGCGGATCGTCGGGGTGCAGGCCGAACAGGCCGCAGCCTGGCCAGCGTCCCTCGCGGCGGGGCATCCCGTCCGGCTGGAACAGATGTCGACACTGGCCGACGGCATCGCTGTCGGTGAGCCGACAGCCATCACCTTCTCCCATGTGTCCGACCTGGTGGACGACATCATCACGGTGACAGAGGACCAGCTGTCGCGCGCCATGTTGTTGTGCCTGGAGCGGGCGAAGCTGGTGGTGGAACCGGCCGGGGCGGCCGCCGTTGCGGCGATCATGTCCGATGCCAAGCGGTTCGAGCCACCGGTGGTTGCCGTGCTGTCCGGTGGCAATATCGACCCGCTGCTGATGGTGCACGTGGCCGAACACGGGCTGGTGGCCGCCGGTCGATTCCTGTCCCTGCGGCTGGAGATCAGCGACCGGCCCGGCTCGCTCGCACAACTGCTGGCGCTGCTGGCCGGACTCGGCGGCAGCGTCGTGGACCTCGAACAGTCACGGCTCGGCAGCGGGCTGGAATTCGGCAACGTCGAGGTGTCGATCAGGTTGGAATGCCGCGGCGCCGAGCATCGGGACGAGATCCTCCGCTCACTGGCAGCTGCCGGATTCCACGTCTTGGATCAACACTGACCCGACGCGGCCGTGACGCAACGGGAGGCGTCAGCCGGAGTACGGCTTGCACTCCACGATAGTGACCTTCTGCGACTTGCCGTTCGGCAGCTCGTACTCGCGGGTCTCGCCGGGGGTGGCGCCGAGGATGGCCTTGCCGAGCGGCGACTGCGGTGAGTACACCGACATTGAGCCGTGCATGCCCTCTTCGCGGGAACCGAGCAGGAAGGTCTCCTGGTCGTCGTCGTCGGAGTTGTAGGCGATGGTGACGACCATGCCTGGCTCGACGACACCGTCGTCGGCCGGCCGGACGCCCACCTTCGCCTCGTTCAGCAGTTCCTGCAGCTGGCGGATCCTGGCTTCCCGCTTGCTCTGCTCCTCGCGGGCGGCGTGATAACCACCGTTCTCCTTGAGGTCGCCCTCTTCGCGGCGCGCGTTGATCTCGGCGGCGATCACCGGTCGATCGGCGATGAGCTCGTCGAGCTCGCCCTTCAGCCGGTCGAAGGCTTCCTGGGTCAGCCAGGTGCTGGCAGCTGTCTCGCTCACGGCGACTCCTTACTAGTGGCCGAGTGCTGCTGGCCACGTACTGAAAACCGCGCCGGGTTCGGCGCGGGTGAGTCGGCGTGGACGCTGCGGTGAATCGGACTCGCAGGCGTCGCACGACCCGACTCGGCAGACGTACTTCTGGTGCGTGGGTGTCGATGCGGTACCCAGGAAACGGTTGGAACAATCAACCGTTTCCGGCGCATCGGGCCCTACAAATGCGGGAGCGGCCCTCAGCGTGAGATAACAGCCGGGAGCCGCGTCTTCTACGACCAGGATAACACGGTGCGGCAGTGCAACAGCTGATTATGACGGCCCGGTCGCGGCATTCACCCAGGTCGCGGCGGGTGCCACCGGTTCGGATGGTTCTTTCGCTGACCTACCCGCTGGTCCGGTATCGGGACCCGAGGAGCCACAATGGACATAGCGCTCGGCAGTCGACCGGGCAGAGGTGAAGGACGTGTTCGTGACCGAGACGATTTTCGATGCCGCTGTCAGGCGAACGGAGCAGGCGGCGGCGGCGCCGTTGCGTCTGATGGCGGTGCACGCACACCCGGATGACGAGTCCAGCAAGGGCGCAGCCAGCCTGGCCAAGTACTCCGACGATGGGGTTGGTGTGGTGGTGGTGTCGTGCACCGGCGGCGAACGCGGCGACATCCTGAACCCGAAGTTCGATGCAGCGGATGTCGACATGCCTGCCCTGCGACAACGTGAGATGGCAAGGGCCGCAGAGATTCTCGGCATCGCTCATGTCTGGCTCGGGTTCCACGACTCCGGCTACCACGAGGGTGCCGCCGATACCTGGGAGCTGCCGGCCGATTGCTTCGGGGCCCTCGACGTTGACCTCGAGGTGGAGGCGCTGGTGAAGGTGGTGCGTCAGTTCCGGCCGCAGGTGATGACCACCTACGACGAGAACGGTGGTTACCCGCACCCCGACCACATCCGCTGCCACCTGATCTCCGTTGCGGCATTCGAGGCGTCCGGCGACCCGACCAAGTTCCCGGATGCCGGCGAGCCGTGGGAGCCGCTGAAGCTGTACTACAACGGTGGCTTCTCACCCAGCAGGATGCGGGCCATCAACGAGGCGGTGCGCGAGGCGACTGGTAAGGGTCCGTTCGACGAGTGGATCGCCAGGATGGCGGAGAATCCGCGACCGAACAGGAACGACAAGATCACCAGCAAGGTGCCGGTCGCCGATCACCTCGAGCGCAGAGACATGGCGCTGCGGGCCCACGAGACCCAGATCGATCCCGACTCGCATTGGTTCGCCGTGCCACGCGAGATCGAGGCGCGGGTGTGGGGCACCGACGACTACGAGTTGGCGCAGAGCAGAGTGCCGGTCCAGCTCCCCGAGTCGGATCTGTTCGCCGGCGTCCGCGAACAAGCGCTGGCACCGACGGGGCAGCAGTGATGTTGGCCTGGGCGGTGCTAACGGCGCCCCGGACGGCGCGCTGGCTGGCCGATCCACCGCAGCCGCCACCCGGCGAGGGCCCGGAGTGGGGAAAGGCGGCTCCCATCGGGGCGCTGGTGCTGATCCTGCTGGGGATCGCCGTCTGGCTGTTGATGCGCAACATGAGCAAGCACCTGCGCAAGGTGCGGGACATGGCCGACGCCGAACTGGATGCCGGGGCGAACGACGCTGCGAACGGCGTCGCTGGTCACCAGGCCGCTGAGGCATCAGGAGTCGACGTCGAGGAAGCCGACCATGGCGACGCAGACATCGACCTGACGAAACACGAACCGCACACCGGCGGGTAGCAGCTTCCGACTGGGAATAGACCTCGCCCTTGCCTGGGTTACTTAGCAATGTAATGATGTAATCACGCACCCGCAGTGCCACATCAGCTACCGCGCCCGACCGGGCGCAGCGCCGCATCAGGCGCCACGCAAGCGCCGTACAGGCGTAGACACATGAGGAGTAAACCCATGAAGGACCAACACACTCACGGCCGGCATCCGCTTGGCCACGAACTAGGACCCGTACTGAACGCCGTCCTCGGCGCTGCCTTCGGCGGCGGCGACAGCGAGAGCGCCGATGAAGGACGCGGTCGAGGCGGCCACGGCGGACGCGACGGTGAATCGCGGCGCGGGTTCGGCCCGCGCGGCGGCTTTCCCGGCGGTCCGCGCGGCCGACGCGGCGGCCCAGGACTGCCGGATGCCACCGATGCGGCCGGCTGGTTCGCCGGTCGACTGCCGGACGGCTGGTTCGCCGGAGCACCAGAGGTGACCGTCGATCGTGACGAGATCCTGGTGGTTGGCGAGCTGCCGGCCCTCGGGCAGCAGGCCGACTCCACCGAGGAGAAGGCAGATCGAGCCGCCACGGCCGCTGCCGAGTCGGGCCGGATCTCCCGGTTCCGCGAGCAGACCCGCGAAGATCGCATCGAGATCGCCCGGCAGGCCCAGCACCGCTACGGGCGCCAGGTCTCCTGGGGAGCGAGGATCGGCGACACCGAAGAGCTGTTCACCACGCTGTCCGCTCCGGTGATGACCAGGCTGCGACAGGAAGAGCGTCAGGTGCTCGACACCCTGGTCGCTGCCGGCGTTGCCAGGTCGCGATCGGACGCCCTCGCCTGGGCGGTTCGGCTGGTCGGCCAGCACGCCGACGACTGGCTCAGCTCGCTCCGCGAGGCGATGGAAGAGGTCGACCGGCTGCGCGCCGACGGCCCCGGCCTCGACGATCAAGCGGACGACGCCGACCAATCGGACGACACCGACCAGGCCAATTGACCGCCGACTGATCGCTCGCTCCCGCAAGGATCAACTTCAGTCCCGCGAGGAGCAATCCCCCGCAACCGGGTGGTGTGCCCCCATCAGCTCGTTTGTGGCTGGTGGGACAGGACGCAACAAGCAGGTCCTCGTACCCGATGTTGATCCTCGCCGGCGGGGCTCGGCAGGGACCAGCTGTGGCATTGCTCCGTCTGACGGAGCATTGCCACAGCGTCGTCCGTAGCGGACTGACTCAGCCGATGGGTCGGTACAGGATCAGCCAGATCGCCACGCAGTGGCACAGCGCCGCCAGCGACACCGCGGCGTGGAAGAACTCGTGATAACCGAAGGTCGTCGGCCACGGGTTGGGCCGCCTGGTGGCGTAGAAGATCGCACCGACCGAATACAGCAGGCCGCCGAAAAGGATCAGCACCAGCGCGGCCACTCCGCCGGCGTGCAACATGTCGGGGATGAGGAAGACGGCCACCCACCCGAGCGCGAGGTAGAACGGCACGCCCAGCCAGCGTGGCGAATGCGGCCGGAGCACCTTCAGTGCCACCCCACCGAGGGCGCCGGCCCAGACGATCACCAGCACCAGCACTCTGGTCGACGGCGGCAGCGCCAGCACCGCAATCGGGGTGTAGGTGCCGGCAATGAAGATGAAGATCATCGAGTGATCCGCACGCTTCATCCAGGTACGGGACCGCACGCCGGTCCAGGTGTGCAGGTGATAGGTGGCGCTGATCGAGAACAACCCGATCACCGTCAGCGTGTAGACGCCGCAAGCGAACGCCGCCGACACTCCAACGGTGGTGGCGGCCATGATGACCAGCGTCACCCCGGCGAGCGCGGCCACGATCGACGAATAGAAATGGATCCAACCGCGGGCCCGTGGGCGCGCCCGGACGGCCACCATCGGGGGGCCGGCGAGTGGAGCGGCAAGGGACATGACTCCATGATCGCGCATGTTGTCCTCAGCCACCAAGACCGTGCGGACGATCCGCACGAAACCCATAGGCAGTGGGCAGGGCAAGCGTGCGTATGGTGGGGCCGGTGAGGCTCCCGGCCGTTGTCTACCGCGTCTATGAGCGCAAACTGACCAGGGAGTTGGTCGGGGCCCAGATTCCGCACCACGTCGGGGTGATGCTCGACGGCAACCGGCGCTGGGCCAAGAAGGCCGGCTTCGAGAACCTCTCCCATGGCCACCGGGTCGGTGCTCAGCACATCGCTGACCTGCTCGAATGGTGCACGGCCGCCGGGATCGGCACCGTCACCCTGTGGTTGCTGTCGACGGACAACCTGCGTCGATCCGGCGACGAGGTGGCTGTGTTGCTCGGCATTATTCCGGACGTCGCCGACGAGCTGGCCGCGCCGGGTAAGCCGTGGCGGCTGCGGGTCGTCGGCTCGATGGACGTGCTGCCAACAGAGGTGGCGACCAGGCTGGCGGCGGCCGAGACTCGCACCGCCGATCGCGCCGGCCTGCAGGTGAACATCGCCGTCGGCTACGGCGGCCGGCAAGAGATCGTCGACGCCGTCCGATCGTTGCTGACCGACGGCGTCGAACAGGGCGATGAGGCCAGCGCGTTGATCGCGTCCGTCACCACCGACGCCATCAGCAAGCACCTGTACACCTCGGGCCAGCCGGATCCCGACCTGGTGATCAGAACATCGGGTGAGCAGCGGCTGTCGGGCTTTCTGCTGTGGCAGAGCGCGCATTCCGAATACTGGTTCTGCGAGGCCTACTGGCCGGACTTCCGCCGCGTTGACTTCCTCAGAGCATTGCGCGACTACGCCGCGCGGCATCGGCGCTTCGGCGAGTAATTCAGCGAGGCATCGGCCCACTGGTTCGATGGGTAAACTATCGCTGGCCTGGTAGTTCAGCGTCCGGGCATCGACTGAGGAGCCGGCCGGCCAGATGGTGAACAATCCCGCGGTGAGCCCGCGCTCCCGGCACGGTTGGGGACGGTTGCTGCGG
Source organism: Actinomycetota bacterium (assembly GCA_030853385.1). Taxonomy (GTDB): domain Bacteria; phylum Actinomycetota; class Actinomycetes; order Mycobacteriales; family Nakamurellaceae; genus Nakamurella. The sequence continues at coordinate 4,329 of JALYVF010000089.1, read as the reverse complement.
GTCGGATTCCTGGTGCTGGTCGTCGCCCTTGCCGTCGTCTGGGTGTACGTCAAGCGCCATCAGGTCGGCCAGGCATGGGGCAGGGTCTCGGTGTGGCCGGTGGTCGGAGCGCTGGCGCTGGCGGCGATCGGTGCCTGGACTGGGGCGCCGGCCTGGCGCGACCTGCTGACTGGTCTTGGATCCGGGCTGACGATGAAGGACGCCCAGCGGGTGTTCCTGGTCGGCCAACTCGGCAAGTACATCCCCGGCGGCGTGTGGACTGTTTTCGCCCAGGCCACCATGGCCCGCGAGCTCGAGGTACCGAAGGCTCGTAGCGGTACCGCATCGTTGATGTCTATCGTGTTGTCCGCGGTCACCGCTGGCGCGATGGGAGCCATCCTGCTGCTGATCACCGGCAGGGATGTCTTGGGCCGCTACGGGTTCGCCTTGTTGCTTGCGCTACCGCTGTTGGCACTACTGCATCCGGACGTGTTGGTCTGGGCTGGCCGGATCGCCAGCAAGTGGACGGGCAGATCTGTTCCGCTGCAACGTATTCCAAAAACTGCGCTGTTGTCCGCCGCCGGCTGGCTGGTTGCCGGGTCCGTCGTCAACGGCTTGCAGGTCTATGTGCTTGCCGGCTCGGTCGGCGGACATTACCCGCCGGTGCTGCTGGTGATCGGGCTGTTCGCGTTCGCCGCCGCCGCCGGCCTGATGGTGCCGATCTCGCCGGCCGGCGCCGGTGTCAGAGAGCTGATCCTGGTATTCGGGTTGTCCCGGTTCATGGACTCGGGCTCTGCCCTGCTGGTGGTGTTGATGTCGCGGTTGGTGATGACGGTGGCGGACTTCGGCCTCGCCGGCGCCGGGGCGGCCGTCGGCCATCGGCGTGGGGTGGCTCCAGCATCGTCACCCTCGACGACGACGTAGTGTCTGGCAAGCTCCGTGGAAGCCAGGCACTGCGGCGGCGCGGCAACGATCGACAATCAACTACGAGACCGGGAGGTAGACGGGGCATGCGCATCGTTGCCTTTGGCACCTACCAAGTCGACTCGCATCCACGGGTCAGGGTGCTGATCGAGGGTCTCCGGGAGGTCGGTCACGACGTCATCGAGATCAACGAGCCGTTGGGACTGTCCACAGCGCAACGGGTATCGATGCTGAAGGCGCCGTGGAAGCTGCCGATCCTTGCCGGCAGGCTGATCTCCACCTGGATGAGGCTGGCAAAACGCGGCCGGACGCTGCGCAGGACCGAACACATCGACGCGGTGCTGGTCGGCTACCTGGGCCATTTCGACGTGCACCTGGCGAAGCGGGTGTTCAAGGGCGCGCCGATCATTCTCGACCATCTGCTGTTCGCCGCCGGCACCGCCACCGACCGTGGCGCCAAGCCGGGTGCCGTCACCAAAGCTCTTGAGGTGTTGGACGGGCGGGCGCTGGCGGCGGCCGACATCATCGTGCTCGACACTCCCGAGCACCAGGCGCGGGTGCCAACTGAGCTGGCCGACCGGACGGTGGTGTGCCCTGTCGGGGCGGACAGCCGATGGTTTGCCGCCGGCCGGAAATCCGTCCCCGCCCCGGTGCCTGGCGAGCCCGTCAGGGTGGTGTTCTACGGCCTGTACACCCCGCTGCAGGGGGCGGCGACCATCGGCAGGGCGCTGCGGCTGCTGGCCGACCGCGGTCTGTCGTCGGCGGACCTGCGGGTGACGATGATCGGCACAGGGCAGGATCTGGCGGCGACAAGAGCAGCCGCCATCGGCACCAGCATGGTCGAGTGGCTGGACTGGGTGGAGCCGGACGATCTGCCGGATGTTATTGCCGCGCACCATGTTTCGCTCGGCATCTTCGGCACCAGCACCAAGGGTGCTGAGGTGGTGCCGAACAAGGTCTACCAGTCGGCTACGGCCGGCTGTGCCCTGGTGACCTCCGATACCCTTCCGCAACGACGACTGTTGGACGACGCCGCGGTTCTGGTGCCGACCGGGGATGCCGTCGCCGTCGCCGACATCGTGCAGTCCTTTGTCGTCGACCGCGACTCGTTGGCCGAGCGTCGCCGCGCCGCCGCCGAGCTGGCCGCTCGTGAGTTCTCCCCACAGGCCGTCGTCCGCCCGTTGGCAGACAGGCTCGCGCGGTGACCCAGAACGTTGCGATGCCGGCTGCTCCGCTGTCTCCACGGGCATCGCTGCGCTGGCCGCTGATCAAGCGGGCCATGCAGCAGGTATGTCCGGCCAGCACGCTGGAGGTCGGCTGCGGGCAGGGCGCGATGGGCGCCCGGTTGGTGGCCCTGACCGAGAGTCTCACCGCCATCGAGCCGGATGCCGACTCCTGCGAGGTGGCTGCGCAGCGGATCCGGCCGCGCGGCGGCACCGTCGTCAACTGCGCGACCGACGAGCTGCCGGCCGGCCAGGTCTTCGAGCTGGTGAGCGCGTTCGAAGTGCTCGAACACATCGAGGACGACTCGGCCGCATTGCAGGATTGGCGCAGCCGGGTTGCCGCCGACGGCCACCTGCTGCTGTCGGTGCCGGCCTGGCAACACCTGTTCGGTCCGTCGGACACCGCGGTGGGGCACTTCCGGCGCTACTCGCCCGACCAGCTCACCGACCTGTTGCGGCGCAACGGGTTCGAGCCGGTCTGGGTCAAGCTGTACGGCTGGCCGCTCACCTACCTGCTAGAAGCAGTGCGCAACAAGGTCGCCGGTGGCGAGCGCAGTCCCGATGCCTCCGTTGCCGACCAGACGGCCAGGTCCGGGCGCTGGCTGCAACCGTCCAACAGGCTCGCCGAGCTCGCCGTCCGGGTCGGCATCCTGCCGTTCCAGGGCCTGCAGCGGCTTGCGCCGCGCCGGGGGAATGGGATCGTGGCGCTGGCTCGCCGGGTCTGAGCCAGGGTCTGATCAGCTGCAATCGGGACGCCGGCCTGACCGCCGCTTCCCATGCAGTTCACAGCCGGACGTCAAACCGTTGCCCGTTTCGTGTGATGCTGTGTGGCTAGAACTGCCCCGCTCGGATGCTGGCAGTTGGGCCGTCCAGGGAGGAACACGATGTCGACCGGTGGGCACTTGCTGGTGGTGGACGACGAACCGTCGTTGCAGGACATCGTCGCGACGTCGATGCGCTTCCTCGGTTACGAGGTGGCGGTGGCCGCTACCGGCCGGGAGGCGGTCAAGGTCGCGGTGCAGACCCAGCCGGACCTGATCATTCTGGACATCATGCTGCCCGACTTCGACGGACTCGAGGTGATGCGCAGGGTGCGCGCCGCCGGCATCGACTCAGGGGTGGTGTTCCTGTCGGCGCGGGACACCCCTGCCGACAAGATCGCCGGCCTGACCGCCGGCGGCGACGACTACGTCACCAAGCCGTTCGGGCTGGAGGAGCTGGCCGCCAGGGTGTCGGCTGTGCTGCGCCGAGTGCGGCCGGACACCGACAGTGCCGGCCAGTTGACGGTCGCCGATCTGAACCTCGACCCGGAGACCTACCAGGTGACAAGGGCAGGCACCGAGATCGATCTGGCGCCGACCGAGTACAAGATGCTGCGGCACCTGATGGTGAACGCCGGCGTGGTGCTGTCCCGCCGGCAGCTGCTGGATGCGGTGTGGGGCACCGACTTCTATGGTGACGACTCGGTGGTGGCCACCTACATCTCCTACCTGCGGCGCAAGATCGACACCGAAGGCCTCGAGCCGCTGATCCACACCCACCGCGGCTTCGGCTATGTGCTGCGCGGGCCACGCAGGTCGTCGTTCCCCTCCAGCAGTTGACGGCCACCGCGCAACGGTACGAACAACGGTATGACGCGACCATGACCGCTCCCGCAGCGACGCAGCATCGCCGGTGGAGCCTGCGGGCACGGCTGATCGCGCTGGTATTGGTAGTGGCGGCGTTGGCGCTGGCCGCCGTCGACGTGCTGCTGCCGATGAATGTGCGCTCCAATCTATTCAAGTCCAGGGATACGTCGCTGCAATCGATCATTGCTGCCCTGCCGCCGTCCCTCGATCCCAGTACTTTGCAGCGAATCAGCTCAACCAGTCCGATTCGAGGTGAGATCGGATTCTCGGTGGTCACCCAGAGCGACGGAGTGCATGTCGTGCTCCCCATCGTGAGTGACGCTGACGCCAACCCAGCAGTCGGGAACGCCCCGCCGACGGCCGCTCCGGAAACCGTTGGCGATGTGTCCGGATCGCAGACGTATCGGATTCTGGCAAGAAAGGGCCGAGAGGTTGCCTCAAACGAGCCGGTGTACCTGGTGGCCTGGGTGCCGCTGGCCGACGTCGACTCGACCGTCGGACGGCTGATCCTGACCGAACTGCTGATCACCGCCGGGCTGCTGCTGCTGCTCGGCGCCACCCTGAGTTTTCTGATC